>JAJXYR010000091.1 GCA_021780475.1 Pseudomonadota bacterium
CTCGCGATGCCGACCGCGGCGCTGATCATGAGGATCCGCCATCGCGGCGCGCCGAAATGAAACAAGCTGCGTGCGGGCGGCCAACCGACGGCGATCGACAACAGCGCGGACACCCCGCCTACCAGCACCCACAGCGAGCGGTTCGGCTTCACGACGGCGTCGATCAGCGAGGCCGTGAACGTGCGATTGACCAGGATGAGACCCATATCGATGAGCACCAGGGAGATGAATATCAATGCGCGCACGTCCGCCTCGGCCATGCCGCCGCGGGATGCGCCGATCAACAGCCCCACCAAGATCACCAGCACCACGGCACCCTGCGTCACGGCCCACCGGATTCTGGTCGGCAGCAACAAGGGACTCTTCGGGTCGCGCGGCGGCCGTCGCATCACATCGGCCTCTTCCGCCTCCGCTTCGAACACCATCGAGCACGCCGGGTCGATGATCATTTCGAGGAATGCGATATGAATGGGCGTGAGCAGCAGCGGCATGTCGAGCAGCAGCGGAATCAGCGCGAGCCCGGCGATCGGTATGTGCACGGCGACGATGTATTCGACGGCCTTGCGCAGATTGTCGTAGATCCGCCGTCCGAGGCGAATCGTGGCGACGATCGAACCGAAGTCATCGTCCAGCAGGACGATCGAGGAGGCCTCGCGCGCCACCTCGGTGCCGCGCCCGCCCATCGCGATCCCGATATGCGCGGCCTTGATCGCCGGTGCGTCGTTCACGCCGTCGCCCGTCATCGCGACGATTTCCCCATCCGCCTTCAGGCACTCGACGATCCGCAGTTTCTGATGGGGGCGGATGCGCGCGAAAATCGACGTCGTCCGGATTCGCAGCGACAGCGCCGCATCCGAGAGCGCCTCGAGTTCCTCACCGCTGAGCGGCGCCGTCGAGTCGAGCCCCGCCCGCCGGCCGATGGCGCCTGCCGTCGCCGGATAGTCCCCGGTGATCATCAACACACGCACTCCGGCCGAGCGGCATTCCGCGACCGCGGCGGACGCGTTGGCGCGCAAGGGGTCGGCGAAGCCGATCAGGCCCAAATAATCGAAATTCATCCCGCGGGGCGAATCCGGAAGCTGTTGCGGCGCTCTCATGGACAGCGCGGCGGTTTTCGCGACCGCGAGAACGCGGATGCCGGATGCCGCCATTCGATCGACCTCGCCGCGGATGGCGGCGAACCGCGCCGGCGCGAGGTCGGAGAGTTCGGCAATCGCCTCCAGGGCCCCCTTCGCATAGGCTCTGCAGGCGCCCTCCGCGCTCTCCGAATACACATTGGCCACGGCGAACAGGTCGGACCGCAGACCGTAGGCTCGCACCAGGGTACGGGAGCCGGCATCGACGGCAATCGCGTCGCGGTGCGCGTCGACAAGGGCGTGAATCGCCAGGTCCATCGCGTCCGAGGGCTCCGCTGGACAGGCCCAATAAGCGGCCGCGAGGGTCGTTCCGACGGACCGCGTCGGGGGCGTCGACAACTCGGCGTCCCACGCGTCATCGGGACTCACGATCGCCACCAGCGTCATGCGGTTTTCCGTGAGCGTGCCGGTCTTGTCGGTGCACAGCACGGTCGTCGCGCCGAGTGTCTCGATCGCCGCCGCACGGCGGGTCAGGACGCGCGCGCGCGAGATGCGCCATGCGCCCATGGCCATGAACACCGCCGACACCAGCGGGAACTCCTCGGGCAACAGCGACATGCCCAAGGCGATGCCGCCCAATAAAGCCTGCAGCCATGACCCGCGCAGCATCCCGAACAGCAGCACCGTCAACCCGCCGGCGACCGCACCGGCCACCGCGAAATCGCGGACCAACCAGGCCATTTGCTGCTGCAGTCGTGGCTGCTCGGTCTCGATGTCGCCGAGCGCGCGGCCGATCTTGCCCATTTCGCTGCGCGCGCCGGTGGCGCGCACGCGTGCCTTGGCGGTGCCGCGGACCACCAGAGTACCCGCGAACACGTAGGGCTGATCGTCCCCGCCCGGCGAGGGATCGGCCGTCGCGGCCGTCGCAGCATACGCCCCCGATGCGGACGTCTTGCGCACCGGCACGGACTCTCCGGTCAGCAGCGATTCGTCCAGCATCAGGTCGTGCGCCGCCAGTACGACGGCGTCGGCCGCGACGCGATCGCCCTCGGTCACGACGAGGAGGTCGCCCCGAACCACCTCGCGACCCGCGATCTGCACGCGAACCCCGTCGCGCATCACGACGGCGCGCGGACTCGCCAGGCTGCGCAGTGCCTCGAGCACCCGCTCGCTGCGAGATTCTTGGACGATGGTGATTCCGACCGACAGCGTGGCGAAGGCGAGCAGCAACAAGGCCTCCACCCGGTCGCCCAGCAGCAAGTACACGATTCCACCGCCGATCAGCAGCGCGAACATGGGCTGGCGTACGACTTCCCACAGGATTTTTACGATCCCGCGTCGATCGGGCGCGGGCAGCTCGTTATATCCGTCCGCCTTCAGGCGCGCCGCGGCAACCGTCGCGCTGAGTCCAGTCAGAGACGCCGAATCATCGACCATGGACATTCCAAGAAACGCACCGGCGCCCGACGTTGGCAGGCATCACCGTTCGCGATAATCAGGAATTGTACGTAACGCGCCCTTCCCGCGAAAACCGGGCGTCATCGCCGCCAAAACCGACTAAAATACCGCGCATCGCCCAATGGGAGCCCGGCTGGTGCAATCTCGACGACTGCGGAAACTGCGCAACCGGCTGGCGGTTGCGGTTGCGGTTGCGCTCGCGCTCGGAGCGCTCGCCGGCCATGCGACCGCCGCGTCGCTGAACGCGACCGGCGCGTGGGCGCTTGCGCCGGTCGGCCATGCGCCGACGCCGCCGATGGGCTGGAACAGCTGGAATGCTTTCGGGGTCAATGTCAACGAAGCCCGCGTGATGGGCGCCGCCCGCGCGCTCGTCGCGGACGGTCTCGCCAAAGCCGGCTACCGCTACGTCAACATCGACGACGGCTGGTGGCTGCAGCGCCGCGCGAGCGACGGACGGATGATCATTCGCACGTCGCTGTTCCCGAGCGCGGCGGTCGGCGGTGCCGGACTCACCTCGTTCCGGCCGTTCACCGACAAGTTGCACGCCATGGGCCTCGAAGCCGGCATCTACAGCGACCTCGGGCGCAATGTCTGCTCACAGGCCTGGTCCCCGGACAATCCCAATCTGCCGGTGGGCAACCGCGCCGAGCGCGAAGTCGGCCTTTATGGCCATGTCACACAGGACATCTCGCTTTACTTCAAGGACTGGGGCTTCGACTACATCAAGGTCGACGCCTGCGGCATTGCGCACTACGGCGCGAACGGCGCCGGCGGCAAACAGGGCAAGTTCCGGGTGTTCCCGCCGCTGATGGTCGACCAGAACACCGCCCAATCGAACATCCCGGCCGTGCGCGCCCTGTACGCCAGGGTGCGCGATGCGCTGCGCGCGGTGAGGCCGGACGGCCGCTTTGTGCTGTCGCTCTGCAACTGGGGAGCGGCGAACGTGCGCGCATGGGGCAAGGACGTCGGCACCATGTGGCGCACGAGCACCGACATCCAGGCGAATTGGTCGCGCATGCTGCACAGCTTCGATTCGGTCTCCACCCGCGAGATGTATTCGGGTCCCGGCCGCTGGAACGATCCCGACATGCTGGAGGTCGGCAATGGAGACTTCGACCAGCATCACCTGCTCCAGGCGCGCAGCCATTTCAGCCTATGGGCGATCGAGGACGCGCCGCTGTTGATCGGTTACGACCTGCGCAAGGCGCCGCAATCGATCATCGACATCCTGGGCGCGCCGGAAGTGATCGCCGTGAATCAGGATCCGGCGGGCAACCAGGGCGTCCTCGAGTACACGAGTTCGGATTATCAAATCATCGTCAAGACGCTGAGCCGGCGCGGCGAGAAGGCCGTTGCGCTGTTCAACCGCACCGACGAGGCGGCCAAGATCGAGCTGAATTCAGCGCACCTGAAGATGGTGGCCGACGCACCGATCACCGTGCGCGACCTGTGGGCGCGCCGCGATCTCGGCAGCTTCACCGGATCGCGCGTGTTCACGGTGCGGCCGCACGAAGTGTTGATGCTCAAGGTGAGCGGCAAACCGCTGCTCGCTTCCGGCTATTACCTGTCGGAGATGACCGGCCGCATCAACGTCGCCGATGATGGAGTGCTGGTGCCCGAGGAAGACCCGACCATCCACCGGCCGCTGGACCCGTATACGGGATCCACGGGCAGCGACGGCACGCGCCCCGTGTACGCCGGCTGGGGCGATCCACGGGCGGATTCGACGCCCTATGACGACACGCTGCGCATCGCCAATGTTTCCTATCGTTACGGCATCGGCGCCCTGGCCAATTCGCGGCTCCAGGTCCAAGCGGAGGGCGGGTTCACGCGCTTCAGCGCGCAGGTTGGCATAGACGACACCACCCGCGGACGCGCGGCGCCGGTCCGCTTCGAAGTTTACGGGGACGGCAAACTGCTCGCCGTCTCGCGCCCGATGCATTTCAACGAAGCGGCTGCGCCGCTGCGGGCCGATGTCGCGGGAGTCAAGGTCGTGGAGTTGATCGCCCGGCAGATCGGCACCGATCAGGGCGCCGTGGTGGTCACCTGGGCCAACGCGGCGCTGGAGTAATTCATGAGCCGACGGCCCGGCATCGCCAAGACCGCCCGGTTCGCGCGCGCCGAGGGACCGGGGTTCGTCATGGAAATCCTGGTCAATTTCGTCCTGCCGTACGCGATCTATACCTATGCGAAGCCCCGCCTCGGCGACGTGCATGCGCTGATGGCCTCGTCGCTGCCGCCGGTCGCCTGGAGCCTGATCGAATTCGCCCGGAAACGACGCATCGACGCCATTTCCTTCCTCGTGATAGCCGGCATCGCACTCTCATTGCTTGCCTTCCTTGGCGGCGGCGGCGTGAGGTTTCTGCAACTGCGCGAGAATCTGGTGGGCGGCCTGGTCGCGCTGGCCTTTCTGGGCTCCGCGGCCATCGGCAAACCGCTGATCTACGAAGTCGCGCGCGCCGGCGCGGCGCGCAAGTCGGCGGCGGAAATCGCGAAGCTCGAGGAATTGAGGCAGGACGCCGCGTTCCGCCGCGACATGATGATCTTGACGCTGGTATGGGGCTTCGGTCTGCTCGCGTCCACCGCGCTGTCCTGCGTACTGGTGTTCAGCATGTCGATCCGCCGCTACTTGCTGGTCAGCCCCTTCGTTGGATATGGCACGACCGCGTTGCTCGCGCTGTGGACCTTCGCCTACGTGCGCCGCGCGCAGACCCCAAGCCGCGACTAAAGAGCCTTGCAGTACTGCAGGAATCCGGGCTTGTCGGCGACCTGATCGTACAGCATCATCGCCCGGCCGTTGGTCTCGTGCGTCATCCAGTACACCCGCTTCGACTTCGCGAGCCGCGCCTTGTCATACACGGCCCCGATCAGCGCCCGGCCCACGCCCCGGCCGCGCGCCTCCGGCGCCGTGAACAAGTCCTCGAGGTAACAGACATTCTCCACCTCCCAGGTGCTGCGGTGGAAAACGTAGTGCACGAACCCCAGCAGCTTGCCGTCCTGTTCCGCCACGAGGCCGTTCAGCGGCTCGGCGGCATCGAAAAAACGATCCCACAGAACGTCGGTGACGCCGGCGGGCAGTTCGGTCCGGTAG
>JAJXYR010000136.1 GCA_021780475.1 Pseudomonadota bacterium
GCTCGGCACCCAGGCGAACCCCGATTGGCGCACCGACCATCCGGCCGTGAGCCTGACGCTCAAGGAGGCCGGCGGCAAGGTCCACACCTGGACGCTGTCGAAGCCGCAAAGCGGTGATTATGTCGTGCTGAAGAGCGCCGCGCGGCCGTGGTATTTCTCGCTGGACGCGATGGCGGCGAAGCCGCTGATGGACGCGGGCGCGCCCGATGCCTTGGCGAAGGTCCCCCCGGCCAAGCCACGGCGGGTCGCGGGGAAACCGCAGCACGTCCGGGCGCCCACCAAGCATTGACGCCCCACGGGGAGTGAGGAGACTGTGGATTCCCCTTACTCCCCGTCACTCCCCTTCCGCACCGCGGGGGCGTAGACTTGCGGCATTGCGGTTTGGCGATGCCTGAGCGCGATTGACACCTAGAGACAGGTCAGCTGTCCACCGTCGCCGCCGGCCGCGTCTACTGGGAGTTCGTCATGCGTAGATTTTCCCTGGGCCTGATTGCCGCCGCGTCGGCGCTGGCGCTCGCCGCTTGCGGCGGTTCGAATTCACCGACCTCGGTACAGAGCACCGCGACCACCCCCGGCACGCTCGCGCTGAATCCGCCGCTGCGAATCGCCTCGCTGAACGCCGCGGCGCTGCAGACCAACCTTTCGGCGAGCACCGCCGGCGCGCAGCTGCTGCAGCTGACCGGCGCACCGGTGTGCGGCGTCGATTTCTATTACTTGAAATTCTGGACGACCGGCGCCGCGAACGAATCGACCGAATCCTCCGGCGCCATGATGGTGCCGACCGGCAGCGCCGCCGCCTGCACCGGCCCGCGGCCGATCGTGCTGTACGCGCACGGCACGCAGACCAACAAAGCGGCGAACATCGCCGACATCACCGACCCGTCCAATTCCGAGGGAGCCCTGATCGCGGCGATGTTCGCGGCCCAGGGCTATATCGTCGTGGCGCCGAACTACGCGGGGTATGACAGCTCGACCCTCGGCTACCATCCCTACCTGAATGCGGCCCAGTCCTCGGGCGAGATGATCGACATCCTGGCCGCGGCGCGCGCGGCGCTGCCGAACACGCTCGCGACCGCGACCGGCGACAACGGCAAGCTGTTCGTCACGGGCTACTCCGAGGGCGGCTACGTCGCGATGGCGACGCAGCGCGCGCTGATCGCCGCGGGCAAGACGGTGACCGCCGCGGCGCCTATGTCCGGACCGTATGCACTCGAGGCGTTCGGCGACGCCCTGTTCTTCGGCAAGGTCGACCTCGGCGCGACGGTGTTCGCGCCGCTGCTGACGACCGGCTACCAACACGCCTACGGCAACATCTACGCGGCGACGACCGACGTCTATTCATCCACCTATGCGAGCGGCATCGACACGCTGTTGCCGTCGACCACGCCGATCGGCACGATCTTCTCGAGCGGACTCCTGCCGCAGACCGCGCTGTTCGACAGCACGACGCCGATCGTGACCATACCCGGCAATGCGACGCTGTCGGCGGAATTGACCGCGGCGCTCGCCGTGCCGAGCGACCCGAACGATCCGCTGACGCCGCTGTTCGCGGCCGGCTTCGGCCCGTCCTATTTGATCAACAATACCTACCGCGTGAGCTACGCGCTCGATGCCGCCCAGGACCCGGACGGCGCGGTGCCGACCCCGGCGGCCGGCGTGCCGCTCGCCGCCGCGGTCCCCACCCAGACGCTGCGCAAGGCGTTTTATTTGAACGACATGCGCAATGGCCCCTGGGCGCCGAATTCGCCGACGCTGCTGTGCGGCGGGGATCAGGATCCGACGGTGTTCTTCAGCGTCAACACCGGCACCATGGCGGCGTACTGGAGCGCGCTGCCGGCGGGCCTGGTCACGGTGCTCGACGTGAACGCGACGCCGGCCGGGCCGTTCGCGGCCGTGCAGACGGCCTTCCAGGGCAGCCAGGCGGCGGAGCTCGCGTTCTACGAATCCGCGGCCGGCGGCGGCTACTCGCCGGCGGCGGCGGCGCAGCTGCTCGTCGAGGGCTACCACAGCGCGGTGGCGCCGTTCTGCAGCCTCGCGGCGCGTTCCTTCTTCAGCCAGTTCTAAGGGGATCGCCATGTACACAAAGAAAATCACTTCGTGCGCCGCGCTCGGCTGCCTGTCGCTTGCATTCCTCGCCGCCGCGCCGGCGATGGCCGACGCGACGCCCGACAACAGTGTCCGCCTCGGCCTCTACGCCGTGTTCTATCACGCGTCCGCGGACGATCTCAGCGGTCCCTACGTACCGCCGGGCGTGAACCTGAACGTGCGCGACGTGCAGACCCTGTACGCCGCCTACGTGCGGCGCCTGTCGACGCACTTCGACGTGGAACTCGCGTTCGGCGTGCCGCCGAAAACCGAGACGGTCGGCAAGGGCCCCGCCACGCTCGGCTCCGTTCCCTACAACGGCGTGATGATCTCGACGGCGCGATGGTTCGCGCCGACGCTGCTGCTGGAATACAAGTTCTTGAGCGACCAGTCCCCGGTGCGCCCGTACATCGGCTTGGGCGTCAACTACACCACGTTCTACGACCGTCAATCGTCCGCGGCCGGCAATGCCGCGAGCGGCGGACCGACGCGCCTGTCCTTGACGCCATCGGTGGGACCCGCGGCCACGGTCGGACTTGCGTATCACGCCGGCGGACACTGGAACACCTACATCTCGTACTCGATCTCGCGGGTCAACTCGGACCTGACCGCGGACACCGCCGGCGTCATCCGCCGCACGCGGATCAAATTCGGCCCGCAGGCGCTGGTGCTTTCGGTGGGTTATTCGTTTTGAACCGTGAGCTCTGAGCCGGGCCGCGGCCGCGGGGTCTGCGCGCTCGTCGTGACCTACCACCCGGACGCGCAGCTCGCGCTGCGCGTCGCGGCGGTCGCCGCCCAGGTGGACGCGGTGATCCTCGTCGACAACGGATCCGACGACGAGGCGCTCGCGATGCTGCGCCGTCTCGCGCTCGACCCGGCGATCGAACTGATCGAAAACGGCGCCAATCTCGGCGTCGCGCGCGCCTTGAACCGCGGCGTGCGCCGGGCCGCCGAGCGGGGCTTCGACTGGGTTCTGACGCTGGACCAGGACAGCCGGGCCGCGCCCGACCTCATCGAGGTCCTGTTCGCGGTCCGCGCCGCCCATCCCGAGCCCGAACGGCTCGCCGTCCTCGGCGCCGGCTACGAGGACGCGGCGATGCCGGCCGCCGCGACCGTGGCGGAGCCGTGGGTCGAGGTCGAGTCGGTGATCACCTCCGGCTCCCTGTTCGCGCTGCCGATGTACCGGACGATCGGACCGTTTCGCGACGAATTCTTCATCGACTACGTCGACACCGAGTTCTGTTTTCGGGCGCGCGCGCTCGGCTATCGGATCGCGCGGACACGGCGTGCGCTGATGTCCCACGAAATCGGCGCGCCGACGGGCCACCGCCTGCTCGGAACGCTGAAATGGACGACCAATCACTCCGCCGAGCGCCGCTACTACATCGCCCGCAACGACACCGTGATGC
This sequence comes from Pseudomonadota bacterium, assembly GCA_021780475.1. GTDB lineage: Bacteria > Pseudomonadota > Gammaproteobacteria > Steroidobacterales > Steroidobacteraceae > Bog-1198. The sequence continues at coordinate 3,495 of JAJXYR010000136.1, forward strand.
TGCGTGAACAGGGCCGCTTCCGCCACGGCGGCTGGGCGCTGAAGAGCCTCGGGCGCCGGTTGCGGACCTGCAAGCGGGTCTTGCTGTACGAGCGCCATAAGGCGGCCAAGATCGCCGCCACGCTGCAAGGGTGGTGGCACGGCATCCGCGGCCGTATGGGACCCCGGGCGAGGGCGCGCCGCCCCGGCCAGGGCCCGGTTTTGTGACGCCGTGGACGGCGCCGAAGCGCAAACACGGCCAGAATCCGGGCTGATAGGACGGGCCGGCGGCTGGTTTGGCCGCCCCGGGGGGCGGCCAGCGACCCGCCCCCGGCCATCACCGTAGGAGACGGCACACGGACACGACGATCGAAATGCTTGGCGCCGACCTCGGCTGCGCGCACGTCATCACGTTCGCACCGCGGTTGTTCGTCGAGCGCGTACAACCGCCTCCCGCGGAGGACGAGGACCTGCGGGTGGTCGATGCCTTGTTGCGTCAATTCCTGTGGCCGTCGATGCGCGACGGCGGCGGCGCGCGCGTGTTCAACCGCGTGCGCTTGAAGCGCGACGGCGCGGTGTTGCCGTACCGGATCCTGGTGTGCCCCTTGGTCGCGGCGGACCCGGGGGCCGGGTTCCTCGCGGCGCTGCGCACCCAGGAACAGGAGCCGTTCGCGGACGCCGACCTGTCCATTCTCGCGGCGACGGCCCCAAGACTGTGGCGCAGTCTGCAAAGCCGCCTGGACGCCGCCACCGGACTGCTGAGCTGGCCCGCGTTCGAGGAGGAATTGTCGCGGCACATCCGGCCGCGCCCCAACACCAGCGTCGTGTACGCGAACCTCGATCAGATGCACGTGATCAACGACATGCTCGGCTTCGGCGCCGGTGACGAGGTGATCCGCCGCGTCGGCCGCCTGTGGCATGAACAACTGCCGCCGCAGGATGCGGTCGCGACGCACTTGTCGGGCGATCGGTTCGCGGCGGTCTTGTTCGGCCACACGCTGAACCAGGCCCGCGCCTGGTGCGAGCAGACGCGCGAGGCGATCGCCGCGCTCGCGTTCGACGACATGCAGCCCGGCATCACGGCGAGTTTCGGCGTGGTCGCGGTGCCGGGCGGGCACCCCGTTCAACACGCGCTCGCCGCCGCCGAGACCGCCTGCCGGGTCGCCAAGGACCGCGGCCGCAACCGCGTCGAGATCTACGACATCGGCGATCACACGATGATCCGGCGTCACGAAGCCGTGCGCGAGTCGCGCGCCCTCGTCGATGCGCTGGAGGGCGACCGCCTGGCGCTGCACGCGCAATCGATCGTCGCGCTGGCGCCGCAGGCGCGGCCCTATCACTATGAAATCCTGGTGCGCATCCAGGACATCGACGGCGAGTTCGTCTCCATCGCCGGATTTCTCGACGCCGCCGAGCGCTACCAGGTGCTCGAGCGGCTGGATCGCTGGGTGGTGTCGAATGCGGTGCGCTCTCTCGCCCCGGCCGCGGCGCAGTTGCGCGCCCTCGGCGCGAGCTTCTCGCTCAACGTCACGGGTCAATCGCTGAGCCAGCCGGAGTTCGCCGATTTTCTGCGCACCGAGATCAAGCGCCACGACATACCGCCCGGGCTGCTGGATTTCGAACTGACCGAGATCGCCGCCGCGCGCAACGTGAACGCGACCCGGCGATTCATCGCGCGCATGGCGGAAATCGGCTCGCGCGTCGCGCTCGACGATTTCGGCACGGGCGTCTCCTCGCTCGTGCACCTGAAGGATCTGGACGTGTTCCGCATCAAGATCGACGGCAAGTTCGTCCGCGACATCCTCCACAACTCACGCTCGCGCGCGCTGATCCGCGCGCTGGTGCAGATCGCCGACGAACTCGGCCTCGACACCGTCGCCGAATTCGTCGAGGACGCGGCCATCGCCGCGGGCGTGCGCGAACTCGGCGTGCACTACGCGCAGGGCTACTTCTATTCGCGCGCCCGTTTGTTGGACGACATCGTCGGCGAACTGTGCGCCGCGATTCCCGCCGCGATTCCCGTCGCCGTTCCCGCGCCGCGCCCCGCCGCAACCGCCTGACGGCGGCGCGCGCTTTCGGTAAGATACCCATCCGAATATCGCCCGGTGGGAGAGTCTCCATGAAGCGTTTGATCGCCGTCTGCGCCGCC
>JAJXYR010000140.1 GCA_021780475.1 Pseudomonadota bacterium
CATCGACACCGTACCGCACGCCTTCAATACGCAAAATAGCCATCGCGTCTCCTCCGAGGCGGGCCGGCGAAACCCGCCGCTCCGCCTCATGAATACCAGCGAGTGTAGGCCATCCGATTCCCGGCATGCAGCAAAAAATTCGCATACTTGAGTTGCCGAAAGCTGATCAATCCAGCGGCGGTCGCCGGTATGGCTATCGGCGCAATTTTCTCTAATCTACCGCCGAAATTCAGATGGACCATCCAGGTGAGCGTGCATGCGTTATGACTTTTGCGTAGTCGGTGCCGGGATTGTCGGTCTCGCAACTGCCCGAGAGTTGTTGCGGCGGCGTCCGGGCGCAAGTCTGATCTTGCTGGAAAAGGAAGCCGACGTCGCGGTACACCAGACCGGCCACAACAGCGGCGTCATCCATGCGGGCGTTTATTATGCGCCGGGCTCGTTGAAGGCACGCCTGTGCCGCGAAGGAAACCTGCGAACCAAGCAGTTTTGCGCCGAACACGCCATTCCGGTCGATGTCTGCGGCAAGCTCATCGTCGCCGCTACGCCGCTCGAGGTGCGACGCCTCGCGGAATTGAGCACGCGCTGCGCGGTCAATGGGATTGCTGCGCGGGACATGTCCGGGGCGGAACTCGCCGCGGTCGAGCCGCGCATTGCCGGACTCGCGGCGCTGTTGGTGCCGAGCACGGGGATCGTCGACTACCGACGGGTGTCGCAAGCCATCGCGGAGGATATTCGCCGGTCCGGGGGAGAATTACGCTTGCGCTCGAGCGTGCGCGGCATCGTGGAGCGGCCCGCCGAAGTCGAGGTCGCCTTGCGCCAAGGCGACCCGGTCCGTGCCGGCCAACTCGTGGTTTGCGCGGGCCTGCAGGCGGACCGCCTGGCGCGCGCGGCCGGGCTTGCCGTACGCCTTAGAATCGTCCCGTTTCGCGGCGAATATTTTCAATTGCCGGCATCGCGCTCGCAGATTGTGCGCCATTTGATTTATCCGGTGCCCGACCCCGAGCTTCCGTTTCTCGGGGTGCATATGACCAGAATGATCGACGGCAGCGTAACGGTGGGTCCGAACGCCGTGCTCGGATTCTCGCGCGAGGGCTACCCGCACTTTGCGTTCGATCTGCGGGACACGCTGGATACCCTGCGCTTCGCCGGATTCTGGCGTGTTGTGCGCCAGCATTGGCGCTCGGCTCTCGGGGAACTGCGCGGCTCCCTGAACCGGAATCGCTACTTGCAGCAGTGCCGCAAGTATTGCCCCGAACTCACGCTCGAGGATTTGCAGCCCTACCCGGCCGGCATACGCGCCCAAGCGGTGCTGGAGAACGGCACTCTGGTTCACGATTTCATGTTTGCGGACACACAGCGCATGGTGCATGTCCTCAACGCTCCGTCGCCCGCCGCGACCGCCGCCTTGCCGATCGCAAGCGTCATCGCGGCGCGCGTACTTCACGAGTCGCTTCCGGAGGTTCAACGGTGACGATGACCCGGGTCGATTCAGCGGTCCGCAGAGAGCCCCGGACGCCGGCGCCGTTACGCGATATCGAGAAGTATTGAGCAACTCAGTGTTGCAGAATTCGCCGACAAACCCGCCATTTCCATGCGCTAGTATTGACACAAATGAGACCAACTCCGCACAAGACAGCCGACGCACTGCCCGCGGTCTATGACCCGGTCGCACGCGCGGCACACTGGTTGACATTCGTCCTGGTCGCCGCGGAATTCGTCGTCGGCTGGACCATGCCGGACATCGGCTGGGGAACAGAGCCGACCGGCTTGATCGGATTGCATCTGCTGCTCGGAGGCTCGCTGCTGGTCATCATCGTGTTTCGCTTGTGCTGGCGCCTCACGCACCGCGCGCCGCCGCAACCGGCTTCGCTGCCCGCGTGGCAACGATGGAGCGCCGGAGCGACCCACGTCGCACTGTATGCGCTTCTGCTGATCGTCCCGTTGACCGGACTCGCATCCGCCGCGGCGCGAGAGTGGCCGGTGCGCGCATTCGGATTTATCACGCTGCCGGCGATCGTCGCGCCGCACGCGAAGATCGGCTTCAAACTTGGCGATCTGCATTCGGACATCTTGTCCTGGGTGCTGCTGGGCGCCATCGGCCTGCACGTGCTGGCGGCGCTGTACCATCGCTTGATCAACCGAGACACGGTGCTGAGACGCATGTTGCCTTCCGTCGGTCCTTGAGAGACCGCCCCCCCAATCAACGAAACTACGGAGAGATGACCATGCGATTTGCAATTGGCGCCGGCGCGGTATTGACGATCCTGATCGCACACAACCCGGTGATTGCGGCCGGATGGCCGAAAAGTCCGAGCCCGGCGCCGACGACGACTGCCGCCACCTGGGCGCTGATCGACCAAAACCTCGCGCGGCTCGAAAGCTTGATCAAGGCTGGGAAGCTCGACGATCTTGGGAGTTCAGCTTACGGAATCGCCAATGCATTCAAATTGTTGCCGGGTCAGCCCTCATCGCTGCCGGCCGACAAGCTCGCCGAGATTCGGCGCGACGTCAACATCGTCGGCGGCGAGGTCAGCAAACTCGACAAAGCCGGGGAGCATGGCGACGCACGCGTCGTGCAGTCGGAATTGACTGCGCTCAAGGCGACTCTAGCCGGCGTCCGCCGCTACTACCCACGCTGAAGTTGCGCCGGAGCGCTCATTTATCGAGCATGGGGTGATCCTTGAACCACTCGGCGATGAAGTCGACGAAGACGCGGACCTTGCGGACCAACTGACGACTGGGCGCGTAGGCGGCGTAGAGCGGCCTCTGTGGAACCGCATAGTCCGGCAGCACCCGAAGCAGCGTGCCGGTTTGAATGTCCTGGTAAACGGAACGTACCGGCAGCAACGCAATGCCCATGTTTCGGATCGACGCCTTCTGCAGCACGAGGTAGGTGTTCGAAGAAAAAACCACACGGTGCGACTTGAAAATGACCTTCTTCCCTCCCCGCGTGAAATGCCATACCGGATCGTTGACGTGAATCAACGTATCGTGATTGGCGAGGTCGAGCGGCGTCGTCGGCAAACCGCGGGCCTCCAGGTATGCGGGCGCCGCACAGAGCACGAACTGCAAGGGCGCGATCTTCTTGATCATGATCGAGGAATCGCGCAGATGCTTGGTATGAAAGGCGATATCGTACCCTTCATCGATGAAATTGTACGTGCGCTCTGACAGACCGCCGAGTTCCAGCCTCACATGAATCTTCGGATGCTCCGCGGCGAATGCCGCAACGGCGTCGCCAAGGTCAAGACTGCCGATCCATTTCGGCGAGACGACGGACAATTCGCCCTCGGCGTTTTCCCGCATGGCGACCATCGCCGCATCCTCATGGGCGATTTCCGTCAGGATGCGCTGTGCAAATTCGAGATATTTCTTGCCTGGCTCGGTGAGATTGATTGAGCGGGTCGTACGGTTGACGAGGCGGACGCCGACCTGTTTCTCCAGATCGGCGATGTGCCTAGACACCAGCGCGCGCGAAATACCCAAATCGCGCGCCGCGCCGGCGAAACTTTCACGCCTGACCACCGCCACAAAGCTCTTCATGACTGTGAATCGGTCCACGCGTCTCCTGTTCGATGCGCCGACGAGTGGTTTCTCGCGCCGGTCAATTTAGTTCAAACGGAGACGGCAGCGCAAGCCGGCGGCGCTCCGGTGCCCGCCCCCGAACCGTGACAGCGTTACTTCGTCAGCATGACGTTCACGATCGCCGAGCATCCCGCGGCCACGGAATCGATCGCCGAGGCCAGGGATGCGCGCAGATCGACCGCGCTGTTGACGGTGATTCCGAGCATGCCGAACGGCGCGGCAAAGGCCGCCAAATCCGGCTGCGTGGTCAAGTCAGTACCCGGAAAGTCCTTCCGTGCCACCGCGGCCCCATCTGGGTAGGCGCGGAGATGATTGAACTTCATCGACAGATACTGTCGATTGTTGAAGACGACGATGAGAATCGGCAAATGCAGGTTCTTTGCGACGGCAAGCGAGGCCAGCACCGGATTGTAGATGAACGAGCCGTCGCCGACGGCCAATACCACCGGGCGCAGCTTCGCGGCGAGCTTGACGCCGAGCGCCACGGCGATGCCCTGCCCCAGGCCGCCTTGAACGTAGTGATACGCATCCGGGCGATCGAGGCGCAGGTGCTGCTGCAGTACGCGGCTGTGGGTGATGGTTTCGTCGACGAAAACCGTGTCCGGCGCGCACAGTTCACGCAGCTCCGCGACGAGCCGCACCGGATCGATCGGCCCGGTCGATGCCGCCGCCTGACGTTCCGATTCGTCCTGGGCCGCGATAAGCTTCTCGTGGGTCGCCGAGTGGCGCGCGCGCCGCTCGGCGATTACGCCGGCAGGCAACGTCCGCCGCTTCAGCGCCGCCACCGCCATACCGAGCGTGTCGGCAACGGCGCCTTCCAAATACTGATCCGCGCGCAGCACTTGGTAGACCATATGCGGCCGCTGCGGCACTTCATCGAGCACGAGGGTCACGGCGCCCGCGGGACCTGCACTCGGCGGATACCAAGGGGCCCGGCAATTGATCAGCAGCACCAGATCGGCCGTCTTGTTGAACGGCTCGACGTTCGATCCCAGGTGCATGGGATTGTTGCGGGGGAAATTGGAATTGACGGCGCCCTGCGACTCGACCACCGGAATGGCGAGCAGCTCGCACAGCTCGACCAGCGCGCGGTATGTTGCGCCGCTGCGGCCTGATGTCTCCGTGAGCACCACCGGATTGACGGCGCGGCACAGTTGCTCGACAAGCCGCTCAACTTCTTCCGCGGGACTTTGCTTGCCGCCCGCAGGGGCGAGTGAACGCTTCTCCGTCGGACGAATCCAGGGATCGAGCAGCACCTCGACCGGAACGTTCAAGTAGCACGGCCCCGCGGGTGCGCGCTGTGCGAGTTCCGTGGTGCGCAGGACCATCTCCAACAGTGTTTCAATGGTGGGCGCCTGGTTCGACCATTTGAATACACCGGACACGAGGTGCTGCGGCCCTCCGACAACGGACAGGTTGCGATACCACTGGGATCCCGGATCCTGCCCCGCGCGCTCACCGTAGGTGATCGACTCCGACGAGAACACGACCATGGGCGCATTGGCGAGCAACGCCCCCTGAATCGCGCAAGACCCCTGCAGCAGGCCCGCCCCCGCATGCAGCAGCACCGGTTGCGCGCGCTGGGTTACCAGGGCGTAGCCCGTCGCCATCCCCACCGCGACCGTCTCGTGCCACAGGTCCAGGTATTCCGGGCCGCCCTCGCCGTCGAGGCGCCGGCGGGCGACCGCCTCCCAAACGGGAGCCCACTCTGATCCCGAACAGCAAAAGATGTAGCTCGCGCCACAAGCTTCGAATGCATGCAGCAGGGCCTCGCCGCCGTCGACGGAACGCTTCATGGCGACGTCAGGCCTTCGCAGGCTTGATCGGCCAGTCCAGGCATTCGCAGATGCCCCTGCCCATGATCCATTCGAGTTCCTCGGCGGTAAAATTCATGTGTTTGGTGAAGTGTTCGATCGTATCCTTGTACGTGAGTCCGTGGCCCATCAAACGGGTCAGATCCGTGCCCCAGAAGCAGCGGCGCGCACCCATCTTGTCCACCATCTCGCGAACGTACTTGGCGATATTGCTGTAGGGATAGGCCTGTGTCGAATACCCAGGAACGGCCGAGACCTTGACGTAGATATTAGGGTGTTCGCACAGATCCGCAGTCTCCTGCACCCAATATCCGATGGCATCGTCCACGCAGCGAGCCATGATGCCCATGTGATCGATGATGATGCGCAGCTTTGGATGTTTTGCGGCGATGGCGCCAAGCTCCGCCTTCCAGATCGGCGCGTGCACCATGGTTTTGACGTCCAGTTCTTCAGCGAACGGCCAGTACCAATCGGCCGTGCCGTCTATCATCCAATTGCGGTCCTGGGGCCGATGAAACGTCAGGCGCACGCCCTTGATGTGCGGAATCTGCTTCCAATCGCGCATCATCGCCTTAGCCTCATTGGGCTTCTTCAGGGGCACGCGCGCCATGATGCCGAAGCGGTCCGGGTTGGCGTCGCACGCCTCCAGAGCGTAGTCGACTCGGTCGCCTTCCCATGAAGGCGGCAGGATGAGGGCCCTAGCGACGCCCGCCTCATTCATCAGTCTGATGCATTCCTCATAGCTGAAAGGCTCGAGACGGTGGCCGTTGAGCGCCATCCTGTCGCGTGCACCCTTGGTCCACGGACGATCGGGGGTCTCCTCCTTCCAAATGTGAACCTGCGAGTCGACTATATACATGCCATTGGTCCTCGAGCGGCGCTTGACGAGAACGGGATATAAACACAGAACCCATGCGGCGCAGGGCTAGCTGGAACGCAACGGTTAGATGCATAAGAGTTGACAGTGCGTGCGGGAAGCCGACGCTATAGTGGTTGCGCGTGCCGCGACGTGCCTTGCGACTAAACGCATGAAGTTTGCGTACCGCCGTGAACGATTCCGAGCCGCCGATAAGCATCAAGCATCGAGGCACTTCACCATCCAGATATATTTTAACAAGTAATATTGCGTCATTTTGTTGACAAACGTTATCTCCAGATATATCTTACGGACGTCATTAGTCATAGGACATCGCAAATGAACGGACGACATTGTTACAGTTTTCGTGAACTCACCGCCTCCGGCCGTCCATCCGGAATTCACGGCGGACGAGGCCGTCATGGCGGTCACCACGGCGGTCACCACGGCGGTCACCACGGTGGCGGCGCGCGCGGAGGCGGATTGAGAATGGGGCGCATGCTTTCGGCTGCGGATCTGCAGTTGATCCTGCTCGCCCTGCTCGAAGAGCGACCACGGCACGGTTATGACTTCATCAAGGCGATCGAGGAAATGACCGACGGTGCCTATACGCCGAGTCCCGGGATGATCTATCCGGCGCTTAGCTACCTAGATGAAATCGGTCAGGCCGCCGTGCAGCAGGACGGAGCAAAAAAACAATACAGCCTGACCGAGACCGGACTCGCGGCGCTGAACGAGAACCGCGAGCGGGTCGCGGCATTGTTCGCGGACCTCAAGCGGATCGCGGAACGGCTAGGCAAGGCCCGTGAACTATACGATCAACCGGCGCAACCATCGATGGAGTTGGACTCAGTGCGACGCGACCTGAAGGCGGCACTCTTCGACTCCCTGGACGCGTCAGCGGACGAACAGCGGCGGATCGCAGAGATACTCAGGCGAACGATTGCGGAAATCCGCAGGCGGTAGGCCAATATGTCCAGCACCCGCCCCCACTCTCTACATCACGTCAATTTTCCGACGACGAATCCCGACCGGTCGAAGGAGTGGTATTGCAAAATCTTCGGCATGGATCACGTCGACGTCAGTCATCTCAGCGACACCAAGGTGCTGCTGTTATCGCGCGGCAATTTCGAGCTGCATTTCACGCCGGTCGAGACGATGCAGCGGATGGCGCCGTACCACTATGCGATTGAAGTCGAGGACTGGGACGGGTTCCTCGCCCATCTGGACTCCCTTGGAGTGCGCCACACTAAAACCGTCGAGCGGCCCCAGAACAAGTCCAAGTTCTGCTACATACATGACCCGGACGGCACCATGATCGAATTGACCCACCACGATCGACGGGAGGAACTGGAACGACATGCGTTTCGCACGTTTTGACCTGGGTGGTCATCCCAGATATGGACTCATCGAAGGCGATCGCATCCTTCCAATCAGCGGTTCACCTTTCGAACCCTGGCGTCGCGACGGCGCAGACATCGCCCTGGACCAGGCAAGGCTGTTGATACCCGTGGTCCCGTCAAATTTCTATGCCGTAGGCATGAACTACGCATCACACATTCGTGAGCGGGCACGCGGTCTAGGCATCGCGCCCGAACTTCCAAGTCGAGCCGAGCCCGGCTACCGCTCCCCCAGCGCACTGGTCGCCCACGAGGATGAGATCGTGCTGCCGCCGGACACCACGAGCGTTCAATTCGAGGGCGAACTGGTGGTCGTTATCGGCCGACGCGCCAAACACGTGCGAGAGGCGGACGCGCTGAAATATGTACTGGGCTATACGATCGGCAATGACGTCAGTGAGCGCAAGTGGCAAAAGATCGACCGCACGTTCTGGCGATGCAAGAACAGCGACACCTTCAAGCCGATGGGGCCGTGGATCGAGACCGATGTGGCACTCGAGTCACTTCGTACCAGAGTCCGTGTCAACGGGGCGCAGCATATCGAATTTCCGACAAACGACATGCTATTCGGGGTTGCGCGCTTCATCGCGACCATCTCCGAATATTGCACGCTGCATCCAGGGGACGTCATCTGGATGGGTACCGAGGGCGCGTCCTGCGACCTCCACGCGGGAGATATCGTGGAAGTGGAGATAAGCACCATTGGCACGCTGCGTAACGCGGTTGTTGCCGCATCAAGGAACATCCATGAACGCATCCCCGTCTAGCAGACGAGTCGAACGAATCCGGCATGACACGCGGCAACGGGTATTGGAAGTTCTCCGCACGGAACGCATCAGCCCGGGATTCCTGAGCGTCACTCTCGGCGGACCGGATCTCCAGGGGTTCACGAGCCTGTCGTTCGACGACCATATCAAGATTTTTCTCGAAGAAGAGGCGCCAACCGGCGAGGATTCGCCCCCGGAACCGGGGGCTCGTCGGATTATGCGCGACTACACGCCGCGCCGCTTCGACGCCATGAGGCGGGAACTCGTCGTGGAATTCGCGCTGCATGGCGACGGCGCGGCGACCACCTGGGCGGCACAGGCAAGCCCGGGGCAACGCGTCCGGATCGGCGGCCCGCGCGGATCTTTCGTCGTACCGAACGACTACGATTTTCACCTGTTGATCGGCGACGAAACCGCGCTGCCGGCGATCTCCAGGAGGCTGGAGGAACTGCCCGCCCGCGCGAAAGTCTTGGCGTTCGTCCAGACCGCGGACCCGGCCGATCAACGAGACCTTTCGTCGCGAGCGCGCGTGGACGTCACCTGGACCGGTGGGGACCCGGACGCGCTGATCGACGCGATCGGCGGTCTTACGCTGCCCGACGGCGAGGGCTTCGCGTGGGCCGCCGGTGAGGCCAGGGTAATCGCCGCGATCCGCGTCGCTCTCGTTGCCACGCACGGTCTGGACAAGGACCACATCCGGGCAGCGGCGTACTGGAAGCGTGGAGTCTGCGCCCACCACGAGACCCTCTCTGACTAGAGAGGACCGGTCGCACCGACCGCCTCACCGAACGAGCTTCGCGAAATCCTCCTCGGACAAATCGTTCGCGCTGAAATGGGCGCGCGCGGCCGCGAGCTTCGTGAAAACATCCTCGAATCCGACAATCTCCCCTTCGCTGTTCAAATAGCTGTACCCACCGGTCACGTGAAATAACGTGATCATTTCGCCCGCCTGCTCGGGCAGGACCAGGGTATGCGCCTCTCCCGGCGGTTCAAAAACGTAGTCGCCGGCGCGCGCCGTCCAAGAATGTTCCAGATACCGCCAGGTCCCCCGCAGCGTGAACGCGTGCACGGGCCCGGCGTGACGATGACGCGACAAGACGCCCGAACGTTCGACCCGCAGGAGATTCACGTAATACCCCTGTGTGACATGGAACAGGATCGGGCTGAAATACACGCCGGAGGCCTGCGGTATCCAGATGCGCGGGGCATCAAGATCGAGCGCGCCGGGCTGAAAGCTCTGCATCGAGGCGTATCGCGCCAAGGGATCCTTCGACTGTTCGATGTTCATGCCATATTCCGCCATTCCGGGAGCATCTCTATAACACCGCCCGGATCGGCACGGCTGTCTAAGATTTCGCATCAATGTGTTGCGCCGTGCGGGGCTATCGGCACTGCGCCCTGCGAGTACACTCGGATCGAGCCGCGACATCGTGATCGGCCGACCCAGGAGAATATAGACATGGTGGACCCGCGCACGGCACCCTACGGACTGTTCATTCTGCGACTGGCGCTCGGCGCCCTGTTGATAGTCCACTTCCTGCACAAGCTGCTGATATTCACGCCGGCCGGTACCGCCCACATGTTCGCGGGTCTCGGCCTGCCGCCGCAGCTCGCCTACGTCGTCATGACCATCGAGTTGCTGACGGGCTCCGCTCTGATCTTGGGCGTGTGGCCGCGGCTTGCGGCACTTGCCGCGCTGCCCGTTCTGTTGGGCGCGATCGCGTTCTTTCACGTGCACAACGGCTTCGCGTACAACGCGCCCCATGGCGGCGGATGGGAATACCCTGGATTCTGGGCGGTATGCCTGCTGGTGCAAGTGCTCTGTGGCGACGGTGCGTTCGTGCTGGTGAAGAGCCCGATTCCCCGGTTGCCGCTCTGATCTTCAATGGCCGATGGACCGATTCACCGTCATGAGGAGCTTCGTTGCGGTTGCGCGATGTGAAAGCTATGCGGTCGCCGCCCGCAACCTCGCGATCTCCCGGGCCCTGATTTCCCGGCATGTGCTCGATCTGGAAAGGCAGGTCGGCATCCGTCTCCTCAACCGAACGACCCGCTCTGTGACCTTGACCGAACCGGGAGCGCGGTATCTTGCATTCTGCACGCGCATCCTGGCGGAGATCGCGGGGCGCGATGCGCTGATGAGCGGCGTGTCGGAGAACGACGAGGGAGACCTGTCAGTCGTCTCCCCCAAATGGATCGGCAGTCTCGACCTTGGAATTGCGGTTTCAAGCTTCGCCGTCGATCACCCACGAATCCACGTGCGATTGGAGCTCGGCGGATTGTCCGAACGGACCTATAGCTTCATCGACGAGGGCTACGACATCGCTTTCCACACGAAAAACCTGAAGGACTCATCGATCACCGTGCGACGAATTGCGCCGCTTCACTTCGCGCTTTGCGCGGCACCATCCTATCTATCCCGGTGCGGAACGCCCGCGACCCCGGTCGATATTGCGCGACACGACTGCCTGGTGCACGTCAACGATCCCATCTGGCACTTCGACCGGCGGTCGCTCAAGCACCACATTGAGCCGCAACGGGTCGCCTTCTCGTCGAACACCTATCTCATCCTGCAAAAGGCGGCGATTCGCGGCATGGGATTGGCGGTCTTGCCGTTACGCTCCGTCTATCAGGAAATCAAGAGCGGCCGGCTGCAGGTGATCCTCGCGGGCTTCCCGCTGCCCGTGAGACCTCTTTATGCCGCCTATGCACCGGGAAGACAGATCGTCCAAAAGGCGAACATCTTCGTCGACTTCATCGCCGACTGGTTCCGCCGGCATCCGACGCTGACGGGAACCGAGCGTGAATCTCCGATCAGGACTTCTTTTCCGGATCCCGATTCCCCGGCGACGCGCTCCCGGACGCGGCGTTAGCGGCACTCACCATGCCGGCCGCCTCGCGACGCCAGTCCGGGTTCTCCCAGTAGAATTCCAGGCGATTGCCGTCCGGATCGAAGAAGTAAACGCTTTTGTGCCGCCCGCCCGCGTGCCCTTCCAAGTTGTCCATTTTTGCGCCGCGCTCCACCAGTCGCCTATGCAGCGTATCGAGCACGTCCGGGCCGCCCTCGTATTCCATCGCCAGATGATTGAACCCGTGCCATTGGCGATCGTGTTCCTGCGTACCCCCGACTTCGAACAAGCCGATATCATGGTGGCGCTCGCCGAAGGAGACAAAGGCCATCTTGCGGTCGTCGAATCTCGTGATCAGCTTCATTCCCACGACTTCGGTGTAGAACTTGACCGCTGCATCGAGATTGTGAACGTTGAAGACGACGTGATTGATCCACTTTTTAGGTTCATTCATGCTAAGCGCCTCAATGGGGGGATTGAACTCGACCGCCGACAGGCTCGTTTGATTGGATACCGGCGCCGGCGCCGCTGACCACGAGCCAAATGCAGATCAGAATCGCAAGTCCGGCAATGATTATATTCGCGCCCTCCCGTGTCCATTGACCGCCGGCCTGAGCGGCGAAGGCCATCGGCGGGCCGAATAGGACGCCCCAGAGGGTGATCTGCGTGACGAGCCCGCTGGTTGCACCAATGCTCTGGCGGTTCGGTGCGACCCGGGGCAGTAACGCCCAAAGCCCCACGATGAGCCCCGCCCCGAGGAAGAACAAGCAACTGACGAGGACCGCAGAATAGAAGTGCGCGAAGGTGGCGCCGATTGCGATACCGCCGGAAACGGTGCAAATCACGCCGACCGCCGCGATCCCGAGAGGCGGAGTTTTCCGATTCAACAGCGGTCCGACGATGAGGCAACCGGCGGCATTCAACACCATACCGAGTGTGCCGACGGCGGACGCGGCGCCGATACTGACCCCATATCGTCCGGACAGAAGGTGGGGCAGCGTCGATACAATGCCCGTCTGCACGAACGCCGCGCACGCGAATGCGAAACCCAGAAGATACGGCGCGGGCCGGCGGATTACATCCGCCAATCCGGCCGAGCGCGAAGCCGCCCTGTCGGTCCCGGCGCCGGGCAACTGAACGATCGCTAGGGCGAAACACGCGCCGAGCGCGATCGCGTGCCCGTAAAACGCCCAACGCCACTGCCCGGTTCCGGCAAGTTGGTAGGCCAACAAGAGTGGAATCGCGAAGCTCATCGGAATGAAGGAGGACCACAAGGTGAGCGCGATGTTGCGCCGGGCTCCGTGCGTGATTCGCGTCATCATCGTAATCGCCGCAACCGCGATGCACAAATAGCCGACGCCCTCGATGACTCGCATCGCCAACAGCGACTCGATCGATTCCGCGAGCCCAACGCCTATGTCGCCCCCTATGACGATCGCGCAGCCCGCTACCAGCACGCGCTTGTCACCGATGCGGTCGACGATCCAGCCCGTCAGCAAGGCGCCAATCGCGACCAGCGCCGAAGGAATCGAGATGACCCAGCCAGCCTGCCGTCCGGCATGATACACGCGGGCAATATCGCCGATGACCGGAATGGCTTGACTGATCGTCGTCGCACCGAGCACGCCGATCGCATAAATCAGCAGGATTGACGCCCACGAGCCCTGCTCGCCGCCCTGATCGGCTCCCGTCATACGCTCCCCCTTTGTCTAGATATGGGCCTACCTTAGCGGAAATCGCGCGCGCCCGAGCGGCGCCAAAGCGGAACGGTGGGTTTCCGATTTGTGACCAATGCACCGTGAATCTCCTCTGCCTCCAACGGCTATCATCCCTGCTCATAGAGACGCGAACTCTCATCCGCAGACAACCGGGGACGGGCATGACATCGAGAAATTTGCTGATCGCCACCACGGCGTTCATTCTTGCGACGTTCACACGGACGCACGCCGCGACGCTTCCCGGCCCGGCCAGCGATCGGTACTCGATCATCGCGCACATCCCCGGTCCGGACGGCGGCTGGGATGACGCGTCGATCGACTCCACCACCCACACCCTGTTTCTGGCGAGGAATTCCGGTGTTCTCGCGCTCGCGCTGCGCACCCGGCGCATTACCCCCGTGTTCGTGCCCGGTCGAGGGGTGCATTCCGCCATCGCCATCCCGGGCACGCACCTCGGTGTCAGCACGAACGGCGCATCGAATTCCGTGAGCGTGTTTGGCGCGCGGTCGGGCCGCGTGACCGACGAGATTCCTGTCGGGAGGGCGCCCGACTCTCTGGCCTACGACTCGCGCACGGGGCTCGTCGCGGTCATGAATCACGATAGCGGAACCGTCTCGTTGATCGATCCCCGGAAACGCTCGCTCATCGGAACGATCGTCGTCGGCGGCCGGTTGGAAGTCGCGGCGCCATCCGGCACGGGATTGGTCTACGCGAACGTCGCCGATCGAAACGAAATCGCGGTGATCGACGTCGCGGCGCGCAGCGTGCGCGCTCGATATGCGCTGCACGGGTGCGATGATCCATCGGGCTTGGCGTTCGACCGCGCGTCCGATTTCCTGATGGCGGTTTGCGGCAACGGATTTACCAAATTTCTGCGCGCAAGCGACGGCCGGAATATCGCAACGGTCCGTACTGGGCTTGGATCGGACGGACTGATACTCGATGAGAAGCGCCGGAGACTGTTCGTGCCGGCCGGAAGAGATGGTACGCTGACCATCTTCAGCATGAAACACCACGCTCCGCGGGTCATTCAAGTCTTAAGAATTCCAACCGGAACTCGACTCGGCGCACTCGACCCAGAGACCGGAAACCTGTATCTTCCGAGCGCGAAGCTCGGCCCTCCCATCGCTCCGAGCCCTTGGCCAAGCGTCGTCCCGGGAAGCTTCCAGATATTGGTAGTCGCCAACTGAGGTGTAGGCGGGACCCACGCCCGGGCCGCCCCACCTACGGCCTCGCCTCGGTCAAGAAACGATCGCGCGTTAGCGCGGCAATTATGATGTAATTTGTGCCGACGCCCGGCCCGCCAGCGGATCGGTCGCCGATCAACTCTCATTCATGAGCCGCGCCGACCGCAACGCACGCCATTGACCTCCACGGACGACACACCGGCCACCGCGGCCGGCCAAGACCCGGACGGGACCTACCCGCCTCTTTCGCCGCTGACCTTGTTCGTGGCGTTCTCGCAGATGGCGCTTTCCGGATTCGGCGGGGTCCTGCCCTTCGCCTACCGCCATATCGTCGAACGGCGCAAGTGGCAGACGCCGGCCGAGTTCGCGGAGATGCTGGCCTGGGGCCAGGTCCTTCCCGGGCCGACGATCTGTAACGTCTCGGTGATGATCGGCTGGAAGCGCGGCGGCTTGGCGGGCGCGCTGGCCGCACTGGCCGGCATGGTCGCACCACCCATGGTGGTGGTCATCGCCGCGGGCGCGCTGTACCAGCGTTTCGACCGGGTGCTGGTGGTTCAGCAAGCGCTGCGCGGCATGTCGGCGGTCGCCGCCGGCTTGATTCTCGCGACCGCGATCAAGATGGGCATCGGGCTGTTCGACCGCAAATCGCCGCGGGCGGCGCAGGCGATGAAGGTCGCGTACATCGTCGCCGCGTTCATCGGAGTCGGCCTGGCGCACTGGCCCATGGTGGCCGTCGTCGGTGTGCTCGGCACCGTGTCCACGGCGACGGCCGTCTGGCGGCGCTCGTGACGCCGGCCGGAGACGGCGAATCGCCGCTGTGGATCCTGGCGGCGCAGCTCGGTCTGCTGTCCTTGATGGCCATCGGCGGCGGCGTCCTGATGCTCGCCCCGGACGTGCACCGCTTGGTGACCCTGTCGCACCACTGGATCACCGACGCCCAGTTTGCCGCCGCGTTCACGATCGCCCAGGCCGCCCCGGGGCCGAACATGCTGTACGTCACGATCATCGGCTGGCAGATCGCGGGTCTCGTGGGAGCGATCGTCGCGACGCTGGCGATCATCGTTCCGACGACCACGCTGACGCTGCTGCTTCTGCGCTTCGGCACCCGCGGCGAAGCGGGCCCCTTCGGGCGCGCGCTGCGCGCGGGCATCGCGCCGGTGTCGGTCGGCTTGTTGCTTGCCGGCGGCTGGATCCTGGCGCGCGCCGCCGAAACGAGCTGGCACGGTGCGCTATTGACGCTCATCGCGGTCCTGGTGGTGACGAAAACGCGGGTCAATCCAGTGTTGTTGATCGCCGCCGGCGCCATCGCGGGGATTCTCGGCTGGGTCTAGCGCGCGGGACCCTCGAGACCCTTACCCTCGCCTTGGTTCCTGCCGCGCGTCCCCTGAGGCCTGGTCGACTCAGATCATCTTCAACGCCAGGACGGCGACGATCGCGACGGTCGCGACCGCCGCGGCCCGCCACCACGGCGCGAAACGCACCGGCGCCGTCGACGCCGGCCGGCGTTTGTAGCCATGAATCATCGCCGGCAGCAGAATCTCCCGCCGCGCCACGCCGTAATACAGGATCGCGGCCAGATGAAGCGCGACCAGCCCGACCAGCACGTGAAACGCGGTCCCGTGCCAGTGGGCGGCCGTTCTGCCCGCGTCGAAGCTCACCCACTGCGACAAGGGACCGGAGGCGAAGCCGTCGACGTCCACGGCGAACAAACCGAGACCCGCCTGCGCCAGCAGCAGGCCGAGCATCGCGAAAATGCTCCAACCGCCGAGTGGATTGTGGCCGAGCGGACCCGCCGGATCGCGCGCGCCGCGGGCGAGTTTTCGCACGTACGCGATCACCGTCGCGGGCGGCCGGACGAAATTCGAAAATCGGGACGTTTCACCGCCGGCGAAGCCCCAGCCGATCCGGAAGAGTATCGTCGCGAGGAGTCCGTAGCCGGCGAGGAGATGCCATTCCATGTGGTCATGCCGCTCCGTCCACCAACAAGCCAGGAACAGGCAGACTGCCGCCCAGTGGGCCAACCGCGTCGGCAGGTCCCACACCCGCACCCGCACGCCCCGCGACGGCTCAGTCAAAGTGCGCTCGAAAGCGTCGGTGACAGCCGCCGCAGGTCCGGCCCACCGCTTTGGCCTGCCTGCGCACCAAAGCGACATTCTGAGTCTTGGCGGCATCGACGAGATTGTCGGCCTGCGTCGCGAACGCCCGCGAGGCGTTCTGAAAATCCGCGGGCTTCAGCCAGATCGCGGCCAGTGCCTTCGTTTTGACACCGTCCCCGCGCCCGCTTCCCGCGGGAAACCACGTGGGCAGCGCGGCGGCGCCCTTGGCCACCGCGGCGGCGTCGTTTTCGATGGAAGCCCAGTTGGGATGCCAGCTACCGGCCTCGTCTCGCAGGGATTTCATCGATTTGCCGAGCGCTTTCAAGTGTTCCTTCCTCGCCTTGACGGTTTGTCGAGCGTCGATGACTCCGGCGCTCGCCGCGACCGCGAGCGACAAGGCGGCGGCAAGCACCATGACGCGTTGAATGCTCGATCTCATGACCGGTCGGACCTCGTTTGCGCAAAAGCGGGAATCCTACTAGACATCGGCGCGAGCGCAAGCGCGTTTACATCCGCACTCTTCTCGGCCGGGTCGGCCCGTGACATAGTGGACCGGATGACTCCACCGGGCATCCGTCGGCTGCATGATCTTTACCGGGCCGCGTTGGCGGCGGCCGACCCTAAGCGGGTGCTCGCGGCGCATTTGCCGGCGCCGCCGCGGGGTCGAACGGTGGTCGTCGGCATGGGCAAGGCCGCGGCGTCCATGGCGGCGGCCGTCGAAGCCCACTGGCAAGGACCGCTATCCGGGATTGTCGTCGTGCCACAGGGCGCGACCTTGGAACTTGAACACCTGGAGCAGATCGAAAGCGCCCACCCGATTCCGGACGCGCGCAGCGTGGAGGCGGCCCGACGGCTGATGGCCGCGGTAGCCGGCCTCGACTCGCAAGATCTGGTTCTGGCGCTGATCTCGGGCGGCGGCTCGGCGCTCTGCGCGCTGCCCGCTCCCGGCGTCACGCTCGAGGAAAAGCAGGCGATCTCGCAGGCCCTGTTGCACCGGGGCGCAACGATCCGGGAGGTCAACACCGTCCGAAAACATCTGTCCGCGATCAAGGGCGGGCGGCTGGCCCTGCGCGCCGATCCGGCCCCGGTGGTATCCCTGTTGATCTCCGACGTACCCGGGGACGATCCGGCGCTGATCGCGTCGGCCCCCACGCTCGCGGATCCTTCGAGCTGCGCCGACGCGCTCGCCGTGATCGATCACCACCGGATCGCGATCAGTCCGAACGTGCGGGCCGCATTGATCGACGGATCGCTCGAGTCACCGAAACCCGGGGCCCGATGCTTTTCGACGAACAGCCACCGCGTGATCGCGCGCGCGCAGGATGGGCTGGAGGCGGCGGCTCTCGCCGCCCGCGGCGTCGGCCTCCCCGCGCACATCCTTTCCGACGCGATGCAGGGCGAGGCCCGGGACCTCGCCCTGGCGCACGCCGCGATCGCGTTGCAAATCAAGCGCCACGGCCAGCCCTTCGCCGCGCCCTGCGTGATTCTGTCCGGTGGCGAGGCCACGGTGACCGTCCTCGGCCGCGGGCGCGGCGGCCGCAATACCGAGTTCGCGCTCGCTCTGGCGCTTGCGCTCGACGGCGAGGCGGGCATCCACGCCCTGTCGGCCGGCACCGATGGTCTGGACGGATCCTCGGCCGCGGCCGGCGCGTGGATCTCGCCCGACACCTTGCTGCGCGCGCGGGCGCTTGGCGTCGATCCCATCGCGCGCTTGCGGGACAACGACAGCTTCGGCTTCTTCGATGCCATCGGATCGACCATCGTCACGGGACCGACCTTCACCAACATCAACGACTTTCGCGCCATTCTGGTGGACTGCGCCGCCTGAGGCGGCCGCGATGCTCCGAGAAATGCGATCATTGGGGCATCGGTAGTCCCGTTCCGGCCCATCGGTCGCAGGAGCATCGTCATGGCAGAGCCCCCCGCAATGCGCATCGAACGCGACAGCATGGGTGAGATCGCCGTTCCGGCCGACCATTACTGGGGCGCGCAAACCCAGCGCTCGCTCGGCAATTTTCGCATCGGCGAGGAAGCGATGCCGAGCGCCTTGATTCGCGCGCTGGCGATCCAGAAGAAGGCGGCGGCGCTCGTCAACATGGATCTCGGCGGTTTGGACCCGCGCATCGGCGCGGCGATCGTCGCGGCCGCCGACGAGGTGATCGACGGAGGGCTTGGTAACGAGTTCCCCCTGCGCGTCTGGCAGACCGGATCGGGCACGCAAACCAACATGAACATGAACGAAGTGCTGGCCGGGCGGGCGAACGAACTGCTCGGCGCCGGCCGTGGCGGCCGGCACCCGGTACATCCGAACGACGACGTCAATCGCGGCCAGTCGTCGAACGATTCGTTTCCGACCGCGATGCACCTGGCCGCCGTCGCGGAACTCCACGCACGGCTGCTGCCGGCGCTCGGCCGCCTGCACGGCGCGCTCGCGACCAAGGCCCGGGACTTCGCCGCGATCGTCAAGATCGGGCGCACCCACCTCCAGGATGCCGTTCCCCTGTCGCTCGGCCAGGAGTTCGGCGGTTACGCGCGCCAGATGGAACTCGCGGCGGAGCGCATCGGCGCCTGCCTGCCGCGCCTCTACCCGCTCGCACAGGGCGGCACCGCGGTCGGCACCGGCCTGAATGCGCAGCCGGGGTTCGACACCCGCTTCGCCGCGACCGCGGCGCGCCTCACCGGCTTTCCGTTCGTCGCGGCCGCAGACAAGTTCGAGGCCATCGCCGCTCACGACGCGTTCGTCGAACTCTCCGGTGCACTCAACGTGCTCGCCGTGTCCCTCACCAAGATCGGCAACGACATCCGCCTGCTGAGCTCGGGTCCGCGTTGCGGTTTCGGCGAATTGCGCCTGCCGCAGAACGAACCCGGCTCCTCGATCATGCCGGGAAAGGTCAACCCCACGCAGATCGAGGCGCTCCTGATGGTGGCCGCGCAGGTGATCGGCAACCACGTCACCGTGACGATCGCCGGCAGCCAGGGGCAGCTCGAGTTGAACGCGATGAAGCCGGTGATCATTTTCAACGTGCTGCAATCGATCCGGCTCCTCGCCGACGCGGCTGGGAGCTTCGTCGATCACTGCGTCGTCGATATCCGGCCAGAACCCGCGCGCATCGACGAGTTCGTGCGGCGTTCCTTGATGCTGGTGACCGCGCTCAGCCCGCACGTCGGTTACGACAAGGCGGCCGAGATCGCCAAGCGCGCGCATGACGACGGCACGACGCTGAAGGTCGCGGCGGCCGCGCTCGGCTACGTCAGCGAGGGGGATTTCGACCGCTGGGTGCGGCCGGAATCGATGCTCGGTCCCCGGGCTCCCGGAACGGGAGGCTAGCGCGATGAACGACCCCACCACCGGACGCCCATGGAAAGCCGGCCTTGCGGAGGCGATCGGCAACACGCCGCTGATCCGCCTGCGGCGTGCTTCCGACGTCACCGCCTGCACGATTCTGGCCAAGGCGGAATTCATGAATCCCGGCGGCTCGGTGAAGGATCGCACGGGACTGTACATCATCGACGATGCCGAGAGGCGCGGCGAGCTGAAGCCGGGCGGCACGATCGTCGAGGGCACGGCCGGCAACACCGGCATCGGCCTGACCTTGGTCGCCAACGCCCGCGGCTATCGTTGCACGATCGTGATGCCGGAGACCCAAAGCCGGGAGAAGATCGAATTTCTGCGGATGATCGGCGCCGACCTGCGGCTCGTTCCGGCGAAGCCGTATCGCGACCCCGGCAACTACGTGCACGTCTCCCGCCGGCTGGCCGAGGAGACCGGCGCGGTCTGGGCCAATCAATTCGACAATCTGGCGAATCGCGAGGGGCATCGGCTGTTCACGGGGCCGGAGATCTGGGCGCAGACCGGCGGGCGCATCGATGCATTCACCTGCGCCTGCGGCACCGGCGGGACGCTCGCCGGCACGGCGCTCGCGTTGAAGGCGCGCAATCCGGACGTGAGGATCGTGCTGGCGGACCCGGAGGGAAGCGCGCTGTACGGCTGGGTCAAGAGCAATGACCTGACGGTGACGGGATCGTCGATCACCGAGGGAATCGGTCAGGGACGCGTGCCCGCCAATTTGGACGGTGCGCCGATCGACGACGCGGAACGGATCGGCGACGCCGAGGCATTGCGCGAGATCTACGACCTGCTGATCCATGAGGGCCTGTCGGTCGGCACGTCGTCCGGTATCAACGTCGCGGCCGCGATCCGCGTCGCCCAGGCGCTCGGCCCCGGACACACCGTCGTGACGATCCTGTGCGATGGGGGCGCGCGCTATGCATCGAAGCTGTTCAACCGGGAATTCCTGACCGCGAAAGGCCTGCCGGCGCCCGCCTGGATCCCTTGAGCCGGTTTGGCGTTGGGCCCCATACGCGTTACGCTACCCTTCGGTGCACGGCGCGCAGCAGGATGCCATGTTCAAGCGATTCTTGCTTTGTTACGACGGGTCCGCGATCGGCCGCAGGGCGCTCAAGCGCGGCGCGGAACTCGCGATCCTGTTGAACGCCCACGTCGACGTGCTGGCGGTTCTGCCGGAGGGCGCGCTGAGCCCCGCGGTCGCCGCCGGCGCACTCGGACATTCGTGCATCATGGATCCCCAAACGCCCGCCCACACCCGGCTGCTCGAGGAGTCGATCGCGTGGCTGAAGGAGCGCGGCGTCACCGCGCAGGGTCATTTGGCGAGCGGCAACACGATCGAGCGGATCGCGGAATATACCCAACGGCTGTCGATCGACCTCATCGTGCTGGGACACTACCCGCAGCCCGCTGGCGGATTCTGGTGGTCGGGATCGCAGCGCGTGTCGCTCGCCGACCGTACCCGGTGCTGCGTGTTCGTCGCGGTCGATTCCCCGGACGCGGCGTGACCGGACCCGAACGGACCGCGGCCCCGGCGCCGGACGCATTCACGCTCGAGGGTGTCAGTCAGGAACGCGCCGGCCGGCGGGTGCTCACCGACCTCTCGCTCGCGCTCCCGAACGGCGGCTTCGCGACGCTGATCGGGCCCAGCGGCTCCGGCAAGACATCGCTGCTGCGCTTGTTGAACCGGCTGGACGATCCGGCTTGCGGGAGCGTGCGTCTTTTCGGACGGCCCATCCGCGAGTTTCCGGTGCGGGCGCTGCGACGGCGGGTCGGATTCGTGTTCCAAACGCCGACGATGCTCTCAGGCACCGTCGCCGGAAATCTCGAGATCGCCGCGACGCTCGGCGGCGACGCCCGGGCCGTGGCGCGCGGCCACGCGCGCATCGGCGAGGTGCTCCGCCTGGCGGAACTCGCCGGCGATTACGCCGATCGCACCGCCATGGACCTGTCGGGCGGCGAGAAGCAGCGCGTCGCGCTGGCGCGCGCGTTGATGACGGATCCGGAGATCCTGCTGCTCGATGAACCCACGGCCGCGCTCGACCCCGAGGTCGCCGAGCAACTGATGGGCACGCTGCGGCGGCTGCGCGAAACGACCGGTCTCACGATCGTGATGGTCACCCATCGACTGAGCGAGGCGCGCCTGGCGAGCACGTATACCGTGATGTTGGAGGCAGGCCGTGTCGTCGAGGCCGGACCGTCCGACCGGATTTTCCGGGAACCCGGGGAGGCGCGCACGCGGGCGTTCATCGCCGCCGGCGGCCGCAATGCCTAAGCCCACGGTCGACATCGGCTGGATCCACCTCGCCCTGGCATCGGCCTTGGTCTTGGTCGCGGTCGCGTTGTCCGAATTTCAACGGCTCGGCCTCGCCCGTCGCCTGCTGATCGGCGCGCTGCGCGCTGTGGTGCAGCTGACGCTGATCGGCTATCTGCTGGTCTGGCTCTTCCACACAGACCAGGCGATTTTCGTGCTCGGCGTGCTGCTGGTGATGGTCGTGACCGCGACCTTCGCGGCGACCGGCCGACAACCGGGCGGCGCCGCGATGCAAAGTCGTTTGCGGCCGATCTGTTTCGTGTCGATCCTCGTCGGCTCCGGCCTGACGATCGCCTATGTGTCCGCGATCGTCGTCGACATCAACCCGTGGTACAACCCGCGCTATCTGATACCGCTCTTTGGCATGATCGTCGGCAATGCGATGAACGGTGCCGCGCTCGCG
>JAJXYR010000099.1 GCA_021780475.1 Pseudomonadota bacterium
GCCTCATAGGCGACCAGGAAGAACGCGAATTCGAACAAGCCCAGCGTCAAGGCGACCCGTTCGACGCGCCGATAGCTGCCGGTCAGCACGACCACGAGCAGAAAGCCGCCGCACAGGCACAGGCTCATCGCGCGCGAAACACCGAGCATCTCGCCGACGCCGGCAACTCCGGAAAATTCCGTGAGCAAGGCTCCGATCGCCGCCACCGCGAGCCCGGCAACCGAAATCCAGGCCCAGACCGGCCCGAAAGTCTCGCGAATCAGTTCGCCGTGTCCCTTGCCGGTGAAAATTGCCAGGCGCACGGTCAACTCCTGCACGACGTACAGCACCGGCACCAACAGCAGTTGCAGCAACAGCAGGCGGTAGCCCCACTGTACGCCGCTCTGCGCGGCGGTGATGATGCTGCCGACGTCCGTGTCGGCGAACATCACGACGAGTCCCGGCCCCGCGACCGCGAAGAACAGCTTCCACCGGGAAACCCCGATTCCGGATACGCTCGGTGTGGCGAGCGCGGGCTTCGCTTCGATGGGATCGATCATCGTCCGTAAACGTTAATCGGAATTATTCGCATTTGCAACATGAACCGAGCATTCCCGTGACCGGCGCGCGCCGGCCGCGCCGCGCCTGGGCGTGGGTGTGGGCCCGCCTGAAGGAACACCCCTTGGCGCGCGTCGGACCCGGACTCATCACGGGCGTGGCCGACGACGATCCGAGCGGCATCCTCACCTATTCGCAGGCGGGTGCGCAATTCGGCTTGAACATGTTGTGGACGATGCCGATCGCCTTCCCCTTGATGGCCGCGATCCAATCGCTGTGCGCCCGCATCGGCCGCGTGACCGGCCGTGGGCTGGCCGCGAACATCAAGAGCGCCTTTTCGCCCGGCGTACTGCGGGCCGTGGTCGCGCTGCTGCTGATCGCCAATACGCTGAATATAGCCGCCGACGTCGCCGCGATGGGCGACGTGGCGCAACTGGTCACCGGCGTCGACCGGCACTGGATGACCGTCGCGTTCGTGATCGGCACGGTGATGCTCCAGGTGTTCGTTCCCTATCATCGCTACGTGATCTTCCTCAAGTGGCTGACCCTCTCGCTGCTCGCCTATGCGGCGGTGCTGTTCACCGTCCGCGTCCCCTGGGGCCAAGTGATGCTGCGCACGGTGCGGCCGATTTTCACGCCCGATGCCGGCGCCGCCACGATCATCGTCGGCATCTTCGGCACGACGATCAGTCCTTATCTTTTTTTCTGGCAGGCTTCCGAAGAGGTCGAGGACATGCAACGACCGCCCGCATCCGCGCCGTTGCTGCGCGATGCGTCCGCGGCCGCCGCGGAACTGCGCCGCATCGACTGGGACACCTGGAGCGGCATGTTCTACTCGAACCTCGCCTCCTATTTCATCATCCTCGCGACCGCCGTGACGCTTCATCGCGCCGGAGTCACCGACATCGAGACGGCCGCGCAGGCCGCGGGCGCCTTGCGTCCGCTCGCCGGTTCGTTCGCGTTCGTGCTGTTCGCCGCCGGCATTTTCGGCGTCGGCCTGATCGGCGTGCCGGTGCTCGCGGGCTCCGGCGCCTACGCGCTGTGCGAGACCATGGGTTGGAAATGGGGACTGGAACGCTCGGCCACCGACGCCCGCGGCTTCTACGGAGTCATCGCGATCAGCGTGCTCGCCGCGCTCGCGATTCAGTACTCGCCGATCAGCCCGATGAAGGCGCTGGTCTGGAGCGCCGTCATCAACGGCGTCGTCGCGGTACCCCTGATCGTCGTCATCATCCGCCTCGCCTCCAAGAAATCCGTCATGGGCCCCTATACCCCGGGCCGCGTGCAGCTCGCGCTCGCCTGGGCGACGGCGCTCCTCATGGGTTTCGCCGCCCTCTGGATGCTCGTTCCGCTCGGGCTCAGGGTATGAGGACCGCGGCGCCTTCGAAGCGTCCGCCGCGCAAATCCTCGAGCGCTCGGTTCGCCTCCGTCAGCCGGTAGCTCGTCGTGTTCACCCGGATGCCGATCTGCGGCGCGAGACGCAGGAAATCCAGGCCGTCCTGGCGCGTCAGATTCGCGACCGACAGAATCGCCCGCTCCTCCCATAACGCACGGTAAGGGAACCCGGGTATCGGGCTCATGTGGATGCCGGCGCAGACGACGCGGCCCCCCTTGCGCACCGCCCCGAGTGCCGCCGGCACCAGGGCGCCGACCGGCGCAAAAATGATCGCCGCGTCCAGCATCCGCGGCGGCGCTTCGTCCGACCCACCGGCCCAGACCGCGCCGAGGCCGCGTGCGAAGTCCTGCGTGGACGAGTCGCCGGGGCTGGTGAACGCATACACCGCCCGCCCCTGCCAGCGCACGACCTGCGCGAGGATGTGGGCGGCGGCGCCGAAACCGTAGAACCCGATATTCCCGCCCGCGCCGGCGAGCTGAAGTGCGCGCCAGCCGATGAGACCGGCGCACAGCAAGGGCGCGACCGCGCAGTCGCCGCCGGCTTCCCCCAGCGGGAAGGCGAAGCGTGCGTCCGCGATCGCCGCCGTCGCATAGCCGCCGTCGCGCGTATAGCCGGTGAAGAGCGGATGATCGCAGAGGTTCTCTCGATTCATCAAACAATAGGGACAGGTTCCATCGGTGTGACCGAGCCAGGGTATGCCGACGCGTTCACCGATCCGCAGGTTCTCCACGGCGGAGCCGATGCGGTCGATCCGGCCGACGATCTCGTGCCCCGGAATGAGGGGCAGCGTCGGCTCCGGCAGGTCGCCGTCGACGACGTGCAGATCCGTGCGGCAGACTCCGCACGCGAGCACCTTCACCCGGATTTCGTGCGGACCGGGATCGCGCTCCGGCAACTCGGTCCACTCGAGCGGGGTCTTCGGTTTCCTCAGAATCATCGCGTGCATCGCGAACTCCTGTGCTACTCGACTTCGGAACGGCTACCGCTTCGATGCGCCCGCGCGCTGCAGGTACTGCGACAACGGCAGGCGTTCGGCGATGTGTCCGGCTTGCATCGACGCCACCTCATCGACCAGGCCCGCGAGCCCGCCGTCCAGCCGGTGCGTGATCAGCAACAGCGTGCGGCCGACGGCAGCCGCGGCGAGTGCGCCGTAGAGGTCGCGCGCGGTACGCGTATCCAGTCCTTCGGTGGGTTCGTCCAGCACCACGACCTGCGCATCCTGCAGCAGCGCGCGCGCGATGGCGATGCGGCGCGCCTCGCCGCCCGACACCTGCGCCCCCGCGTCGCCGAGCACCGTGTCCAGGCCTTGCGGCAGATGCGCGACGAAGCCGTCGAGTTGGGCCAGGTGCAGCGCCCGCCCGAGCTCGGCGTCGCCGGCATCGGGCGCGGCGAGCAGCAGGTTCTCGCGCAGGCTGCGGTTGAACAGCGTCGTCTGTTGTGAGATCACCGCGATCCGGCGGCGCAGGTCATCGCCGTCCAGCGCCGCGAGGGTCTGACCGCCGAAGCGGATGACTCCGGCATCGAGGGGGTAGAACTTCTGCAACACGGCGAGCAGGCTCGACTTGCCCGCGCCGGAGGCGCCGACGACGGCGAGCCGTGCGCCCGGAGCGAGATCCAGACTCAGGTCGTCCAAGGCCCAGGGGGCATCGCCCGCATAGCGAAAAAACGCGCGCTCGAAGCGGATGCCGGGCGGCTCGGCGATCGCCGCCGTCGTCGCCGGCTCGCTCACCGCGGGCTGCGCATCGACCAATTCGAACACACGCTGCGCCGCGACGACGATCGCCGGCCAGAGGGCGAGCGCCTCGGACAAGGGCGCGATCACCTCGAAGGCCGACAGCGTCAGCAGGGCCAGCATCGGCAGCAGCGCCGGCGCCACGGCGCCGCCGCGAACCGCGGCGAGTCCGATCACCAACACGCCGAGCACGGCCCAGTGTGCGCAAAGCAACGTGCCGCCGGCGGCGAACGACTGCAGCCGTTCGAGCCGGCGGCGGCGCGCGGCGAGCGCGACGTCGGCCGCGTCGATGCGCGCGGCGTAGGCCGCATCGCCGCCGCAGGCGAGCAGTTCCGAGTGACCGCGCAGCGCATCGAGCAACAGCGTCCGCAGCTCAGCCGATTCGCCGGCCGCCGCGGCCGCATCCGCCGCTGCGCGGCGCCGCACCCATTGCGGCAGCGCCAGCCCGGCCAGCAGCACGGCCGCGAACAGCACCGGCAGCGCCGCGGGCAGCACCGCCAGCGTGACGACGAATGACGCCAGCAACACGGCCGCGGCCGCGGCGAGCGGCACCAGCACCGCCAGATACAGCTGCTCGAGCGCGTCGACGTCGGCACGCAGTCGCGCGAACAACTCGGCGCTGCGCAGCGCCGCGAGCCGCGCCGGCGCGAGCGGGATCAAGCGCCGGAACAGCCAGGCGCGCAGTCCGGCGAGGCCGCGCAGCGTCGCCTCGTGCGTGATCAAACGCTCACCGTAGCGTCCGCCGCTGCGGACGATGGCGAGAGCGCGGATCGCCGCCGCGGGACTGAAATAGTCGAGCGCCGTGCCGGTGACGCCGGCCAGGGCCATGGCCGCGATGAACCAGCCGGATACCGCGATCAGCCCGACCGCCGCGAGCCCCGCCACGGCCGCGACGGCCGCTCCGCCCCACATCCAGCGCCGCTGCGGCCGGAAAATCTCGAGCAGACGCGCGATGACCGGCGGCACCAAGCGCATCAACGCCCCTCCGCCGCCAACAGCAGGCCGAACGGGCCGCCGACAGCCGCGAGCGCCCGCGGCGCGCCGCGCTCGACGACGCGTCCATCATCCAGCACCAGCACTTGATCGGCGTCCAACGCGGCGTCCAGGCGATGCGCCACCAGCAGCACGGTGCGCGTGGCGCCGGCGCTGCGAATCAGCCGGTTGACGGTGCATGCGCCGTCGGCATCAAGGTGCGCGGTGGGTTCATCCAGCAGCCACAACGTGGCCTGCTCGCGCAACAGCATGCGCGCGAGCGCGAGCCGCTGCAGTTCCCCTCCGGAGAGCCCCAGCCCGCGTTCACCCAGCGCGGTGTCCAATCCGCGCGGCAGGCGCGCCGCGACGAGATCGAGTCCGCTGTCTCGCAAGGCCCGGGCGAGCAGCGCGTCGCTGGCTGCCGGGGCCGCCAGCAACAGGTTGTCGCGCAAGCTACCCGCGAACACATGCGCTTGTTGCGGCACCCAGGCGATGCGCGCACGCCACGACGCCGGGTCCAAGTGCGCCAGATCGGTTTCGTCGACCAGGATGCGACCGGAATCGGGCGCGGCGAAACGCAGCACCAGATCCAGCAGCGTGCTCTTGCCCGCGCCGCTTGCGCCGACCAACGCGGTGACTCCGGGTCCGATGCGTGCATCGACGCCGCGCAACCCCTCGCGCCGGCCGGCGTGGGTGAAGCGCACGGCCTCGAACCGCAGGCTCGGCGCGCCGCGGGGCGCGGCTTGCGTCCCCGGCGGGTCCGGCGTCGGGGACGGCGCCGCCTCTTCCAGCACGAGCATGTCCCTCGCCGCCGCCAGCGCATCCATGCGCGCATGCCGCAGCGCGCCCAAGGCCCGCATCGGCA
>JAJXYR010000307.1 GCA_021780475.1 Pseudomonadota bacterium
GGCCGGGCTGCGCCACGGCGCGCTCGAGGCGATCGCACACGTCGACTGGATGCCCGCCTGGGGCGAACAGCGGATCTCCGGCATGATCGCGGGCCGGCCGGACTGGTGCGTGTCGCGCCAGCGCACCTGGGGCGTGCCCATTCCGCTGTTCGTGCACAAGACGAGCGGCGAGCTGCATCCGCGCACGCAGGAACTGATCGAGGCGGCCGCCAAGCGCGTCGAGGAGTCGGGTATCGACGCCTGGTTCGACCTCGACGCGGCCGACCTGCTCGGCGAGGAGGCGGGCGCATATGACAAGGCGACCGACGTCATGGACGTCTGGTTCGACTCCGGGGTCGTGCATCACTGCCTCGCGGCGATGCGTCCCGAGGCCGCCGCGCCCGCGGATCTGTACCTCGAAGGTTCGGACCAGCACCGCGGCTGGTTCCACAGTTCCCTGTTGACGTCGATCGCGATGTACGGCCGCGCGCCGTACCGCGCCGTGTTGACCCACGGCTTCACGGTGGACGAGAAGGGCCGCAAGATGTCGAAGTCGCTCGGCAACACGCTGGTCCCGCAGAAGCTGACGAGCACGCTCGGCGCCGACGTGGTGCGGCTCTGGGTCGCGGCCACCGATTATTCCAACGAGATGAGCGTCTCCGACGAGATCCTGCGCCGCACCGCCGACTCCTACCGCCGGATCCGCAACACGCTGCGGTTCCTGCTCGGCAATCTTGCCGGCTACGATCCCGCGCAGGACGCGGTCCCCTGGGAGCGGATGATCGCGATCGATCAATGGGCGGTCTCGCAGGCCTTCGCGCTTCAGAACGAGATCCTCACCGCCTACCGCAACTACGAGTTTCACGAGATCTATCAGAAGCTCCACAATTTCTGCGTCGTCGAGCTTGGCGGCTTCTATCTCGACATCATCAAGGATCGCCTGTACACGACCGGCCGGGCGAGCGCGCCGCGGCGTTCGGCGCAGACGGCGCTGTATCATCTGGCGCACGCGATGGTGCGCTGGATCGCGCCGATCTTGAGCTTCACGGCCGACGAGGTATGGGGGCATCTGGCGGGCGCGACCGGCGAGTCGGTGCTCCTGTCCGTCTGGCACGCCTTTCCGGCCGGCGCCGAGCGCGAGCTGCCGATCGACTGGCCGGCGTTCATCGCCTTGAAGGCCGACGTGGCCCGCGAAATGGAGCGGCTGCGCGCCGACGGCGCGATCGGGGCACCGCTCGAGGCCGAAGTGACGGTGTATGCGCGGGGCGCACCGGCGGCGACGATCGCCGCGCTGCGCGATGAATTGCGATTCCTGCTGATCACGAGCCAGGCCCGCCTCGAGACCGCCGCGAACCCGGCGGCGGACGCCGTGCAGACGTCGCTCGAGGGCGTCTGGGTCCAGGTGCGGCCGTCGACCGAGACCAAATGCGTGCGCTGCTGGCATTTGCGCAGCGACGTCGGCCGGGATGCCCGGCACCCGGAGCTGTGTTTGCGATGCGTCATCAACGTCGAGGGACCCGGAGAGGAGCGTCAATTCGTATGAATACGGCTCAGAATAGCCGCGACGGCTGGCGCTGGTTGCTGGTCTCGGCCGCGGTCGTGCTGGCCGACCAGGCGAGCAAGGCCTATATCGCACGTCATTACGGCGAGTTCGAGTTCACCCGCGTGCTGCCGGTCCTCGACATCACCCGGATGCAAAACGTCGGCGCGGCCTTCAGCCTGCTCGCCTCGGCCTCCGGCTGGCAGCGCTGGTTTTTCATCGCGCTCGCGCTCGGCGTGAGCGTCGCGCTCACGACCTGGCTGCTGCGCATGCCGCGGGGCGCCAACAAGCTTCTGAGCGCCGGACTCGCGCTGATCCTCGGCGGTGCCGTCGGCAACGTGATCGACCGCATCCGCATCGGATCGGTGATCGATTTCATTCACTTCCATTGGAATCAGGCGTATTTTCCGGCTTTCAATCTCGCCGACTCGGCGATCACGGTCGGGGCGGGCTTGTTGCTGCTGGACGCACTCCTTGATTCGAGGCGCAAACGATGATGAAAATACGGCTCGCCAATCCACGCGGCTTCTGCGCCGGAGTCGACCGGGCGATCGACATCGTCGAGCGCGCGATCGACGTGTTCGGCGCGCCGATCTACGTGCGCCACGAGATCGTCCATAACAAGTACGTCGTCGACCGGCTGCGCCTGGTCGGCGCGGTGTTCGTCGAGGAGCTCGACGAAGTGCCGGATGGCGCGACGGTCGTGTTCAGCGCCCATGGCGTCGCGCGCGCGGTCGAGGACGAGGCGACGCGGCGCAAGCTCACGGTGTTCGACGCAACCTGTCCGCTGGTCGCGAAAGTGCACATCGAGGTGACCCGGTACGCACGCGAGGCGCGCGAGGTGCTGCTGATCGGCCACGCCGGTCATCCGGAGGTCGAGGGCACGATGGGCCGGTTCGACGCCTCCCATGGCGGACGCATGTACCTGGTCGAGACCGCCGAGGATGCCGCGACGCTCCAGGTGCGAAACCCCGGCCACATGGCGTTCGTAACCCAGACGACGCTGTCGATGGACGACACCGCGTCGATCATCGAGGTGCTGCGCCGGCGGTTTCCCGAGCTGCGGGCGCCGCGCAAGGAAGACATCTGCTATGCCACGCAAAATCGTCAGGACGCCGTCAAGGCCTTGATCGACCGCTGCGACGTGCTGATCGTCGTCGGCTCGTCGGCAAGCTCCAATTCGAACCGCCTGCGCGAAATCGCCGACAAGGCCGGGAAGCCCGGTTACCTGGTCGACGGCCCGGATGATCTGCGGCGCGAATGGTTCGACGGCGCCGGCGCCGTCGGCGTGACCGCCGGGGCCTCGGCGCCCGAGGTGCTGGTTCAGGGGGTCATCGCGAAGCTGCGCGAATGGGGCGGGGAAATCGCCGAGGAATTGGCCGGCCGCACCGAACACGTCGTGTTTGCCCTGCCGAGGACCCTGCGCGACGTCGCGAAACACCGCGGCGGTCTTTCATCAGTGGATTCCTCGGGTTAGAATGCCGGCCCTTCGATAAAGTCTCGGTCGCGCCGCAATAGCTCAGTTGGTAGAGCAACGCATTCGTAATGCGTGGGTCAGGGGTTCGAATCCTCTTTGCGGCACCACTTTACTCATACGGGCTGAGGACGTTGATCGCGAACAAGGGTTCGGCGCGCTGAATTCGAACCCCTGACAGAAAACAAGCCGGTTCGACTCACCGCGCCCCGTGCGCCGCTTCGCTCAAGAATTCAATGGCGCCTTCGAAATCCATTCCGTAGGGATCGAAATCGCCTTGACCCGAAAAGTTGAAGAGCATGCCCTTCGGATCCCCGAAGTTCGCAAGATACCCCATGGCCCATTTTGAAAACCGCCGCCTGACGACTTTCCGATAGCCGAGGATTTCGACATTCGAATGGCGCCGATCGCTCGCAACGCGCGCATACAGTGCCGACAACCGGACCGGGCTGCCTTCGAAGACCTGAAGAAACCTATCGTTGCTGAAGCACAGGAAGCCGGTCACTTGCAGCTGATCGTTCCTGGTGCGCGACGCTGTGAGGATCTCTTCCACGTTGGGTCGATTCTCCGTGGATGCCGTGCTCGCGTATACCAATTGGGCGATCGTCATGGTGCAGGTGCTCCGGTGAATCTATTGCAGGTGCCGGTCGAGCTGTCGGCATGCCGTCGGAAAACTTGAACGCCACCGGCGCCGCGCCGCGACTCGATTTACAGATCCAGCACCAGCAATCCACCGGTCGCTCGCGAACAGCACGGCAGGAAGCGATCCCCCTTGGCGCGCTCCGCGGCCGTCAGGAACAGGTCGCGGTGGTCGGGTTCGCCGTCCAACACCCGGGTCAGGCAGGTGCCGCACACGCCTTGCGCGCACGAGGACTGCAGTGCAATGCCGGCCTCGCACAACGCGGCGAGCACGGTCTTGTCCCGCTCGACGCGGACGATCCGGCCGGTGCTCGCGATCTTCACGTCGAACGCGGCGTTTCGGTCGTCGTCCTGTTGCGCGCCGGTGAAGTACTCGCGATGGACGTTCGCGTCCGGCCAGCCCGCGCTGCGCGCCGTCTCGATCACCGCATCCATGAAGCCCTTGGGGCCGCAGACGTACACGTGGGTGCCGGGGTCGGGATGCGCGAGCGCGGCGCCGAGGTCGAGCCGCTGCTCGGCGGGGCCGTCATCGAAGTGGAAATGCACGCGCCGTGAGAAACGCGAGGAGCGGATCCGCTCGATGAAAGCGGTGCGTTCGGGCGCGCGCGTGCAGTAGTGCATCTGGAATTCGGCGCCGATCGAGTTCAGGCGCTCGGCCATGGCGATGATCGGCGTCACGCCGATGCCGCCGGCGAACAGCAGGGAACGGGACGCGGATTCGTGCAGCGCGAAATGATTCCGGGGCGCACCGACGAGAATCTGCGCGCCTTCCTGGATCTCGTCGTGCATGCCGCTCGAACCGCCGCGCGACGCGGGCACGCGCAGTACGCCGATCAGGTAGCGGTGGGTTTCGGCAGGATCGTTGCACAATGAATATTGCCGGATGATTCCCGGGCTTACATGCACGTCGATATGCGCACCCGCGGTGAACGAGGGCAGCCGCCGGCTCCCGGGCCGGGCCAGCTCGAACGTGCACACGTCCACCGCCTCGGTGCGCTTGCGCACGACGGTGAGCGGAAAGCTCGCGGGCGTGGGCTTGCGCAACTTGCGCCGCAGGTACGGACTGAGCCCGGAGTAGGTTTGCACCGGCAATGCGAGGCAGCCGACCAGCAGCAACAACTGATAAGCCAGGCCGCCTACGAGGCCCGAATGCAGCGCGAGCAGATAGAGGTAGATCTTGCGCCCCCGCGGCACGCCGGTCGCGTAGGGCAGCGCGCGCAGCACCTGTCCGGTGTAGGCGTTCAAATATAGGTCTGACTTGGCCTCGGCATGCGGGGCCCCGCGCTCGAGCAATTCCACCGCGACCGGATCGGCGGCCGCAACCGGATAGCGCAGGCTGATCCACCGGGCATCGGGGAACACGCGCCGCGTCCGCGCCCACATGGCCTGCATCGGCAGGCGCTGCTGTGCCGCCGGAGCCGGCGAACGCGGCGGCGGCGGCAGTTCCATTGCCGAGCCGACGAACCGCCCGATCAAGTCCCGGACCGGTTGGAAGGCGATCGGCACGCCGGTGATCGAGATGGTGGCCAACACCAGGAACGCGTACAGCCCGACCGCCTTGTGCAGGCTGATCGTGCGCGCCGTTCCCGGCAGGCGGGAATTGAACTTCGCGGCCGCTCGCAGGCTTTGGCCGGCGCGCGGCCACCATAATACGAGACCGCCGACCAACAACAGCCCGAGAAATACCACATTCGCGGTCCCGGCGAACTGCCGTCCGAATGCCATGAAGCGGAAGCGATGCAAGGCGTCGAACACGCCGAAGAAGCCGCCGTATTCGTTCTGGGTCCCGAGCACCCGGCCGCTGCAGGGGTCGAGATACACGAGATCCTTGTCCGAGAATTTGATTGCGATCGAACTCGTCGCGCCG
>JAJXYR010000163.1 GCA_021780475.1 Pseudomonadota bacterium
CGCTTTCAGGGACTCATCGCCTGCGGCGGCTTCTCCTTCGGCGACGTGCTCGGCGCGGGCGAGGGGTGGGCGAAGTCGATCCTGTTCAACGAGCGCGCCCGCGACGAGTTCGCGGCGTTCTTCGGCCGGCCGGAGACCTTCACGCTCGGTGTCTGCAACGGCTGCCAGATGCTCTCGGCGCTGCGGGAACTCGTGCCGGGGGCCGCGCACTGGCCGCGCTTCACGCGCAATCGTTCGGAGCAGTACGAGGCGCGGCTCGCGCTGGTGCGCATCGCCGAGAGCCCCTCGGTGCTGATGCGCGGCATGGCGGGTTCGGTGCTGCCGATCGTGGTGGCGCACGGCGAAGGGCGCGCGGAATTCGCCGCCGACGCCGCCGAGGCCGGGTTGCGGGCCGCGGGACTCGCGACGCTGCGCTACGTCGACAATCGCGGCGCCGCGACGATGCGTTACCCGTTCAACCCCAACGGCTCGCCGGGCGGGCTCGCCGGCGTGTGCAATGCGGACGGCCGGGTCACGGCGCTGATGCCGCATCCGGAGCGGGTGTTTCGCAGCGTGCAGAATTCCTGGGCGCCGCGCGAGTGGCGCGAGGACGGCGGCTGGATGCGCCTGTTCCGCAACGCGCGCGCCTTCGTCGGCTGAGGACGATGGAGGCGCGGCGTTCAGGCCTGTAGCGGCTTGTAGCGGATGCGATGCGGCTGGGCCGCGTCCTCGCCCTTGCGCCGCTTCAGGTCCTCTTCGTATTCCTGGTAGTTGCCCTCGAACCAGACCACCTGCGAGTCGCCTTCGAAGGCGAGGATGTGGGTGGCGATGCGGTCGAGGAACCAGCGATCGTGCGAGATGACGACCGCGCAGCCCGGGAACGCGAGCAGCGCCTCCTCGAGCGCGCGCAGTGTCTCGATGTCCAGGTCATTGGTCGGCTCGTCGAGCAGCAGTACATTGCCGCCTTCCTTCAGAACCTTCGCCAGGTGCACGCGATTGCGTTCGCCGCCGGACAGGTCGCCGATCAATTGTTGTTGCTGCACGCCGCGGAAATTGAAGCGGCCGACGTAGCCGCGCGACGAGGTCTCGTAGTTGCCGACCTTGATGAGGTCGAGGCCGCCGGAGATCTCGCGCCAGACGGTGTTCGAGTCGGTCAACGACTGGCGCGACTGGTCGACATAGGCGAGCTTGACGGTCGGCCCGACGCGGATCTCGCCGGCGTCCGGCTTCTCGCCGCCCGTCAGCATGCGGAACAAGGTGGTCTTGCCGGCGCCGTTTGGGCCGATGATGCCGACGATGCCGCCCGCGGGCAGGCTGAAGTTGAGTCCGTCGATCAACAGCCGGTCGCCGAATCCCTTGCGCAAGTCCTTGCACTCGATCACCAGATCCCCGAGCCGGTCACCCGGCGGAATGTAGATCTCGTTCGTCTCGTTGCGCTTCTGGAATTCCTGCGACGCCAGTTCCTCGTAGCGCTGCAGGCGCGCCTTGGATTTCGCCTGGCGCGCCTTCGGGTTCTGGCGCACCCACTCGAGTTCGCGCTGCAGGGACTTCGACAGCGCTTCCTGTTGCCGCTCTTCGTGCGCGAGCCGCTGTTCCTTCTGTTCGAGCCAGGATGAGTAATTCCCGTGCCAGGGAATGCCGTGGCCGCGGTCGAGTTCGAGGATCCACTCGGCGACGTTGTCGAGAAAGTAGCGATCGTGGGTCACGGCGATGACGGTGCTCGGGTACTCGCCGAGGAAGCGCTCGAGCCAGGCGACCGATTCGGCGTCGAGGTGGTTCGTCGGCTCGTCGAGCAACAACATGTCGGGTTTCGAAAGCAGCAGGCGGCAGAGCGCGACACGGCGTTTCTCGCCGCCGGAGAGCTTGCCGATCAACGCGTCCCACGGCGGCAGCCGCAGCGAGTCGGCGGCGATTTCCAGCTTGCGCTCCAGTTCCCAGCCGCCCACCGCGTCGATCTTGTCCTGCAGCTTCGCCTGCTCCTCGAGCAGCTTGTTCATGTCGTCGTCGGACATCGGTTCGGCGAACCGGTCGCTCACCGCGTTGAAGCGGTCTATCAGGCCCTGTACGTCGCCGACCCCCTCGCCGACGACCTCGCGCACGGTCTTGGTGTCGTCGAGCTCGGGCTCCTGGGGCAGGTAGCCGATCTTGATCCCGGGTTGGGCGCGCGCCTCGCCCTCGATGTCCTGGTCGATGCCGGCCATGATCTTCAGCAGCGTCGATTTGCCCGAGCCGTTGAGGCCGAGCACCCCGATCTTCGCGCCGGGGAAGAAGCTCAAGCTGATGTCGCGCAGGATCACGCGTTTGGGCGGCACGACTTTGCCCACCCGGTTCATCGTGTATATGAACTGAGCCATACGAACCTACCGGTGAATAATGAAGATGCCCGGGAACGCGCGCGGGTTATGCACGATTATCCGTGACTCGGGGCCGATTGTCACGGCTTCGGCCGGCCCGTGCTACCCTTCCGGTGATGCCGAACTCCGCTCCCGTAATCGTCGTCGCCGGGGACGCGATCGCCCGCTACGGATTCGCCGACGGCCACCCGTTCGGGACCGACCGCCATGAGCACTTCATGCGGGAACTGCGCGCCCGCGGCCTCGACGCCCGGGTCGAGATCCAGGCGCCGCGGGCGGCGAGCCGAGCGGAGCTCGAGACCTTCCACACGCCCGCCCACATCGACTTGGTGCGCTGCCGTTCCGCGAGCGGCGAGGGTTTCCTCGACGGCGGCGACACGCCCGCGTTCCGCGGCGTTTTCGAGGCCGCGGGCGCGGTCGTCGGCGCGACCCTGGTCGCCGTCGAGGCGCTGATGTCCGGCGCGTGCCGCCGCGCGTTCGTGCCGATCGCGGGCCTCCATCACGCCGCTCGGGACCGGACGGCCGGCTTCTGCGTGTTCAGCGACTGCGGGGTCGCCGTCGAGATCCTGCGGGCGCGCTATGGCGTGCGGCGCATCGCCTACGTCGACATCGACGCCCATCACGGCGACGGCATGTATTACGCGTTCCAGGACGACGCGGAGCTGTACATAGCAGACATCCACGAGGATGGCCGCCATCTGTATCCGGGAACCGGGGCGCGCGAGGAGACCGGCCGCGGCGCCGCCGCCGGCACGAAGCTCAACCTGCCGCTGCCCGCGGGCGCCGGCGACCCGCAGTTCCACGCGGCCTGGGACGAGATCGAGCGCTTCCTCGAGCGCTTCCCGAGCGACTTCATCTTGTTCCAATGCGGCGCCGACAGTCTCGCCGGCGACCCGATCACCCATCTTAAGTTCAGCGAGGCGGCGCACGCCCACGCCGCGCACCGGCTGTGCGCGATCGCCGAGGCCCAGGGCCACGGCCGTGTGCTCGGCATGGGCGGCGGCGGCTACAACCGGCGCAATCTCGCCCGGGCCTGGACCGGCGTCGTCGATTCGTTTCTTGCTAGGGAAGCGTAGCGGCTTCGGCTACAATCGGCGGCTATCTTTCGGGAGACCCGCTCATGTTTACTGCGAAAATGACGATTGCCGGATTCGACGACGAGCTCGCCCGGGCGATGGCCGACGAGCGCCGCCGCCAGGAAGATCACATCGAGCTGATCGCCTCGGAGAACTACGCGAGTCCGCGGGTGCTCGAGGCGCAGGGGTCGGTGCTGACCAACAAGTACGCGGAAGGCTACCCCGGCAAGCGTTATTACGGCGGCTGCGAGTTCGTCGACGTGGCGGAGCAGCTGGCGCTCGCGCGCGCCAAGGAACTGTTCGGCGCCGCCTACGCGAACGTCCAGCCGCACTCCGGCTCGCAGGCGAACGCGGCCGTCTACTTCGCGCTGCTCAACGCCGGCGACACCATTCTCGGCATGAGCCTCGACCACGGCGGACACCTGACGCACGGCGCGAAGGTGAACTTCTCCGGCAAGCTGTTCAAGGCGGTTCAATACGGCGTCAAGCCCGATACCGGCGAGATCGACTATGAACAGGTCGAGCGGCTCGCGCTCGAGCATCGCCCGAAACTCATCATCGCCGGCTTCTCGGCGTATTCCCGCGTGATCGACTGGGCCCGCTTCCGCCGCATCGCCGATTCCGTCGGCGCCTTGTTCATGGTCGACATGGCGCATGTCGCCGGCCTCGTCGCCGCCGGGCTGTATCCGAATCCGGTGCCGATCGCCGACGTCGTGACGACCACGACCCACAAGACGCTGCGCGGTCCGCGCGGCGGCCTGATCCTCGCGCGGCCGCACGACGAGATCCACAAGAAGCTCAACTCGATGGTCTTCCCGGGTATCCAGGGCGGCCCGTTGATGCATGTCATCGCGGCCAAGGCCGTGGCCTTCCTCGAGGCGCTGCAGCCGGAGTTCAAGACGTACTCGGCGCAGGTGATCGCGAATGCACGGGCGATGACCCGGGTTCTCACGCGGCGCGGCTACCCGATCGTCTCCGGCGGCACCGACAACCACCTGTTCCTGGTCGACCTGACCGCCAAGAGCATCACCGGCAAGGATGCGGATGCGGCGCTCGGCCGCGCCCACATGACGGTCAACAAGAACGCGGTGCCGAACGATCCGCGGCCGCCGGCGATCACGAGCGGCCTGCGCATCGGCACGCCGGCCGTCACGACCCGCGGCTGTAAGGAGCCCGAAGTCGAGCTGTTGGCGAACCTGATCGCCGACGTGCTCGACCGGATGGGGGAGGACGCCGCCGTGGCCCGCGCACGCGAGGCCGTGGTCGCGTTGTGCGCGCGCTTCCCCGTGTATGCGTGAACCGGCGGGCCGCCACGCCGGGGCCCCGTTGAGCGTGAGCGATGTACTGTCCATTTTGTGGCCATACGGAGACTAAGGTCATCGATTCGCGTCTCGCGGGCGAAGGGCGCCAGATCCGCAGGCGCCGCGAATGCCTGGCCTGCACGGAGCGCTTCACGACGTTCGAGACCGCGGAGCTGCTGCTGCCGATGGTGGTCAAGAGCGACCGCAGCCGCGAGCCCTTCGACGAGGGCAAGCTGCGCGGCGGCCTGCAGAAGGCGCTCGAGAAGCGCCCGGTCGGCCGTGAGGCGGTCGACGATGCGGTCGCGCGCATCTGCCACAAGCTCCGGAGCTTGGGCGAACGCGAGGTCGCATCGCGCAGCGTCGGCGAAATGGTGATGGAGGAGCTGCGGCATATCGACGAGGTCGCTTATGTGCGCTTCGCGTCGGTGTACCGCAGCTTTCAGGACATCGAGGCGTTCCGGACCGAGATCGACCAGCTGCGCCACCACCGCCGGCGGCGCGAGTCGAGCACCGGCCAGCTGCCGCTGCTGCCCGGCGCCGATGCGGACAAGAAGAAGCCGTGAGCGCCGGCGGCAGCGACCTGGAGATGATGCGCGCCGCGCTCGGCCTCGCCGCGCGCGGCCTGTTCACGACCGATCCGAATCCGCGCGTCGGCTGCGTGCTCGCGCGCGACGGCCGCATCGTCGGCGAGGGCTGGCATCGGCGCGCCGGCGGGCCGCATGCCGAGGTGGAGGCGCTCGCCGCGGCCGGCGCCGCGGCGCGCGCGGCCACG
>JAJXYR010000220.1 GCA_021780475.1 Pseudomonadota bacterium
GCAGGTCGCGCACGTCGCCGACGACGCGGGTCGCGAAACTGTCGAGGCTCGCGACGATGAACCGGCGCAAGTCGGCCGATTGATCCCGGATAGCCGCATCCAGCCGCCGGCTCCAATCGGCGGCGCCGGAAACCGTCGCGGCGGGCGCCGCGCCCGTCTCCGGTGCGGCCGACGCCGCGGCAGGCGCCGCGCTGACTTCGACCGGAGCGAGCGCGGCCAGCTCGCCGTCGCGGCGATCCGGCAACAGGTGCAGCTCGTACAGCACCTTGGAGACATCGACCGGCCGCACCTGTTTCGGCAGCACGCCCATCGCCCCGAGAGCGCGCGCCTGGCCGACGTACAGCTCGCCCTCCTGCGACGTGTACATCATGATCGGGATCATCGCGGTCTGTGGATTGCCCTTGATGAGCTGCACGGCCTGCAGGCCGTCCATGCCGGGCATCAGCTGATCCATGAAGATCGCGTCCGGCCGGTTGTGCTGAAGATACTCGATCGACTGTTCGGCCGACTCGGCCATGTCGACCTCGATGCCGTATTTCTCGAGCATCCGGCTCAAGATCACGCGGGCCGACTTCGAGTCGTCGACGATGAGGGCGCGTTTTCGCGTCATAAAGGCGATCCGAGTCCGCGCGGCCGCGCGCGGAGGTTCGAGTTTGAAGCCGCGCGGGAATCCACCGGACCCCCCGGGGCTCAGGCCGGGTCTTTCTGCCCCGAGTCCTTGTTCTGTTCGATCCAGGTCAATGCCGCTTCCACGTCGGCGAGTTCGCTCGCCGTGAAGCCCTCGATGCGCACGCCCGTGGTCTCGGCCTTCTTGCGGGCGAGTTCGGCGGCGGCGACGCCGTGCACCCAGGTCAGGCCGCGGCGCACCTTCGCGGTGAACTTCTGCTGCTTCTCTTCGCTCATGCTGTGACTCCTTGTGGATGTTCTTGCGGTGTCAATCCCGTATGCCTGCACCCCGGTTCATCAGTATGACCGCGAGCGCGAACATGCCGGCGGCCGCGGCGATCATGATCCCGAAGGCGAGACGCAGATCGACGTCCGACGTATTGAGGAAACCGTACCGGAATGCACTGACCATGTACAGGATGGGGTTGAGGTGCGACGCCCGGAACGCCCAGGTCGGCAACATCGTGATCGAGTAGAACACTCCGCCGAGATAGGTCAGCGGCGTCAGCACGAAGGTCGGGAACCAGGAGATCTGGTCGAAGTTCTTCGCGAACATGGCGTTGATGAAGCCGCCGAGCGCGAACACCAGGCTGGTCAGCACGGCCGCGGCGACGATCGCGAACGGATGGGCGACGCCGAGTCTCGTGAAGAACAGCGACACGATCGTCACGACGGTGCCGACGAGGAAGCCGCGGATCACGCCCCCCATGACGTAGCCCAGCACGATGAGCCAGTTCGGCAGCGGCGACACCAGCAACTCTTCGATATGTTTGCCGAATTTCGCGCCGAAGAACGAGGAAACGACGTTGCCGTAGGAATTCTGGATCACGCTCATCATGATCAGCCCGGGCGCGATGAACTGCATGTAGCCGTGCCCGCCGACCTGGCCGACGCGGCGGCCGATCAGGCTGCCGAAGATGACGAAGTAGAGTGTCGAGGTGACGGCGGGCGGCAGGATCGTCTGGCCCCAGATGCGCACGATCCGCCCGGTCTCGCGGATCAGGATCGTCGAGAATCCGGTCCAATCGGTGCGCGTGCGCGACGGCGTGCCGCTCATTTGGCCGCCCCTTCGGCGCGGCCGCCGGCGTCGACCAGCCGGATGAACAGTTCCTCGAGGCGGTTGACCTTGTTGCGCATGCTGTCGACCTCGATTCCCTGCGCGCTCAAGGCCGCGAAGATGTCGTTCAGGCTCTGCCCCTTGGCCACTTCCACCTCCAGCGTGTGATCGTCGCCGAGTTTCGCCGGAAATCCGTCGATCCGGGGCGGCGCGGCGAGCGCCGCGCGCACGTTGAACACGAAGGTCTCGGTCTGGAGCTTGCGCAGCACGTTGGCCATGCTGTCGCGCTCGATGATGCGGCCGCGATCGATGATCGCCACGTGCCGGCACAGGCTTTCAGCTTCCTCGAGATAATGCGTCGTCAGGATGATCGTCGTCCCTTCGGCATTGAGATGGCGCAGGAATTCCCACATCGAACGCCGCACCTCGATGTCGACGCCCGCGGTCGGCTCGTCGAGGATCAGCAGTTCCGGCTTGTGCATCAGCGCACGCGCGATCATCAGCCGCCGCTTCATGCCGCCGGACAGGGATCGCGCGGTCGAGTGCCGCCGGTCCCAGAGCTGCAGCTCCTTCAGATAGGTCTCGGCGCGCTGGCGCGCCAGGCGGCGCGGGATGCCGTAGAAGCCGGCCTGATTGACGACGATCGTCTCCACCGACTCGAACT
The DNA here is from genome assembly GCA_021780475.1 of Pseudomonadota bacterium. Classification (GTDB taxonomy): domain Bacteria; phylum Pseudomonadota; class Gammaproteobacteria; order Steroidobacterales; family Steroidobacteraceae; genus Bog-1198. The sequence continues at coordinate 2,388 of JAJXYR010000220.1, forward strand.
GGTTGAAATTGACCTCCTGCGGCACGACGCCGATGCAGGACTTGGCCACCTCGAGTTCGCGGTCGAGGTCGTGACCGAACACCTCGACCGTGCCCGAGGTCTTCGTGACCAGCGAGGTCACGATGCCGATCGCGGTGGTCTTGCCGGCGCCGTTCGGACCGAGCAGCGCGAAGAAATCGCCCTGGGGCACGTCCAGGTCGATGCCTTGAAGCGCTTTGATGCCGTTCTTATAGATCTTCGTGAGCTGACGGAGGACGAGGGCTTGCATAGGACCGCGAAGAGTAAACCGCGCGGGGCGGATTCCGCAATGTCTTCGAACGGCGAATTCGGCGGGCCCCGTCCGCGGCGGCTCAGGGCAGACGCGCCGCCGCCACGAGCTGCAACCCGGAGAGTTGGACGCGCCGCAGGTTCGCCCGATCGGCGCGCTCGGCCGCGTCGGCGAGCGACCCCCAGTAGGCCTCGCAGTGGCGCCATCGCGCGCTCAGATTGACGGTCTGCATGGCCGCGATGCTCATCAATTGCGCCGGACTGGTCTCGGCAAAGACGTCCGCGGTGGATTCGGGGATGCCGAACAGCAGCGACGCCTCATGTCTCGCCGTGGTGGCCAGATGCCATGCATAGAAGAGTACGACACGGACGAAGGCCACCACCCGCTGTTCGCCGGCGGGGGTTTCGGCGACGCAGCAGCCGCCGGCGCCGCGCAAATTTCGGCGCCAATGCTCGTGGTCATGGAAGCGCAGATCGAACAGCGCATAGGGGCAATTGGCGATGATCGCCCGCTGGGCGGGCGACAGCGCCGCGAGCCGCGCCGCCACGACCCCTTCGAGCTCCAGGAACACGGCGTTGAGGTCGCGCAGGCTTCGCGCCAGCTCCACCGAGAGCAACGGCTCCCGGGTCCATCGACTGACGATCGCCGCTTTCATGTCGCCCCCTCCCTGCGCCGCATCCCGTGGCCGCTTGGGCGGCCAATTCGCGGCGAAATAGCCGAGATATCCCCTTTGCATCGACGCTAACTTTGTGAAAAAATTTTGTCAAATTCTTTTACGCTGGAAATAAAGGGATTTGCGGCTAGCTCAAGGAGGAGATCATGAGAATTTCCGACGACCGGTACACGCGGGACCGATTACGGCTGGACCTGGCGCTGCGGCTGATCCACCATGAGGCGCGCACCTGCACCATCCGCCAATGGACCGGTCTCAGCGACGACCGCATCCGCAAGCTTTACCGCAGCTACGTCGCGGACTGCGACGCGGACCGCGACACGGGACCGGTCGCCCGTCATCGCGGCAAATCGCCGCGCCAGACGGCCTTCTTCTTCCGCAACGCAGACCTCCATTTCGAGGCGGTGCAGCTCGCCAGCCTGTATTTGATCCATGGACTGCTCGACGCCACCGCCAAAGGGATCGAGTCGCGCTACCGCGTCGGTTCGGTCGAGTCGGGCTTGTTGCTGTGCCGGGTGTACGAGACCTACACCGACTTGCATGCGCCGGCGCGCATCTCGTTCGAGCACGCGTGGTTCCTGTTGTGGGCGCTCGCCGGCCACACGGAACTCGGCGTCTCGCGCTGCGCCGCCTGCGGCGGCCTGCGCCTGCGCGACCTGTTGGCGCGGCGCGCGTCGGCCTGCGCGAATTGCGAGCCTGCCGCCGCCAAGCCCGCCGCGGCCAAGGCCGCGAAGGAATCCGCCGCGCCCTGGTAGAATCCCGCTATGGGACGACGCAATACGTTCGCGGGCCCGTATCTAGACCGCGCGGCGCACTTGCGCCAGGATCCTGCGTGGTTCGACGACGCGCTCGCCGACCAAGGCAGCCGCGTGGCCGTCGTGTGGAATTCGCGCAGCCTGATCACCGCCGCCGATCCGCCGCGGGCGGCGCTGGTCGACCTCTCGCTGCTGCCCCCGGACCTGCGCACCGGCGACAGCCTGATCCTGCTCGGCCGGTTCTCGGGACAGCCGTGTTTCGTGCTGGAAATGGACACGCTGGAGCCGCCGCACTGGCTGCCGGAGCCGCGCTTCGAGGACTTGCGGACGATCGCGCCCAGACTGCCCGCCGATGACGCCGGCCTGCTGAGCTACGCGCGCGCGATGGTCTCGTGGCGCCGCTTTCACCGATTTTGCGGGCGATGCGGCGCTCCGACGCTGCCGTCGCGTGCCGGTCACACGCTGATCTGCACCGCCGCCTCGTGCCGACACGAGCAATTTCCACGCATCGACCCGGCCATCATCGTGCTGGTCAGCGACAACGACCGTGCGCTGCTCGGCCGCCAGGCGAGCTGGCCGCCGGGACGGTACTCGACGATCGCCGGCTTCGTCGAGCCCGGCGAATCGCTCGAGGATGCGGTGGCCCGCGAAGTGGACGAAGAGACCGGCGTTTCGGTCGACCGGATCGAGTATTTTTCATCCCAACCGTGGCCGTTTCCGGCGTCATTGATGCTCGGATTCACCGCGCACGCCGTGTCCACGGAGATTCATCGCCGCGACCGGGAACTCGAGGATGCGCGCTGGTTCACGCGCGCGCAGATCGCCGAGGGCGGCGCGCTGCTGCCGCCGACCCAATCGATCTCCTTCAGCCTGATCGAACAGTGGTTCGACTCGGACGGCGGCCCGACGCTGCGCGAACGGACCGCCGGCCAGACTCCGCGATGAGCTCACGGGTCGGCTGCCCCGCGGCGACGCCGTAATCCCGCCCCCTCAGGGGGCCTGCGGCTCCGGGCCCGAATAGGCCGTGACCGGCGCCGGCATCTCGACGACGGCCGGATTCGGCGCGGCGACCGGCGGCGCGGCCGGCATCGCCGGACTCGGCCGGGGCGCCGGAGACCGGACCGGCATCCGCGGCTTCACGCTGACCTTCGCCTTGGGCTTCGGCGGTGCCTTGACCTTGGCCTTGGCCTTGGCCTTGGCCGACTTGCCACGCGCGGGCGCAACCGATTTCGCCGGCTTCTTCGCAGGCTTCGCCTTCGCCTTCGCCTTTGTCGCCGTCTTTACCTTAGCCCTGACCTTCGCCTTGGCCTTGGCTTTCGGCTTGGTCGCCGCCTTCGATTTCTTCGCCACCTTGACCG
>JAJXYR010000146.1 GCA_021780475.1 Pseudomonadota bacterium
CATAACCCTTCGCTTTCCAGTGACGGGCGAGCTTCAGCGCATTACCGCGATCCTTGAAGCTGCCGAGCTGCACCGCCCAAGCGCCGCGCGTCGCGGCAGCGACCGCCGCGTGCGCCGGGGGCGCCGAAGGCACCGTCTCGGCCGTTTCATGGAGCGATTTCGGGGCCGAAGTCGGCGTTTCAAGGGCGGGCGCCGCGACGGCCGGGCGAATCGTGCTCGGCGCCGCACTCGCGGGAGCTTGCGGGCCCGGCGCGGACTCCGGCGCCGCCACGGGGGGCTCCGAGGCCTGCGGATTTTGCGACAGGTCGACCGTCACGGTGCGCATCGGATCGCGCGGCTCGGCGACGGGGGAATCGCGGCCGGCCGCGGTCACGGCCGGCCGCGCAGGTCCCGGCAGCAGTTCCGGCACGACCAGCACGACGACCGCGACCAAGATCGCCGCGCCGACCAGACGCTCTTTGACGCGACGATCCATGATCCGCTACCAGGCCTCTAGGCTTCCATCCCGCGTGGCGCCGCAGTATAGGCGCTCGCCGCGATCGTGGGCAGCACGCCTTCCTGTTCGAGCCATTCGAGCGCCGGCCCGACGACGTGAAACGAGCCGAAGACCACGATCCGGTCGCCGTCCGCTGCCTCGCGCCGCGCGGCCTCGCAGGCCGCGGCGATCGATTCCGCGGTGGCCGCACCATCGCCGACGGCACGGCCCGCGCGGGCGGCGAGCGCCGCCCCGCTCTGGCCGCGCTCTCCTTCCGTGGAAACGAACCACCAGCGATCCACCGAGGCGGCGAGTTCCGCCACCACGGCCGCCGCATCCTTGTCGGCCAGGACACCGCAAATCGCGAGCGTACGGCCGCGCGCCGGCAGCGCGGCCAGATTGTGCGCGAGAACCCGGGCGGCATCCGGGTTGTGCGCGACGTCGAGGATCCAGACCGGCCGCCCCGCCGCGGGATCCTCGATCACCTGGAATCGACCGGGCAGACGCACGGCGCGCAAGCCGCGGGCGACGGCGTCCGCCGAGGGCGCAAGCCGCGACCCCAGTTCCTCGAGCGCGGCGAGCGCCGTGGCGGCGTTGTCGAATTGCGTGTCGCCGCGCAATCCGGACGGCGGCAGACCCCCAAGGTCCCAGTGGCGGCCGCGGAAGCGCCAGCCGCCGGCGCCCCGCTCGACCTCATAGTCGACACCGATGCGCTTGGGATGCGCGCCGACCTCGAGGGCCGCGGCCAGCACACTGTCAGGCAGCGTGCGTCCGCCGAGCACCGCGGGGCGCCCGGCTCGGAATATCCCGGCTTTCTCGCGACCGATCGCCTCCAGCGTGTCGCCCAGATATTGTTGATGATCGAAGCCGATGCTGACGACGACCGCCACGTCCGCATCGATCGCATTGACCGCATCGAGGCGCCCGCCCATGCCGATCTCGAGCACCCAGGCGTCGAGGCGCGCCGCCTCGAAAATCAACAGCGCCGCCAAGGTGTTGTATTCGAAGAACGTGAGCCCGATGTCACCGCGCGCGCGCTCGATCCGCTCGAACGCCCACAGCAACTCCGCCTCGTCGACCAGGCGCTCGCCGAGGCGGATGCGCTCGCGATAGTCCCGCAGATGCGGTGAACTGAACACGCCGACCCGGTAGCCCGCCGCCGTCAGGATCGCCGAGCTCGTCGCCACCACCGAGCCCTTGCCGTTCGTGCCGGCGACCGTGATCACCGGCACGGCGGGGCGGCGGAAGCCGAGCCGCTCGAGCACCGCCCGCAGCCGCTCCAGCCCCAATTCGATCGCGCGCGGATGTACCTGGGCCTGATACGCGAGCCAATCCGCGAGCGTCGTCGGCAATTGAGTGGCCACGGGGGCGTCGTCCTTCGGTGCCTGGATCGGCCGTCAGGCCACGGCGGGTTCTTTACCGGTCAACAGGCACAGAACGCCGGCGATGCGGTTGCGCATGTCGCGCCGGTCGACGATCATGTCCAACGCGCCGTGTTCGAGCAGGAATTCGCTGCGCTGAAAGCCCTCGGGCAGCGTCTCGCGCACCGTTTGCTGGATGACGCGCGGTCCGGCGAATCCGATCAGCGCTTTCGGCTCACCGATGTTGACGTCGCCGAGCATTGCAAGGCTCGCCGAGACGCCGCCGGTGGTCGGGTCGGTCATCACCGAGATGTACGGCAGCCGCGCCTCCGACAGGCGCTTCAGCGCCGCGCTGGTCTTGGCCATTTGCAGCAGCGAATACAGAGCCTCCTGCATGCGCGCGCCGCCGCTCGCCGAAAAGCACACCAGAGGCATGCGGTGTTCGAGGCAATGCTCCACCGCGCGCACGAATTTCTCGCCGACGACCGAGCCCATGGAACCGCCGAGAAAACGGAATTCGAACGCGCAGGCGACGAGGTCCATGCCCTTCAGCTTGCCTTCCATGACGATCAACGCGTCGCGCTCGCCGGTCTGTTTCTTCGCCTGTACCAGGCGGTCCTTGTAGCGCTTCGAATCCTTGAACTTCAGCGGATCCTCGGGCTCGACCTTGGTGGCGAGTTCGACGGTCGAGCCGACGTCCAGGAACTTGGCGAGCCGCTCGCGGGCGTAGATGCGCATGTGATGGCTGCACTTCGGGCAGACGCTGAGGTTGCGTTCGATCTCGGCGCGATACAGCACCGCGTCGCAGGCGGGACATTTGATCCACAGGCCTTCGGGCACCGAGCGGGTGCGCCGCTCGGTCTTGATGCGCGAGGGGACGATGCGTTCGAACCAGGACATGCCCTATATTAAACCAGATCCTGGGACGCCGCCGCTCGTCATCCCGTCCCCGGGCGGCGGGATCCGGTGGGGCGGCGGATAGTCGACGCGCCACAGATACAGGCCGGCGGCGGGCGCGGTCATGCCGGCGAGGCGCCGGTCGCGGCCGGCGAGCACCCGCGCCATCGCCGCGGCCGGGTCGGCCTGTTTCTGCACTTCGAGCAGGGTGCCGGCGATGTTGCGCACCATGTGGTGCAAATAGGCGTTCGCGGTCAATTCGATCCAGACATAGTCGCCCGCCCGGCGCACGCTCACCCGTTCGATGCGGCGCACCGGTGTCGGCGACTGGCATTCGACCGAGCGGAATGCCGAGAAGTCGTGTTCGCCGATCAGCGCCTGGGCGGCGCGATCCATCGCCGGCACGTCGAGGGGGCGATGGATCCACGCGGTGCGGGTGCGCTGCAGCGCCGAACGCGCGCTGCGATTCAGGATGCAATAACGGTAGGTGCGCCGGACCGCCGAATGCCGCGCGTGGAAGGACTCGTCGACTTCGCCGGCCCATTGCAGCGCGATAGTCGGCGGCAATTTGGTGTTGGCGCCGAGCACCCAGGCCCGCGCGCTGCGCGCCGCGTCGGTGTCGAAATGGATCACCTGACCGATCGCATGCACGCCGCGGTCGGTGCGTCCCGCGCACACCACCGCGATCTTCTGCCCGGCGACGAACGACAGCGCGTCCTGCACCGCGTCCTGGATCGCGCCGGCATGGGCCTGGGATTGCCAGCCGGCGAAATCGGTTCCGTCGTACTCGACGACGGCGGCGACGCGGCGCCGGATCCGGCCCAAGGGCTCAGCCGGGCAAGGATTGCAGCAAACGCTGCGCTTCCTGTTTCTGGCTCGCGGAACCCTCGTGCACGACCTCGTCGAGAATGCTGCGCGCTCCCTCCGGGTCGCCCATGTCCATATAGGCGCGCGCCAGATCGAGCTTGGTTCCGACTTCGCTCATCGTCACCGGCTCGAACTCGGCCGACGCGTCGGCGCCGTTGGTGTGCAGGATTTCGGTGTTGGGCTGGGCGAGCGTCTTCGTCGCCGAGCCATCGCCGCCCTTCAAGGGATCGCCGACGTCCAGGTCGACGCGGCGGCTGCGCTGGCTCGCTTCGAACACCTCGGTCGAGAACAAGTCCTCGGCCGCGCGCGGCTGATCCACGGTGTCGCCGCCGCCGAGCGCGCCCGCCAAGCGGTCGAGGTCGAGATCGATGCTGTCGCCGCTGACGGCGCGCAGCCGCGACGTCGAGTCCGAGTCCAGGCGCATCGCTTCGAGCGCCCCGGCGACGTCGGTGGCCTTGAAGCGCGACGTGGCGCCGGGGTCAGCGTCTCCTTCGCGCGGCATCTGCACCGTCGGCGCCGAGTCCGGCGCGATCACCGCGGTCCGGACCGCGTCGTGGCTCGAATCCAATTCCGAAATGAACGAAGCCTCGAGTTCGCGTTCGAGCTCCGTCAGATCCCGGTCACGCGCCCGGCTTTCCGCATCCGCCATCAGCTTGCGGGAATGGGCGTCGAGGCCGGCGACCATCGTCGGCGCATCCGCCGGGTGATCCGTCTGCTCGAGGTGCGATCCGCTCAGCGACGGCGCGCCGGTCTCGTCGAGCGCGTCCAGATCGAGGCCCAGGTCGTCGATCGACACTTCGGCGGTCTGATCGGCGTTGGTCGCGGGCAGCTTCCCCGCGAGCCGTTCTTGAACCGTCCCCGTCGCAAGGGTCGGCGATTCCATCGTCGGCGAATCGCCGAGCGGCAGGAGTTCGGACTCCACGGTCGGCTCGTCGCGCGGCGGCATCTCGCGCGTCGGGGAATCCTCGGCGCCGCGCTCGGGCGCGTCGAGGACGAAATCGAGGCCGGTGTCGCCGGGCAGGCGCGGGGATTCGCCGGTCGGCGCCATGTCCTCGACCTTCGCGGCCGCGGGCTCCGGCGCACCGTGTTCGCCGGCCGGTTCGCCGAACAGATCGACGTCGACGTGATTCTCGCCGCCCTCGAGGTTCAAATCGACGAGGGCGCCGGCGCCGCGGCCGCCGCCGGTGGCGTGCGCGAACAGCGCATCGTCGGGGCAGATCTGCTTGCCCATGATGACGATCTTGTCCCATTCGCCGGCCGGCGCCTTGTCGCGCGTGGCATACAGCGTCTTCGCCGTCTGCAGGAACAGGTCCTTGTTGCCCCAGACGAAATAGATTTCCAGCAACTTCAGCCGCAGATCGCGCCGCTCCGGCTCGCGCTCGAGCGCGATGCGCACGAGGTCGGCGGCCTGATCGTACAGGCCATAGGCCATGTGGAAATCCGCCTCCGCGAGCGGATCGCCCTGGTCGAGATTGACCGCGCTCTCGCTCGACATGGTGTCGTCGGGCGACGGGGTTTCGGCGGTGTCGCCGATCGTCGTGAATTCCGGCGCCTTGTGCTCGCCCGATTCCTCGACGACGAAGGACTCGTCGGCCGCGGCCTTGCGGCTGCCGAACACGCGCGGCTGCGGCGGCGACTTGACGTCGGTCGCCACGTCCGCGCCGCCGACCATCGACGCGAAATCGTCGATCTGTTCGCTTTGTCGGCGCTTGAACGCGGCAAAGCCCAGAGCGGCCAGCAAGGCGGCGACGATGCCGCCCGGCAGCCACCAATTGCCGGTGACCCAGTCGAGCCAGGAGCGCGCTGCCGGCGCCGCGGGGGCGGCGACTTTAGATCGGAA
>JAJXYR010000217.1 GCA_021780475.1 Pseudomonadota bacterium
CTCTGAATTGACGTTCGACAACAATCGCAGCTCTTCGAGCGTCGCCACGGGGAGATTCTGCGCCTCGTCGATGATCAACAGCGTACGCCGGCCCCTGCCGTATTCGCGGATGAAACTGTCGACCAGCGCTTCATATTGCGCGATCGGGGAGTCGTCCGCCGGCACGATGCCGAGCGCCGACAGCGCCCAGCTGTGGATCGACGTGAACCCGGCGTGGGTGTTGCTGATCAGGCCGACGGCGACCTGGTCGCCGAGATCGCGCAGCAGCCGCCGCAACAAAGTGGTCTTTCCCGAGCCGATGTCCCCGGTCAGCAGGGAGAACGCCGCCTGCGACTCGAGGCCGTACTCGAGCATCGTCAGCGCCATCGCGTGCTGCCGCGACGGATACAGGAAGGCGGGATCCGGGGTCAGCGCAAACGGTTTCACGCTGAAACCGAAGTGCCGCTCATACATCGCCGGACTCGCTCATGGGTCGTCCGGCCCACGGTTCAGCACCGTTCCGACCAGCGGCGTGTTTCGCAGCAGTTCGATCGTTCGCACCAGATCGCCGCGGCGGGTGCGGCCCGGCGACGCGACCACCAGGCCGCAATCGACCAGAGGCGCGAACGCGAGCGCATCGTCGGCGCCCCGCACAGGCGGCAGATCGTAGACGATGATGCGCTCCGGATAGCGCGTCCGCACTTCGGCGACCAAGCGCCTGCAGTGCGGCCCGGCGAGCAGGTCCGATGAATTGGCGACAGCGCCGCGTGCCGGCAGCACGACGAGCCGTTCGAATCCCTCGGGATGGTACAGGCAGTCCTCGAGATTCGAGCGGCCGGACAGGGCGTCCTCGGCGCCCGCGTTCGGCACGAACCCGAGACGTCCGGCGATCGCCGGAGTGCGCAGGTCGAAATCCACCAATAACACGGTGTGCATGCGATCGTTGGCGAGGCTCGCGGCCAGATTGATCGCGGTGGTCGTTTTTCCCTCGGACGCTTGCGCGCTGAAGATCGCGATCGAGCGCCAGCCGTTCGCGTCCATGCGCTGCAACACCTGGGTGCGAAGCATCCGATAAGCGGCCGCCGCGGGGTCGGTCCCGGCTGGGTCCAGCACGCGGTTGCGTTCGAGTACGTCCCGGCGGGGCTGGAACACCTGCGTGCGGCTGTAGACGATCGACTCGAGCGGCGCCGGAACGGCCGGCGGCGCTTGCGGCGGAGCGGCGCGTTCCAGGCGCGCCCGATCCAAGGCCTTGCGGATGCGTTCCATGTAATCAGGCTCCCAGGCGGCGCAGCAACGTCGACCAGACCACGTCGAGCGGGCGGACGAACCACTGCACGAAGCCGAGCGCCAGCACGACGGTCGCGATCCCGGCGGCCAGCGACCAGCGCCGACGGCGCCGGTGCGCCGCCCGATCGGCCGCGGTGACGATCACCGGGATCGAGGCGAGCGGCGGAACCTGCAACAAGCGGCGCACGTCGGCGGCGCCGCGCACGGACGCGTCGAGCGACTCCTGCAACGCCGCCGCCGCGGCGCCGAGGCCGAGAGCGACCAGCAGTCCCACCAGCAACAGCACGGGCCGATTCGGGCTCACCGGCCGCTCGGGCGGCTGCGGCGGGTCGATCAGCGAGAATCGCTCACCCTTGCGTTCCGTCTCCAGATTCGCCGAGATGCGCGCGTCGGTCTGCTTGGCGAGCAATTGTTGGTACTGAACCTGCGCATTCTGCAGATTGCGCGCGATCTCCTCGTAGCCGCGCTGCACCGCCGGCGCCTTGGCGATTCGGGATTCATAGTCCGCGACTTTCGCGCGCAGCGCCGCCGCCTTGGCCATCGCGGTCGCGCGGTCCACGTCGAGTGCGTCGATCTGGCCTTTGACCTGGATGTACGCCGGGTTGTCGGCGTGCGCGGCCGCGGTCCGGCGGCTGCTCGCCGCGCCCTCCCGGGCGATGTCCGCCTCGAGCACCCCCACCAGCCGGCGCAGGCGCACGACATCGGGATAAGTCTCGGAGTATTTTTGCCGGTCCTGGGCGAGCCGGGCCTTCGCATCCGCAAGCTGCCGCAGGCGGTCGGCGGTCGCCCCGGCGCCGCCGACCTGCTTTTCGAGCCCGGCGATCTCGCGCTTCTCCGCGATCACGTCGGGGTGATCGGGCGCATACCGCGCCTCGTCGATCGCGAGCTGGGATTGCAGCGCTTTCAGCCGGTCTGCGGGCCCGAGAACCCGCTGACCCGTGTCGGTGTAGACCTGGGAGTTCGGATCGATCTGGGCGAGCTGCGATTCGAGCATCACGCGCTGCGCGGCGAGCGCGCCGACCCGGCCTTCGGCGTCGCGCAGATCGCTCTCGGCCCGCTGCAGCGATTCGATGTTCAGCAGCGCGAGGTCCGGCAGTTCGCGTTGATGCTGTTCCTTGAAATCCGCGAGACTCTTGTCGAGACCCGCGACCCGCGCCGCCTCGCGCGCCACCTCGTCCTTGAAGAACGACTCTGTCTGCTGCGCGAGATGGATGCGCGTGGTCAGGTTTTCGTTCAAATAAAGCGTCGTCAGTTCATTGGCGACCTTCAACGCCAGGTCCGGCGAGCGGCTGTCGTAGGAAACGGCGAATGCAATGGTCGCCTCGGTCGGCCGTCCGCTGCGCGGATCGATCACGTCGGCGCTGATCATGTGCAGACCGACGTCCTTGCGCATCTGGGCGATCACGGCCTCGCGCGGCTCCCTCTTGCGCATCCGCGGATACAGATCGTAGCGGTCGATCAGGGACATCAGGTTTTCACTGGTCATGACCCGCTGGCTGATCACCTGGATGCGCTGGTCGGCGTACGAGGTGATCACGGAGCGCACCAGATCCTGGGGAATCTCCTGCTGTTCGATCAGGATGGTGGCCGTCGCGCGATACGTCGGCGGCAGCCACATGACGATGATCACGGCCGCCGCGGCCGCGATGCCCGCGACCAGCGCGAAAATCCGGCGCCGGCCCCAATAGGCGGTGATCTTGGCGCGCAGGGCATCCGGACGATCCTCGCCGGGGGTGTCGATCGCCGCGCTCATTGCAGTGTGGTCCAGTCGAATTTCCGTGACAACAGCAGGCTGACGCTGTTCGCCGCAATCGCGATGGCGGGCGTTCCGGCGTGCTCGAGGATCCGCGAAGCCGACAGCGTCGCGGTCCAGCGGCGGCTCCAAAGGTAGGCGGCCGACAGATCGACGGTGGTGATGTCGAGCGCATAGCTTGCGCCCCCGACGATCGGGTTGCGATAACTGGTCCGTCTCGCGGCGCCGCTCAGCGTCCATCGTTCGGACGCGGCGTGGTCCGCCTTGATCTCGTAGGTGTCCTGTCGGGTCAGGTACGCGAAACCCGACGGGCTGAGCTGACGCGATGCGTCGACCGTGAGCGACGAGCGTTCCGCCGAGCGCGTCAGAGCCGCCGAGAACACGGTGCCGTTCTGAGTCGACTCGAACCGCCGGCCGAACAACGCGAGCGAGTTAAGGGCGCGCGAATACCCGGCGGTCACCGTCGCACTCCAGCGCGCGTCTAGCGCGTGGGTCACCCCTATTTGCGCGTAGCTGCTGCGGCTCTCGGTTCTGCGATCGAGCGAATCGTAGCGCCCGGCGCCCGCGGTCGCCGAGAACTTCGTGCGCGCGCTCCGGGCCCAGGTGAATCCCGGGTTCAGGCTCGCGTAGCGATAGTCGGTGAGCGTGCCGGTGCCCACCGGCGCCGCGTAGCGCACCCGTTGCGCATTGAGATCGGTGGTGAATTCGGTGCGCTCGTCCAGGTGACGGTCCCAATTCAGATCGGCGCTGCCGGTGTCGCGGCGCACGCCCGCGGCCCCGTTGGTGAGATAGTCCCGGTAGAGGCTCGATTCACGCGCGACGCCCGCCGACGCAGACCAGACGCTGAGCTCGGTGTCGAATTCCGTCCGCGCATCGACGCGCTCATAGTCCGAGTCCAGCGACGAATAGCCGCGGGCATTGCTCAGGCGCAGACGCGGCAGCACCGAGAACTTGAAGGCGTCGGCGACGTAGGTTGTCGGCGCGTCAAGCAGCAGAGCCGCGTGCGACTCGGCCGTGCCCGCGGCGTTCAACAAGGCCGGATTCGATGAATAATCCCCGCTCAGGCCGAGTTGCGGCTCGAGACCCCAGACTCCGGCGCTGCTGAATTCAGACGCACACACGGATGCCACCGCCAGGGCGAGAAGCGCAAGCCGCGCCGGGGTCATGGAACGACAACCGTGTCACCACTTTGCAATAGAATGTTTTGTTCCAGCCGGCGGCCATGCTCGATATCGCCGTAACGGAACCGCAGCGAGGTCTGGGCATCGCCGCTTCGGCGCAGGATGCGGATGTCGTTCATGTCGGCGAACGGCGTCCCACCGCCCGCGAGACTCAGGGCCTGGAGCACGTCGAGGGGTCCGACGAGCGCGAAATCCCCGGGGCGCTGGACCTTGCCGATCACGAACACCCGGTTGCCTGCCGCGGATTTCACGGCCACGGTGACGACCGCGTCAGGTACGTACTTGCGGATGCGTGCTTCGAGCAGCGCCGTCAGTCCGGCGACGGTGTGGCCCGCCGCGGGCAGGTCGCCGGCGAGCGGAAACGAAATGCCGCCGTCGGGACGGATCAAGACCTCGGCCTGCAGGTCCTTCTCGTTCCACACCGACACCTGTAGCAAGTCCCCGGGTTCGAGCCGATAGCCAAGACCGCGCTGACGGGCGGGCGGCTCGACCGATGGCGAGGCGAGCGGCTGGGCGGCGGCCGCGACTGCGCTCAGTGCGCCGCAGCACAACAGGCTCAGCGCCAGCAGCGTGAGCTTGCGCAATTCAAACATCGGCGGCGTCACGTCGTCAGCGCTCCCGGTCGTCACCAGTCAGGGGATCGGAATTCTAGAACCCGGATGTGTGAGTTTCATTGCAGCGGCCGACATTCGTATGACGATCGCGGCATTGGACGCCTGCGCATCGCAAACAGCGGACCCAGACCGCAGAGCAGCAGCCAGAACGACGGCGGCAGCGGCACCGGCGAGACGGCGTCCGGGTGGAAGCTTATCTTCAAGCCATAGATGCCGAATTTGAACGGCCCATCGGCTTGGCCGAACCAGTGCGCGAAGATCTCGGTGCCGCCGCTGACGTGCAAGGATTCGCTGCCGTCGGTGATCAGCGTCCCTTGCAGACCGTCCGCCGTCGACACGAAGAAGGTCAAGTCCTTCAGAGGATCGAACCACGGGATCGCCGTCAAGGTGATCGACAGCGTGCCGGGCGTGGAGATGTCGAAGGACTGAGTCAGGCTCTGCGCACCCTGGATGAATCCCGAGCTGTCGTACAACACCGTGTCCGCTCGCGCCGCGCGCACCGGCGCAAACCATGCGGCGGCGAGGAGCGCCGCCGGAATCAGGCTTGTCCGAGATTTCACGATTCTCTCTCCTTGGTTGGGATCGGGTCTTTAAACGTCGGCGCTCGGATTCCGGTCGGT
>JAJXYR010000246.1 GCA_021780475.1 Pseudomonadota bacterium
ACAAGACTTCCGGCAACCCAGACGGCAATCAAAAAAAACAGCCTAATTTGCGAATCCCGGCGTCCAGGTCGCCGGCGGACGACAGTGCACCGCGAACGCACAAAACTGACCATGTAGTCTTCCCCTGATGCACTCATCCGACGGCCCCATACGGGTATTGGGACTCTTGGGATCTATGATCGCCGGTCGGCTTGAAATCCTCCACTCGGCGCGCGCAAATAATCAACGCCGGCGAGAGCGCGTGTTGCGTTGACGCAACGATCTAGCGGCGGGTTGGAGCCGGCGCGTCGGCGAGGACGATCGAACCGTTGGGACCGGAATGCGCGCTGATGGGCAGATAACTCGCGAGCGTGTTCACGAAGCCGTCGACATCCCCTTCATGAAAGACCCCGCTGATGCGCAGGTCGCCGGTACGCGCGTCGCCGATCACGATCGGCCGCGACGCGTAGCGATTCATCCGCGCGACCACCGCCGACAACGGATCGTTCTTGAAGGCCACTTGTCCGCGTTCCCAGGCCGTCACCCTGTCGACATCGACGCGGTCGATACGCGGCGCACCGGCCGCCGGCATCAGCAATTGCTGGCCAGGATCGAGCACGATCCGGGACCAGTCGGTGGGTTCGGGCGCCCCGGCGGTCGCACCGGGCGCCGCGACGCCATTCCCGGACTGGGGTTCGTAGGGTCGGGTCGGCGCGCTCGCGGGCAGCACGACGACGTGTCCCTCGATCAGCGTCACCCGTAAGTCCCGTCCGAGCAGATCCACGTCGAACGCCGTTCCGGTCGCAACCACTTTATGGCCTTCCGCGGCGACCGTGAACGGCCGCTCGGCGTCATGGGCCACGTCGAAGCGGGCCTGGCCCTGTTCCAGTTCGAGTTCACGGAAGTGCACCGTGTACCGGACCGCCACCTCGCTCTTCATGTCCAGCGTGATTTGTGAACCGTCGGCGAGTGTGACCACGCGCCGCTCGCCGGCGCCGGTCCGATACACGACGTACTGGTGCGTCTGGCGGAACAACAAGACCGCGCCGGCGGCGACCGCGATGAACGCCAGTGCCGCGGCGACGGCGACAGGCCGGCGCCGCCACGCAGCGGCGACGCCGCGTGCCGCGCGCGGCCGGCCGGCGAGCGCCGCGCGTCGTTGGACGATCAATTCCGAGGACGCGGCATACTCCCCAAGCATGCGCCAGGGCCCCTGCACGACCCGCCAAGCCGTCTCGTTGCGCGGATCCTCGGCGAGCCACAGTTCGAACTCCGGCACCCGCGCGGCGCCGGATTCGGTCAAACGGACCCGCCAGGCGGCGGCCTGTTCGACGCGTTCGTGATCCATTTGAGCGCTCATGTCGACCCGCAGCGCACGGCGAGGTGCAGCAGCGCGCGCACCACGTGCTTCTCGACGGTGCTCTGGGAGATCCCGTACAGGACGGCGATGTCCTTCTGCTTCATGTTCTCGAGCCGGAACAGGATGAACACGTTGCGCGTCAACTCGGCGAGTTCGCCGAGCGCGCGCAGGACCTGATCGAGCGTCGCCTCGCCGACCGCGACACGCTCCGGCGAACGCTCGTCGATGAACTCGACCGGCACCGCCGCGGCGGGGCTCTGTTCGAACTCGTCGAAGTTCACCGTCGGGTGGCGCCGGGCGTGCCGCCGGTGGTCGTTGAGAATGTTGGCCGCGGCCCGGAAAACATAGCTCTCGGCGTTGACGATCGACTGCGACTCGGCGGCGCGGATGACCCGCAACAACACCTCCTGCGTCAGATCCTCGGCCTGCGCCTGATCGTGGATGCGCCGGTTGAAGTACCGGATCAAGGGCGCGGTGAAACGACTCGCCAGCTCGTTGCGAAACGACCCGGCGGCATTGTTGTCGATGACTGTGCTCATGCGGTTGCTGTCGGAATTCCCCGACTCACCCTAGCATGGAAAGGACCCGAAATCGAACCGCGGCCAAATCGGCGGTCGCCGCCGCGCGACTCCCATTATCCTGAAGGCGTCACTTTCGACGGAACACCTGCCGATGACCCGAGACGCTGGCGCTTCCCCCGCACCGAGGCCCTACTCCCCGTTGATCATCGCCAGCCTGGCGGCGACCTGGCTGATCTGGGGCTCGACCTATCTGGTGATCCGCTTCGCGTTGGTCGGCTTCGCCCCGTTTTTCCTGATGGCGACCCGATTCCTGTGCGCGGGGGGCATGTTGATGGCCTGGCAGCTCGCGCGCGGCGCCGCCCCGCCGTCCAGGCGCGAGTGGCGCAATGCCCTGGTCGTGGGCACGCTGATGCTCGGCGCCGGCATGGGCGGCACCGCCTATGCGGAACAGACCATCGCCTCGGGCCTCGTGGTCGCATTCATCGCCGTGATGCCGCTGCTGCTGATCGTGACGAACCTGGCGTTCGGCGTCTATCCGCGGCGCCGTGAGCTGCTGGCGGTATCGGTCGGATTCGCCGGCGTGCTGCTGCTCACGCGCGGCGCGGGCATCGAAGGGTCTCCGGCCGGGCTGCTCGCGATCTCGCTGGCATGCTGCGGCTGGGCTCTCGGCAGCGTGCTGTCGCAGCGGGGCTTCGCGCTCGCACAGGGTGCAACCGGATTCGCGAGCGAGATGCTTTGTGGCGGCGCCGTGCTGCTGGTCCTGTCGGCGGCGCG
Source organism: Pseudomonadota bacterium (assembly GCA_021780475.1). Classification (GTDB taxonomy): domain Bacteria; phylum Pseudomonadota; class Gammaproteobacteria; order Steroidobacterales; family Steroidobacteraceae; genus Bog-1198. The sequence continues at coordinate 2,635 of JAJXYR010000246.1, forward strand.
CGGCGAGGCGTGGCGCTGGCCGCTGCAACCCTCCGCGTTGATGGCGTGGATCTATCTGGTGGTGTTCGGCTCGTTGATCGCGTTCAACGCCTACATGGCGCTGCTCGAGCGCACGTCGGCGGGACTCGCCGCGAGCTACTCCCTGGTCAATCCCGTGGTCGCGCTCGGCCTTGGGGTCACGGTCGGCCACGAGCGCGTGTCGCGGCCCGAATGGGTCGCGGTCGGAGCGATCATGGCCGCCGTGGTGCTGCTGTTCATCGGCAGGCGCAAGACGCGCCGCTGACTCCGGCCGCGGCCACGCGGTCGTTCAAAGCCCGGTCAGCAGCGCGTGAAACACGTACAGCACGAGCGCGATCCCAAGCACCACCATGAGGCCCGCCAGCGCGAGATCCATGCGCGCATCGTCGTCGCGCTGTGCGGGACTGTCGATCGCGCGACCGGTGCGCACGAAGCGCACCGCGGCCATCGCCACCATCGCCGTGCCGGCGACGATCAGCACCAATCCCGCCACGTCGCCGAATCGGCCGCCGCGTTGCGCGACAAAGCGCCCGCCCGGCCCGGCGAGGGAAAGCGCCGCGATCCGCAGGAACAAGTTGAATTTCGCCACCAAGAAGCCGAAAGCCATGACCGCGATGGCGGTGCGTACCCACGCGAGAAAAGTGCGCTCGTTCGCGGCATGGTCGGAGAAATTACGGATCATCGGCGACTTCCTTGCAAGTCATGCGCGCGGGTCGATTTCGCGAGACGTTCGCTTGGCGTATGGTAGGCGGCCTATGAAGATTCGTATACCGTCGCCGGTGATCGCCATCGGTCTCCTCACCCGCGTCGCAGTGGTGGAAGACGGCGTGGCGAAGCCATTGGGGCGCATAGGGTGAAATTCCTGCTTTGGCTGATCCTGTTGGTGCTGTGCTGGCCGCTCGCGCTGCTCGCGCTGATCTTGTGGCCCATCGTCTGGCTGGTATTGCTGCCGCTGCGGATCGTCGGCATCACGGTCGAGGGAGTGTTCGCGCTGTTGCGGGCGGTCGTGATGTTGCCGGCGCGGATCCTATCGATGCGGTGAGGCGCCTAGGGGGACGCCGTGCACTGTATGGGCGGCGAAATCCGCACCCGCTGGGCGGAACCCGCGGCGTTCCTCCAGCCGCAGCGTTCCTCCAGACGACCGGTCGCCGAGCATCGGTTTGATCGTCGACTTATATGCGTCGCAGCAATCTACCGCCCCTCAAACCGGCGCGCCGGACAGGCGGGGCGATAAATCGTGGGTTCTGTGACCGCTCTCCCGCCGGACAAGCGATCAGCGGTCGATAATTGGCACTAGTCAATCGCGCCAATCTCCTCGCTCCGTCGCCCACCGTGACCCCGCAAATCAATACGCCACCCCGCCGATGCGAAGCCTGCCGGACGGATATGCCGCTGCCCGATTTCACGATGGCGTTCCAGCCGATCGTCGACATCGAAACGCGGACCGTGTACGCGCACGAGGCGCTCGTCCGTCCGGTCGGCGGCGGCAGCGCGGCGGAGGTTCTCGAGCGGATCAACGAGGTCAACCGCTACAGCTTCGATCAAGCCTGCCGGGTCAAGGCGATCGAACTCGCGGCGCGCCTGGAGATGCAGGGACTGCTCAGCATCAATTTTCTGCCCAACGCGGTCTATCAGCCTGCCGCGTGCCTGCGCAAGACGTTCGAGGCGGCCGCCCGGGCCCGGTTCCCGCTGCATCACCTGATGTTCGAGGTCACGGAGAACGAACCATCGCGCGACGTCGGCCATCTGCAGGCGATCTTCCGCGAGTACAAGCGACACGGCATGATCACGGCGATCGACGACTTCGGCGCCGGCCACTCCGGACTCAACATGCTGGCCGACTTCCAGCCCGACGTGCTAAAAATCGACATGGCTCTGACGCGCGCGGTGCATCGCGACGAAGTCCGCACGAAGATCGCGCACGCGATCATCAATTTGTGCCGGAGCCTGAACATCTCGGTGATCGCGGAGGGCATCGAGACCGTGGAAGAGGCGGCTGCGCTGCGCGAGCTCGGGGTGCGGCTGTTCCAGGGTTACCTGTTCGCCCGACCCGCCGTCGAGCGCCTGCCCGAGGTCGAAGCCGCATCCTTCGATGCCATCGACGAGGCGAACCGCCGGATGTTGATCGACCCTGAAGCCTGGCAGGCGCGGCGCGGCGCACCGCGTTAGGAGTTCATCGCCGCGTTGTCCGGCGTGAGGCGTGGATCAAGGTACTCCCGGTGCACCGCAGTTGCTGCTCCACGGTTTGCCCGCGAGCCGGCGTCGCACCCAAGCAAGCTGCTCGCCGATGGTCTTCTGCATCAGGGGGTCGTGGTCGAGACCTGGGCGATGGATGTATTCGATGGGCAGGCCGAGGCGGCATGCGTCCTTGACGCCGGCGGCGATGTTCGCAATGGCGACCGATTTATCATCATCGCCGGCGAGAACCAACAGCGGGCCGCGAATGGGTTTGTCGGCGCTGCGGCTGTCTTGATTGTATCGAAGGACTTCGGGCGCGCGGTTCCAACCGGGTCTCACGGCCCGCTGTCGGCCGATCTCGTTGAGCGCGGCGTAGGCGTAATACCAACAACCTTTGGTCGTAACGTCCCGGTAACGGGCGAGGACGGGCGATGTCAGCATCCGTCGCACCTCGAAGGACGGGTAACCGGCCTTGATGCCGAACGCCGTGTAGGGCCAATAAAGGTCGGTGATCGGGTCGAATGTCACGGCGTCGTGGGCCTCGTACGCATCGAAGCTCATATCACCCGCGA
>JAJXYR010000073.1:0-5097 GCA_021780475.1 Pseudomonadota bacterium
CCAGCACGAGGCAGGCGCCGAGCGAGACCGCGACCAGGAGTTGGTAGAGTCCATAGTCGAACGACAGCGGCAGTACGCACAGCATGCGCTCCGCCGATGTCAATCGCAGGTATTCGACCAGGCTGCCGACGGTGAACACCATCGATTGGTGCGTTTGCATCACGCCCTTCGGCGCGCCGGTGCTCCCCGAGGTATACAGGATCGCAGCCAGATCGAGCGGGATCACCGGGACCGGAGCGGCGAGTGGCGCAGCGCTCGCCAGAGCGGCGTCGAAGGACTCCGCGGGAGAGTTCCCCGAGGGGTCGGTCGCGAGAGTCGCCGGTCGGACGCCGAGCCGGTCGAGTGCCTGTGCGACGAGAGTTGCCTGCCGCCCCTCCGCGATGAGCACGCGGGCGCCGCTGTCCCGCAGAATGAACCCGAGCTTGTCCGCGCGAGTCTGCGGGTGGATCAGCACGATCACGCCCCCGGCGACCACGGTCGCATAGATCGAGACGACGCATGCCCAGGAGTTTTCGAGCGCGATCGCGACCCGATCGCCGCGACGCACGCCGCGCTCGCGGAGAGTGGTCGCGAGACATCGCGCCGAGGCGAGGAGCTCGCCGAACGTGTAGCACCGGCCATCCGCGACGAGCGCGTGCCGCGCTCGCGTCTCCGGGGACTCGCCGCGCTCAACGAGCGCATCGTGCAACAGGCGCTGGGCCTTCATGGGTCCTTTGGGGTGTGCCAAACGAGTGGGAAATTCTCTCAAATTTGGCGAACGCGGAACCGTGATCTATATCCGCTGACGGCAAAGACCTCAGGATATACTTTCGTACCGGGGCTTGATAGGGAACCGTCCGCATGGACTTGCGTGCCGAGGTCAGACACTTCATCGCCGAGAATTTTCTCCTGACGAGCGGCCCGATCGATCTGGCGGACGCCGAGTCGCTGACGTCGCGGGGTATCCTGGATTCGACCGGTGCGCTCGAACTCGTGGCGCATTTGGAAGCGCGCTACGGGATCGCGGTGACTGACGAGGAACTGCACCCCGACAACCTCGACTCGGTCGAGCGGATCGCGGCGTTCATCGAACGCAAGCGTGCCTGACTCGCGGAGAGGAGTGTTTTGATCCGCCCGCCGGACGAGGGGTGATTCTCGATGTGCGGCATTGCCGGAGCTCTGATCACGGAGGGCGCGCGTACCCGGCCCGATCTCGATCGGATGATTCGCACTCTGCGGCATCGGGGACCGGACGGCTATCGCGTGCTCGATCTGCCAGGTTGCGGGCTCGCGCATGCGCGGCTCAGCATCATCGACCTCGCGACGGGTGCCCAGCCGATCGCGAACGAGGACGAGACGCTCTGGACGGTGCTGAACGGGGAGATCTTCAATTATCTCGAGCTTCGTGAGGAGCTCGAAGCGCTCGGCCATCGGTTCCGCACCCGCTCGGACACCGAAGTGATCGTCCACGCCTATGAGGCGTTCGGCGATCGATTCGTCGAGCGCCTGGTCGGGCAGTTCGCGATCGGCCTGTGGGACGAGCGGCGCCGACGGCTGGTGCTCGCACGGGATCGGGTTGGCATCCGGCCGCTGTTTTTTGCGCGAACCCAGGGGTGGCTCCTGTTCGCGTCCGAGGTCAAGGCCATTCTGGCGGTGGCGCCGGAGCTCGCGCACCTGGACGACCGGGGACTCGCGCAGGTGTTCACCTTCTGGGGTACGGTGGGTGAACGGACCGTGTTCGCGGGGGTCCGCAGCCTCCCGGCCGGCCATCGGCTCGTCGCCGAGGGAACGCAGGAGCGGCTACAGCAGTACTGGGATTGGAGGTTTCCCGAGACGACGAACTCGGCCGCGACGAGCCTGGAGGAGGCCGCCGAGCAGGTCCGCGCCTTGCTCGCGGACGCGGTGCGCCTGCAACTTCGCGCCGATGTGCCCGTGGGGGCGTACCTGAGCGGCGGTCTCGATTCGTCCGGGATTGCGGCTCTTGCAAAGCAGCAAACGCGGCGGCTGCGCACGTTTTCGGTCACGTTCGATGAGGCCGAATACGATGAGAGCGAATTTCAGCACCGGATGGTGGAGGCGCTCGGGGTCGAGCATTCGGCGATCCGGTGCAGTGAATCCGACATCGGTCAGGTGTTCCCGGCGCTGATCTGGCACACCGAGACCCCGATACTGCGCACCGCGCCGGCGCCGCTCCTGTGGCTGGCGAAACACGTGCATGACAGCGGCTTCAAGGTGGTGCTGACCGGCGAGGGTGCGGACGAGGTGTTCGGGGGCTACGACCTTTTCAAGGAGGGCAAGATCCGCCGTTTCTGGGCGAAGCAGCCCAATTCGGCCTGGCGCCCCTTGCTGTTCTCGCGACTCTACCCCTACCTCGCGCGGTCCCCGGTCGCGCATCGGCACTTCGCGCGCACGTTCTTCGGGCAACGCTTGGAGGAGGTCGATCACCCGTTCTATGCGCATCTCACGCGCTGGACGACCACGCGCGGGCTCTTCAAGCTCCTGTCGCCCGACTGGCTCGCCCAACTGTCGCGCGCCGCGCCGGAGGCCGACCTCGAGCGACTCCTGCCGCCGGCATTTTCACGCTGGAATGCGTTGGCACGGGATCAGTACGTCGAGGTCAAGACCTTGCTCGAGGGGTATCTGCTGTGCTCGCAAGGCGACCGCGTCGCGCTGGCCCATTCGGTCGAGGGCCGGGTCCCCTTCCTCGATCATCGGCTGATCGAGTTCGTGAACGGACTCGATCCCCGGTTCAAGCTCCGAGGTTTGCGCGAGAAGCGGTTGCTGCGGCGGGCGCTCGTGAATGATTTGCCAGCTTCCATCCTGGGCCGGGTGAAACAACCGTATCGCGCCCCGGATAGCCGCTGTTTCTTTAGGAACGGCGAACCCTTACCCTATGTTCGGGAGCTGCTGAGCGCCACGAATGTGCGGCGCAGCGGCTATTTTCGCGCTGAGGGCGTCGAACGCCTACTCGAAAAATGTCGCGACGGTCGAGCGCTCGGGGCCGGCGACAACATGGCGTTCGTTGGTGTCGTATCGACCTTGTTGTTGCATGAGCAGTTCCTTTCTGGACGGATCACGGAAACGTCGCCGGTGAACGCATGAGTCTCGGCTGGGAGGTCCTCGAGCTCGACGCGGCGGCGGAAGTTGCCCGGATCGCCGCGATGTTGCGCGAGGGGATCGCCGTCACGTTGCACAAGCGCGGCGCGGTGGTCGCGATCTCCGGCGGCGTGGACAGTGCCGTCTGCGCGGCACTCGCGGTGCAAGCGCTCGGACCCGACCGGGTACTGGCGTTGATGCTCCCGGAACGGGAATCCTCCCCCGCGAGCGCCGCACGGGCCCGATCGCTCGCGGTGCACCTCGGGATCGAACCGCTGGAAGAAGACATCACCGCGACCCTCGAGGCGATCGGCTGTTACCGGCGGCGGGACGAGGCGGTTCGACAGATCCTCCCGGGTTATGGGGCCGGCTGGCGCATGAAGCTCGTCGTCGCCGGCGCCTCGGACGGGCGGATCACGCATTTCAATCTGGTTGCCGAGACGCCGGAGGGGGTCCGCCATGAAGCGCGGTTGCCGGCCAGGCAATACCTCGAGATCGTTGCGGCGACGAGCTTCAAGCAGCGAATCCGCAAGTCGATCGAGTACTTCCATGCCGATCGGCTGAACTACGCGGTGCTCGGAACCCCGAATCGCCTGGAATACGACCAAGGATTCTTCGTGAAAAACGGCGACGGGACCGCGGACTTGAAGCCCATCGCTCACTTGTACAAGTCCCAGGTCTACGCGCTCGCGCGGCATTTGCGGCTGCCGGACGAGATCGCCTCGGCGGCGCCCACGACGGATACCTACAGCCTCGCCCAGGGCCAGGACGAGTTCTATTTTGCGTTGCCCTACCGGGAGATGGATCTGGCGCTCTGGTCGTCGAACCACGGAGTCCCGGCGGAGGACCTCGCGCGCGCTCTGCAGGTATCCAGCGAGGCAGCGCGTCGGATCTATGCGGACATCGCCGCGAAGCGGCGCGCGACCCGTCATCTGCATCGCCGACCGATCCTCGTCGATCCGATACCGGAAATCGAGGACCTCGACGCATGACGAGTCGATCACGGCAGCGGGTGAAGGATCTCCTTGGCCGGTTCGCGGATGCGACCGGGATCTACGCGCGCAATTTCCGCTCGAAGATGGTGATCGTGACGTTCCACCGCGTGAACGATTGGATGACGGAGGATCCGATCACCTGCGGCACGGGTCGCTTCGAGGAATTTTGCCTGTTTTTCAAGCGTCATTTCCGGGTCGTGCCGTTGTCGGCGCAGATCGCGGGCTGCCGTGCAGCGCGGGACATGGGTGGAACGCTGTCGATCACGTTCGATGATGGGTACCGCGACAATGTCGAGGTCGCCGCGCCGATCCTCGGGCGCCTCGGGCTGCCGGCAACGTTCTTCGTTGCGACCGGCTTCATCGGTACCGACTATACGCCCCCGTGGGATCGGCATCTGACCCGGCAGGCGGGGTGGATGGACTGGGATCAGGTCCGGGCTCTTCGCCGGATGGGTTTCGAGATCGGGGCGCATACGGATCGTCACGTCGATCTTGCGGCGGTGGACCCCGCGGCCGTGCGCGCGGAGTTGACCCGGTGCCGCGAGACGCTGCGGCGGGAGCTCGCCGAACCCGTCACGCTGTTCGCCTATCCGTTCGGTGGACGAGAGCACATTTCCGAGGAGTCGCGGCGGATCGTGCAGGAGGTGGGCTTCGCGTGCTGTCTGGGCGCTTATGGCGGAACCAACCCGCCGATCCCCGATCCGTTCCGTCTCAATCGCGTCACGATCGGCGGCTGGTTCGCGACCCCGAACCAACTGGGCTTCGAGATCGTGATGCGCAGTGCCTGAAGGAGAGTGGCGAGGATGAATACGGCGCCGACGGGTAAGCATTTCGCGGTCTTGGACGGCTTGCGCGGCATCGCGGTGCTGACGGTGGTGCTGAGCCATCTGTCGTTGCTGCATTTGAATCCATTTCCGATCGACTTCACCGGCATCGGTAAGTGCGGGGTCTACCTGTTTTTCGTCCTGAGCGCGTTCCTGCTCACGTATCAGTTCTTCGAGAAGGGGGTGCAGGGCGCGTTCACCGC
>JAJXYR010000073.1:5107-5397 GCA_021780475.1 Pseudomonadota bacterium
ACCGCGCCGGCGCTCGCGAACTATTTCTGGCGGCGGGCACTGCGCGTGCTGCCGCTCTTCTATCTCGTGGTTCTCGTGAGCGGGATCACGACGCGCTTTTTCGCGGCCGACCTGGGAGGCGCCGGACTTCCGTATACCATGACGCTGCGGGAAATGGTGGCGCACTTTCTGTTGCTGGAAGGAATCGGCGTGCTGTGGAGTGTTCCGGTCGAGTTCAAGTTCTATTTCCTGTTGCCATTGATCGCCGGTGGCTTTCTTTTGACCGGCCGCAAAGGAGTGGGGTGGGACGT
>JAJXYR010000313.1 GCA_021780475.1 Pseudomonadota bacterium
GTACAGGCATGCCGACGAGCCGATACCGCCGGCGCCGATGCACAGCACGCGCGCGCGCAGCAGCTTCTCCTGACCCTCGATGCCGACCTCCGGCAGGCGCAGCTGGCGCGCGTAGCGGTCGAATTGCGGGGTGCCGAGCGCCTGTGATCCGAGCTCGCCGGGCGCGCACAGTGGTTCACCTCGGCGCCGCCACGCCTCGATGCCGCCGCGCAGACTGTGAACGCGGCGGCAGCCGCGATTCCTAAGCCGCCGGGCGGCCTCGGCCGAGCGCGATCCGGCGGCGCAATAGACGACGATGGCGCGGTCGGGGCGTGCGGGGAACCCGTCGATCCACCCGTCGATGCCGCCGAGCGGCAACAAGCGGGCATTCAAGAGCACGCCCGCGGCGTGCTCGTCGGGCTCGCGCACGTCGATGACGAGGGGAGAATCGGCGGCGCGGATCCAGGCGGCGAGCGCTTCGACGTCGATCTCGGCGAAGTCTTCGTCGACCGGCGGCACGCTCAGCCTCCGCTCAACGCCTGGATCACCTGTACGCTGTCGCGCGCGTCGACGGACTGGTCGAGGGCGAACGTCTGATCGCCGTTCACGAAGATGCGAATGTGCGGTCTGATGCGATCCTGCTCGTCGATCATCCGAAAGCGGAGCCCGGGAAACTGTCGATCCAGGTCCCACAGCACTTGCGCCAGCGTCGCGCCGGATGCGCTCACCTCGCGGCGACCGGTGTAGGAGTGCAGTGGGCTCGGCACGATCACTTTCATGGCTCAGAGGCCCGCGATTTCCAGCGCGTAGATCTCAGGAAGGTGCCGCGCGATGCCCTGCCAGCTCGCGCCTTCGTCGACGCTCGCCCACAGCTCCCCGGAGGTCGTGCCGACGTACAGTCCCACGGGGTCGTCCGCGTCGCCGGTCATCGCCTGGCGCTTGACGGTCCACCAAGCCTGGGACGACGGCAGCCCGCGATCCTGGCGGATCCAGCTCCCGCCGCCGTCGTGCGTGACGTACGCGGCCGGACGTCCGCCGATCGCCACCCTCGGCCACACGCTCGAGCCGTCCATCGGGAACACCCAGGCGGTATCCGGATCGCGCGGATGCACGACCAGCGGAAAGCCGATGTCGCCGATTTCGCTCGGCATGTTGCGTCCGATCCGCTGCCAGCGCCGCCCCGGGCGATCGAGCCGGTAGATGCCGCAATGGTTCTGTTGATACAGGCGATCGGGGCGGCTGGGGCACAGGCGCACGCAGTGCGGATCGTGGAACCAGACCTTGCCGGCGTCGAATCCCTCGACCACCTCGAGCCCGTCGATCAAGGGCGCCCAGCTGCGGCCGCCGTCGAGAGACTCATGCACGCCGCCGCTGGACATGCCGACGTACAGATGTTTCGCGTCGCGCGGATCGACCAGGATCGAATGCAATTTCGGGCCGTCGGGCGTGCCGTCCTGCGGCCCTCCCATCCATTCGCGGATCGACGGGTCCTCGTTCAAGCCGTCGCAGGGCTCCCAGGTGTCGCCGCCGTCGTCGCTGCGAAACAGCCCGTGCGGGGACGTGCCGGCATACCAGACGCGCGGCTCCCGCGCGTGGCCCGGCGTGAGCCAGAACGTGTGATTGACGGCGCGCGCATCCGTCGCCGCGTCCGCCTTGCGGAACGCGGGCGGCCGACTGGACTCGGTCCAACTGCGTCCCAGGTCCGGCGAGCGGAACAGCGTGGGTCCGAGATGGCCGGTGCTCGTCGCGGCCAGCAGCGTGGTGGCGTCGCGCGGATCGAGCACGAGATGATGGACGATCTGGCCCAGGAAATGCGGCCCATCGCAGCGCCAGTCGCCGCGGTTGCGTCCGGCGTGGAATATCCACGCGCCCTTGCGTGTCGCCACGAGCAGGATCTTGCGCCCGGTCATGATGCTCCCCCGTTCATTCCGGCCGCCCTAGGTTAAACCAACGGCGCGGTGGCGCAACATCACGATGGTATCATCGCGCAACGAATCGCCTTCGACGAGGTTCCAAGACCATCGACGCCCGAACGCCCCTGCGCGGGGCCGATTTTTCGCCGCCGCGCTGGCTGCGCAATCCGCATCTGCAATCGATCCTCGGCGCCGGGCCGCTGGGCCGCCTCGCGCTCCGCCGCGACGCGCGCGACCTGGCGCTGGCGACGCGCGGCGAGATTCTGGAACTCGACGACGGCGTGCGGCTGCAGGGCTTTTTCACGCCGCAACACGCGCGCGCGGAGCGTCTCGGGCTCGTGCTGCTGCTGCACGGCTGGGAGGGCCACGCGCACTCGAATTACATGATCGCGACCGCCGCTTCCTTGATGACGGCCGGGTATGACGTGTACCGCCTGAACTTCCGCGATCACGGCGACAGCCACGGGCTGAATCCGGAGCCCTTTCACTCCTGCCGCCTGGAGGAAGTCCTTGGGGCCGCCGCGCGGGTGTTCGCGCGGCCGGGACCCGGGCTGCGGGCGCTCGCCGGCTTCTCGCTCGGCGGCAATTTCGCGTTGCGCATCGCCAATGCCGCGCCGGCGCGCGGCATCGCGCTCGACTACGCGCTCGCCGTCTGTCCGGTGATCGACCCGGCCGCGGGGCTGCGCCAGATCGAGCGCGTGCGCCTGTACCACACGTATTTCATGATCAAGTGGCGCGAGTCGTTGCGGCGCAAGCAGGCGCTGTTTCCGGACCTGTCCCTGATCTCGCGCGACGAACTGCGCCTCGACATGCGGGAGTTGACGCGGGCCTTGGTCCTGCGATACACGAATTTCGGGTCGCTCGAGGCCTACCTGGACGGCTATTCGGTGGCCGGCGACCGCCTGGCCGGGCTGCGGGTGCCGACCGCGATCCTCGCGGCCGCCGACGATCCCGTGATCCCGTCGGACGCGTTCCGCGCGCTGCGCCTGCCCGCGTGCGCAGAATTGGATCTGGCGCCGCACGGCGGTCATTGCGGATTCCTCAGCAACGCGCGTCTCGACAGTTTCGTGCAGGACTATCTGCTCGCGCGGTTGACGGCGCGCGCGGGTGCCGGGCCGCCGCCGACGGCCTAGGCGATCCCGAGGCGCGCGAACAGCGCCACCTTCGCCGGATCGAGCAACAATCCGAATGCCGCCGCCGCCGCGAGCGTGCCGGCCACCACCGGGGCGGCGAGCGGCGCCATCGCGATTCCGCGGATCGCGAGCGTGGCGGCGATCCCGATGTCGACGGCGGACGACAGCGCGAGCCAGGCGCTCGGGCGCGAGCGCCACCAATGGCGGCGCTCTCGAATCGCGTAGATCGTCGCCTGGCTGCCGAATACCAACAGCACGAACGCGAGCGTCCGCAGCGCGGCGGTGCCGAGCCGCAGCCAAAAATGCCCGATGGCGATCGTCCCCGCGCAGAAGCACAGCAGCGCAAGGCCGAGCGCGGTACCGGCGATCGTCAAGCGGCCGATCCGCCAGGAGTTCGGCGTGGAGGAGGGTTGCACGCGATCGGTCGTCAAGGCCATGGACAGAAAGTCCCCGGTGACCATGATGATGACCATCAACAGGGGCGTGAGGATCGCGTGGCCGGTCATGACCAGGCCCGTGATCAGGAACAATACCGTGACGATCTTCTTGATGATCGCGTTCAGCGTATACGTCAGGATGCGTTGAAAGGTGATCCTGCCTTCGCGGATCGCGGCGACCACGCCGGTGAGACCGGCGTCGGTGAGCACCATGCCGGCGGCGGACTTGGCGACGTCGGTCGCCGTGGACACGGCGATTCCGAGCTGCGCCTGACGCAGCGCCGGCGCGTCGTTGGCGCCGTCGCCGCACATGCCGACGGTGTGGCCGGCTTGCTGGAACGCCCGGACCAGCTTGTATTTGTCCTCGGGGAGCACGCCGGCGAAGACGGCGTATTCCGCGGGCCGCACCCCCGCCGGTATCGGCCCGGGCGGGCAGACGGCACCGTCGAGCCCCACCGCGCGTGCGACGATGGCGGCGGTCGCCGGTGCGTCCCCCGTGACCATCACCGTGCGCACGCCAAGGTCGCGTAATTCGGTGATGAGTTCGCGCGAGTCGGCGCGCGGCGGATCGCTGAGCGCGATCAGACCGACGAGGGCGAGCGCGCAATCCCCGGGGGCTCCGGCCGCGACCGCGAGCACGCGCAAGCCCTGCTGTTCCAGGGCCGCCGCCGCATTCGTCGCGGCGGTCGCCGCCGGCCCCGGCGGCGTACCGCCGATGACCGCGGCGAAGGCCCCCTTGACGACGCGCAGTGGCTCGCCGCCCGCATCCGTCGCGAGCGCTTCGGACATCTTCTTCGCCGGATCGAACGGCACGAAATTCACGAGCGTCGGCGGATTCGCCGCGATCTTGCCGGACGCGGCGGCGCGCACCGCGCGATCGACCGGATCCTGGCCGCCGTCGGAACTCGCCAGCGCGGCGAGCGCGAGCACCCGGGCCTGGTCGCAGCCGCCGAGCGGCTGCACGGAGTTCACCCGCAGTGCATTCTGGGTGAGCGTCCCGGTCTTGTCGGAGCACAGCACGTCGGTTGTGCCGGCTTCGTCGACCGCCGACAGGCGCGTCGGCAGCACGCCGCGCTTGGCGAGGCTGCGCGCGCCGAGCGCCGCGGCCAGCGTGAACGTCGCGGGCAGCGCGACCGGGATCGACGCGAGCACCGCGGTCAACACCAGCGGCACGATTTCGGCGGCCGGCATCCCGTACAGCAGCGCGTAGACGACCAGCAGCCCGATGACCACGCCATTGAACAGCGCGAGGTTGCGCACCACGTGCAGAACCGCCCGTTGCTGGGAACTGATGCCCTGAGCGGTGCGCACGAGTTCGGCGGTTCGGCCGAACTTGGTGCGTGCGCCGGTGGCGGTCACCTCGGCCACCGCCTCGCCGCGGCGTATCAGCGCGCCGGCGAATGTCATGCTGCCCGCGCCGGCTTCGATCGGCACCGATTCGCCGGTCAGCATGGATTGATCGATCAGGACTTCGCCGCTCGAAATCGTGACGTCCGCGGCGACCACGCCGCCGAGCGACAGCTTGACGACGTCGCCGGGGACCAATTCTGCCGCGGCCACGGTCCTCCAGACGCCGTCGCGCCGGACGGCCGCGGAGAGGGCCAGGCGCGACTTCAAGGCCTCGAGCGTCGCCTGGGCGCGGCTCTCCTGAAACAGGCCGAGCAGCGCGTTGAACACCAGCAGCGCGGCGATGATCGCCCCTTCGACGGTCTTGCCGAGCGCGAACTCCAACACGACCGCCGCTTCCAGCATCCACGGCACCGGCGCCCAGAACTTCCGGAGCGCCCGGCGCAACGGATGCGGGGACGTATCCGGCATGGCATTCGGTCCGAGGCGCTCGAGTCGCTCGCGCGCCTCGGCGCTCGTCAAACCCTTCGCAGGCATGGGTGGCTCCAAGGGCGGCGCGGTCGGCGTGCGCCGGGTCGCGATGCCGCA
>JAJXYR010000153.1 GCA_021780475.1 Pseudomonadota bacterium
TGGATTGCCCGGAATTCTTGGAAAAGTTTGCGAGAAACTGTCCGATCAGATTTTCCAGAACGAACGCCGACTGCGTGAAGGCGATCTGATCGTGATTCTTCAGGAAGGTCTCCGCGCCGCCGGGCGTCAAACCGATGAACTTGCCGCCGAGCAGGCCCTGCGTGTAGATCGCGGCATCGCTGTCGGTCGGGATTTGATTGAATTTCTGGTCCAACTTCATCACCACCACCGCCTTGTAATCCCGGGTGTCGAAACTGATCGCGGAGACGCGGCCGACTTCAACTCCCGCCATCGACACCGGTGCGCCGACCTTCAGGTCGCCGATGTTGTCGAACTTCGCCGTGACCTCGTACGAGGGCTTGCTGCCGAAGGACAGCCCGTGATTCGTCGTCTGCGTCGTCAAAAAAAACAGCGCGGCGAATCCGAGCAGTACGAACAGGCCCGTGCCTAGATTCATCGTGCGCGACTTGCGCATACCATTAACCTCTCAGGAAAAATGCGGTGATCAAATAGTCGAGGAACAAGACGATGACGGCCGACGTGACGACCGTCCGCGTGGTCGCCGCTCCGACGCCCTCGGCGGTCGGGGCCGCATGATAGCCCTCGTAGACCGCGATCAGGCTGCACGCGACGCCGAACACCGCACTCTTGACGATCCCCTCGTTGATGTCCCTCAGTCCGACCGAGGACTGCATCTGGGACCAGAAGCTGCCGCCGTCCACGTGCATGAACTGCACGCCGACGAGCTGCGCGCCGTAGATGCCGATCATGCTGAAGATCGCCGCCAGCAGCGGCATCGTGATCACGCCGCCGAGGAAGCGCGGCACCACCACGCGTCCGACCGGATCCACGGCCATCATCTCCATCGCCGACAGCTGGTCGGTCGCGCGCATCAGTCCGAGCTCGGATGCGAGCGCGGTTCCGGCCCGGCCGGCGAACAGCAGCGCGGTCACCACCGGACCCAGCTCCTTCACGAGCCCGATGGCCGCCGCGGTACCCAGCGCCTCCTCGGACCCGAAGCGCTGCAGCAGCTCGAATCCCTGCAGACCGAGCACCATTCCGACGAACAAGCCGGAGAGCATGATGATGACGAGCGACAGTGCGCCGGTGTTGTACACCTGATCGGTGATCAGCTGGAAGCGGAGCAGCGCGCGGGGGGTCTGCGCGAGGATGCGCAGCAGGAACCGCACCATGTCGCCGAGCCGGTCGAGGGATTCGATCAAACTTGTCCACAGGTCGCCAAACACGCTCAACGGCCTCCGTCGCGGGCAAGCAGCTGGCCGAAGTAATCGGGCGCAGGGTAATGGAAGGGCACCGGACCATCCGCGAGTCCGCCGACGAATTGTTTGACGATCTCGGAGGGAAAGGAGGCCAGCTCCTGCGGCGTGCCCTTGGCGACCACCTTCCCGCCGGACAGCAGATAGACCACGTCGGCGACCGAGGAGATCTCGTGCACATCGTGCGACACCACGATGCTGGTCAGGCCCAGCGCGTCGTTCAGCCGCCGGATCAGGCGCAGGATCACGCCCATCGAGATCGGATCGAGACCCACGAAGGGCTCGTCGTAGATCAGGATTTGCGGATCCATGACGATCGCCCTGGCGAGCGCGACGCGCCGGTTCATCCCGCCCGACAGCTCCGCGGGCATCAATTCGGCCGCCCCGCGCAGGCCGACCGCCTGCAGCTTGGTCAGCACCAGCTGGCGGATGATCCGCTCCGGCAGATCCGTATGCTCGCGCAGCGGAAAGGCCACGTTCTCGAACGCGGAGAGGTCGGTCAGCAGCGCGCCATTCTGGAACAACATGCCCATGCTCCGGCGCAGCGCGAACAAGTCCTTGCGGCCCAGGCCCTCGAGCGCGGTGCCGGCAACGACGATCGAACCGGCATCCGCCCTCACCTGCCCGCTGATCAGCCGCAGCAGCGTCGTCTTGCCGGTGCCGCTCGGTCCCATCACCGCCGACACGCGCCCGCGCGGAATGTCCATGTCCAGGCCGTCGAATATCGCGCGGCCACTGACGGAATAATTCACACCGCGGATGTCAATGATGGAGGAACTTTGGTTCAATTTGCGATCGCTGCGCCCCCGGCACCCATGCTCCGGCGGACTCCTTCCTGGTTTCGATTTCTTGGTTTTAACGCGAACATCGGCGGTGACGGTCTTCATACACGGCAGGTTCGACCCATCCGCGACCGAAGCGTTCCGTTCGCGCGAGCGCCAGAGGATAGCAAACTCGCGGCGCCCACGCCCCGCTGTGGCATTTCGCGATAAATAGGACTAAACTCGTCCTAGATGAATATCAGCCTTCGGGGCCCTTATGTTGCGCATGGGAAAATTGACGGATTACGCGACCGTGGTGCTCGCCACGCTCGCCGAAGCTCCCTCGAGCCACGCCGCCGCGGCTGACCTGGCCGAGCGCACGCACCTGAATCAACCGACGGTGAGCAAGGTGCTGAAGGAGCTGCAGCGCGCGGGCATGGTGATCTCCTCGCGCGGATCGCACGGCGGCTACCGCCTCGCGCGCCGCCCGGAATTCATCACGGCCGCGCAGATCCTCGACATTTTCGAGGGCCCGATCGCGATCACCGAGTGCAGCGCCGCGGCCAGTCACTGCGGCATCGAAAAGCTGTGCCGGGTCGGCGGCGCGTGGCAGCGGATCAACGCCGCGATCCGCCGCGCGCTCGAAGACGTCACCTTGCAGCAGCTCGCCGGACTCGACTCCGGCGGGCTGCGCATCTCGGCGCTCGCGGCGGAAATCCGCGTCGGCGCCGCGCAATCTTAGAAACCTCCTTCCGCGGGGACAACGTGTCAAGCAAATCCCAAGAAATCGAAGCGGTGCTCGGCCAGAAATACCGGCACGGCTTCGTCACCGACATCGAGTCCGACAGCCTGCCTCCGGGCCTGGATGAGTCCGTCGTCGCCGCGATTTCGCGCCGCAAGCAGGAGCCCCAGTTTCTTCTCGATTGGCGCCTGAAGGCGTTTCGTCACTGGCGGACGATGCGCGAACCGGCCTGGGCGAGCGTGCGCTACAAGCCGATCGACTATCAGGACATATCGTATTATTCCGCGCCGCGCGCGCCGACGGATGCGCCGAAGAGCCTCGACGAGGTCGATCCGAAGCTGCTCGCGACCTACGAGAAGCTCGGCATTCCGCTGCATGAGCGCGCCCGGCTCGCCGGCGTCGCGGTCGACGCGGTGTTCGACAGCGTGTCGGTCGCGACGACGTTCAAGGACAAGCTCGCCAAGGCGGGCGTGATTTTCTGCTCCTTTTCCGAGGCCGTGCGCAATCATCCGGAACTGATCGAGCGGCATCTCGGCACGGTGGTGCCGATTCAGGACAATTTCTTCGCGGCGCTCAACTCGGCCGTGTTCTCCGACGGCTCATTCGTCTACGTGCCCCCCGGCGTGCGCTGCCCGATGGAGCTGTCGACGTATTTCCGCATCAACGCGGCGAAGACCGGACAGTTCGAACGCACGCTGATCATCGCCGCGGAAGGCGCCTCGGTGAGTTATCTGGAGGGCTGCACGGCGCCGATGCGCGACGAGAACCAGCTGCACGCCGCGGTGGTCGAACTGATCGCGCTGGACGACGCGCAGATCAAGTACTCGACCGTGCAAAACTGGTACCCGGGCGATGAAAACGGCGTCGGCGGCATCTACAATTTCGTGACCAAGCGCGGCGAATGCCGGGGCCGCAACGCGAAGATCTCCTGGACCCAGGTCGAAACCGGCTCCGCGATCACCTGGAAATACCCGAGCTGCGTATTGAAGGGCGAGAACTCGGTCGGCGAGTTCTACTCGGTGGCGGTCGCGAACAATTTCCAACAGGCCGACACCGGCACGAAAATGATCCACATCGGCCGCAACACCAAGAGCACGATCGTCGCGAAGGGGATCTCCGCGGGCCACGCGACCAACACCTACCGCGGGCTGGTCAAGATATTGCCCGGCGCGGACGGCGCCAGGAATTTCACGCAGTGCGACTCGCTGCTGATGGGGAGCCGCTGCGCGGCGCACACCTTCCCCTACATGGAGGTCCGCAATCCGGGCGCGACGGTCGAACACGAGGCGAGCACGTCGAAGATCGGCGAGGACCAGCTTTTCTACTGCCTGCAGCGCGGCGTGTCGGCGGAGGACGCGGTCAACATGATCGTCAGCGGATTCTGCAAGGCGGTGTTCAAGGAGCTGCCGATGGAATTCGCGGTGGAGGCGCAGAATCTTCTGAGCGTGAGCTTGGAAGGGGCCGTTGGTTGAACACATGCCGGGGAAGAACGTGCTGACAATTTCGAAACTCCGCGCGAGCGTCGCGGGAAAGAGCATTCTGAAGGGCGTCGATCTGCAGATCGGTGCCGGAGAGGTGCACGCGATCATGGGTCCGAACGGCTCCGGCAAGAGCACGCTCGCCCAGGTGCTCGCGGGGCGCGAGGACTACGAGGTCGAAGGCGGAGGCGTCACGTTCGACGGCCAGGACCTGCTCGCCATGAGGCCCGAGGAACGCGCCCGCGCCGGGTTTTTCCTCGGCTTTCAATATCCGGTGGAAATCCCCGGCGTGAACAACGCCTATCTGCTGAAGGCCGCGCTGAACGCGAAACGCAAGCGCGCCGGCATGCCGGAGGTGGATGCGTACGAGTTTCTCGCGCTGATCAAGGCGAAGATGAAATTCATGCAGATGAACGAGGCGTTCCTCAGCCGCGGAGTCAATGAAGGCTTCTCGGGCGGCGAGAAGAAGCGCAACGAGATCCTGCAGATGCTGGTGCTGGAGCCGCGTCTGGCAGTTCTCGACGAGACGGATTCGGGCCTCGACATCGACGCGCTCAAGGTCGTCGCCAAGGGCGTCAACAGCCTGCGGGGGCCGGATCGCTCGATCGTGCTGATCACGCATTACCAGCGGCTGCTCGACTATATCGAGCCCGACCACGTCCACGTGTTCAGCGACGGCCGCATCCTCAAGTCGGGCGACAAGTCGCTCGCGCGGGAGCTCGAGTCCCGCGGCTACGACTGGATTCAGGAAGGGCGGGTCGCATGAGCTCGGCGCTGCAATCGTTCGAAGCCGCGCTACGCGCCCGCCCCCCGGACCGGCTCGCCGCGATGCGCGCGGAGTCGATGCGCCGTTTCCTGGAACTCGGGCTGCCGAACACCGGCGACGAGACCTGGCGGTACACCAATCTGCGCGGCCTGGCGGCGAAGCCCTACGTGGACGCGCCGCGCATCGCCGCCGGCGCCGCGGTCGACGCCGCGGCGTCCTGGCTCGCCGCCGCGTCGACCGCGGCGCCGGTCCGCATCGTCAACGGCTTCGCGGAACTCGGCGACGGCGCCCCGCCCGAACGGCCCGGAGTGACGGTGCGCAGCCTTCGATCGCTCGCCGCTCAGGATCCGGAATGGCTCCTGGAGCGGATCGCGCCGGCCGCCGACACCGACGAGGAGCGCTGGGCGCTGCTCAACAGGGCGCTGTTCGTCGACGGCATATACTTGCGCATCGACTCGCCGGTCGAGGACCCCATACTGATCGTTCACCTCGCCCTGCCGGGCGGGGCGGACACGGCCGTGCACTCGCGCGTGATCATCGAGACCGCGCCCGGCGCGACGGCGACGGTCATCGAGCACCATATCGGTTCGAACGGCGCGGCGGTGCTCGCGAACAGCGCGACCCAGATCGAACTCGCCGCGGACTCCTCCGTCGAGCATTACCGCGTGTTCGCGGGCAACGACACCATGACGCACATCGATGCGCTCACGGTGCGCCAGGCGCGGGGCAGCCGCTGCCGCCAGTTCACGATCGCGCTCGGAGGCGCGCTCGTACGGGCGGATCTGCGCGCGAAACTCGACGGACCGGGGGCCGCCCATGACAGCCATTCGCTGCTGGTCGGGCACGGCAGCCGCCACGTGGACTGCGTGGCGACGGTGCTGCACGCCTCGCCCCAGGCGACGAGCACGCAGACCTCGCGCGCCATCGCGAGCGGCACCGGCCGGGTCGTGTTCAACAGCAAGGTCGTCGTCGCCGCCGGAGCGGCGGGCACGCAGTCGAATCAATCCGCGCGCGGCCTGCTGCTCTCGCCCACCGCGGAGATCGACACCCGGCCACAGCTCGAGATCCACGCCGACGACGTCAAATGCGCGCACGGCGCGACGACCGGACGCCTGGACCCGGACATGATGTTCTACCTCCTGTCCCGCGGCATCGACCGCGCCGCGGCGCAGAGCCTGCTGATCTACGCGTTCCTGGACGATGTTCTGACCGGCATGTCGTCCCCCGCCGCGCGCAGCGCGATCGAGAACGCGCTGATCGCGGAACTGCCGGATGCCGACCTGCTGCGGGAGTTTCGATGACCGACATCTCCCCGGCCGCCCGCACGGCCCCGGCCTCCGCCCGCCGCAGCTTCGACGTCGGTTCGGTGCGCCGCGATTTCCCGGTGCTCGCCCGCACCGTGCACGGCAAGCCCCTCGCCTACCTCGACAACGGGGCCTCCTCGCAGAGCCCGGACGCGGTGATCGCCGCGGTCGACGATTACGCGCGCGCCCATCATGCGAACATCCACCGCGGCGTGCATACCCTGAGCCAGGAGGCGACCGCCTTGTACGAGGGCGCGCGCGACCGGCTGGTCGGCTTCATCAACGCGGCCTCCCGCCACGAGATCGTGCTGTTGCGCGGCGCCACGGAGGCGGTGAACCTGGTCGCGCAGAGCCATGCCCGGCCTCTGCTCGTTCCCGGCGACGAGATCCTGATCACCCACCTCGAGCATCACGCGAACATCGTCCCCTGGCAGATCGTCTGCGCGCAGACCGGCGCGAAGCTCGTGGTGGCGCCGATCGACGCCCGCGGCGACGTGCACGCCGAGGCCGTGGAGGCCTTGATGGGCCCGCGCACCCGGATTCTGGCGTGCGCGCACGTATCGAACGCGCTCGGCACCGTGCTGCCGGTCGCGCGCCTGATGGCGGCCGCGCGCGCGCGCGGCATCGTGACCTTGATCGACGGCGCGCAGGCGGTTGCGCACCTGCCGGTGGACGTGCGGGCGCTGGGCTGCGATTTCTACGTCTTCTCCGGCCACAAGATGTTCGCGCCGACCGGCATCGGCGTGCTCTACGGCCGGGAGGCACTGCTGGAGCGGATGCCGCCGTGGCAGGGCGGCGGCGACATGATCCTGTCGGTGGAGTTCGAGAATACGACCTACAACTCCCTGCCCTACAAATTCGAGGCCGGAACGCCCAACATTCCGGGCACGATCGGGCTCGGCGCGGCGGTGGAGTATCTCGGGTCGCTCGATCTTGCGGCGGCGCACGCGCATGAAGACGCGCTGCTGCGGCACGCCCAGGCCGCGCTCACCGCGATCCCGGGGCTGCGCTTGATCGGCACGGCGCCGCGCAAGCTGGGCCTCGTATCCTTCGTCGTCGACGGGGTCCATCCGCACGACCTCGGCACGATTCTCGACCAGGACGGCATCGCGATCCGCACCGGACACCACTGCGCGATGCCGGTGATGGATTTCTTCAAGGTGCCCGCGACCGCGCGCGCGTCGTTCGCGTTTTACAACACGTTCGAGGAGATCGACCGGCTGGCCGCGTCGGTCGAGCGCGCGCGGCGCATGTTCACCCACGGACCCGGATGATGGACCTCAAAGACCTGTATCGCGACGTCATTCTCGACCACAACCGGAATCCGCGGAATTTCGGCCCGCTGCCCGCGGCTTCCGCGTCCGCCGACGGATTCAATCCCTTGTGCGGCGACCGCTTGAAGCTGCACCTGCGGCTGGTGGACGACCGCATCGAGGACATCCGCTTCGAGGGCCAGGGTTGCGCCATATCGACCGCATCGGCCTCGCTGATGACCGAATCGGTCAAGGGACGCACGCGTGCCGAGGCCTTGACCGTGTTCGAGCGGGTTCACCACCTGCTCACCGACGATGCCGCCGAGGCCGGCGACGAACTGGGCAAGCTCGCCGCGCTGTCGGGTGTCCGGGAATTTCCGGCCCGCGTGAAATGCGCGAGCCTGTGCTGGCACACGCTGGTTGCGGCGCTGAAGGACGACGCAGCGCCGGCGCCGCCCGCCGTGTCGACCGAATGAGCGGAGCGAACTGATGCGCGGACATGAAAACGAACCGATCGTCGTGCGGCGCGAGGTGAAGGCGATCGCGATTCCCGCGGGCGTCGAAGTCAACCTCAAGGTCGCCGCGGTGGGCTACATCACGCAGGCGCTAGGCGGCAGCTTCACCGTCTACATCGACGGCAATCTCTTCCGCATCGCCGGCGCGGATGCCGACGCCATCGGCATGACCGCGGCGAAGCCTCCCGAGGTACCCCCGGGAGCCTCGGAGGAGGACATCAAGAACGTCATCTGGGATCAGCTGCGGACCTGTTACGACCCGGAGATCCCCGTGAACATCGTCGATCTCGGCCTGATCTACGAATGCTCGCTGCAAAGCGGCGACGACGGGCGCAGCGTCGGAATCAAGATGACGCTGACGGCGCCCGGCTGCGGGATGGGCGATGTCCTCGTTCAAGACGTGCGCGACAAGGTTCTGATCGTGCCGACCATCGTTCGTGCCGATGTCGAACTGGTGTTCGATCCGCCGTGGAACCACACGATGATGTCCGAAGCGGCCCGGCTGCAAACCGGGATGATGTAGCGTGAGCCCGCGGGACTGGCTGGATGCCGGGCCGGCCGACTCGCTCGCGGAGGGTCAGGCGATCTCGGTGGCGGCCGGAGGGCGTTTCATCGCGATCGCACGCAGCGGCGGCGAGGTCTTCGCCGTGGACGACGTCTGCACCCACGACGGCGCGGAACTGACCGGCGGCACCGTCGAGCATGGCGAGATCGTCTGCCCGCGCCACGGCGCCCGCTTCTGTCTGCGCACCGGCAGGGCATTGACGCCGCCCGCCTATGAGGACGTGCGGACCTTCGAGACGAAAATCGAGGACGGCAGGATATGGGTGCGCGCCGGCGGCTGACGTTGCTGCGCCATGGCAAGGCGCACGACGAGAGCTCCGCTCCCGCCGGCGACTTCACGCGCACGCTGACCAAGCGCGGCGCGCGCGACGCCGAGGAAATGGCGCGGCATCTGCTGGCGCGCGGCCTCGCACCCGACCTGATCATCGCAAGCCCAGCGCTGCGCGCCTGGGCGACCGCGGCGATCGTCGCCGAACGCTGCGGCCTCGAGCATGACCGGCTGCGCGCGGCCCCCGATCTTTACCTCGCCGAGCCGTCCACGATCTGGAAAATCGCCGCCGCGACCGACGCCTCGGTGGGCCATCTGTTGATCTGCGCGCACAACCCGGGCCTCAGCGGACTCGCGAGCCGGTTCGGTCCGCGCCCGCAAGCGCGTCAACTGCCGACGGCGGGACTCGCGAGCGCGGCGTGGAGCGGCGGCGCATGGAGCGGACTGGAACCCGAGGATGCGGAAACGGTCGAGTTCGACGCGCCGGATCACACCTGAGCCCGGCGCAGATTCGCGAGGCGCCGGCGATCGCGCTTGTCGGGACGCCCGTCAGAGCGCGGCCGCGACTGGTCGGCGAGCCGCTGCTGCTCGCGCAACGCGGCGCGCCGCGCGCTGCTCTGGGACGTTTCGGCGTAATGCGCCTGCGCTTCGGCCGCGGGCCCGCGGCGTTGCGGCAGTCCCAGAACGTCGAATTCGGCGACGATGCCGTCGATCGACACGCTGATGCGATCGCCGACCGCCACGCGGCGGGCGGGTTTCGCGCGCTCGCCATTCAGGTGCACCCTGCCGCCCGCGGCCGCCGCGGCCGCGAGCGAGCGCGTCTTGAAAAAGCGCGCATGCCACAGCCACTTGTCCAGGCGGTGGTTGCCGTCGGCTTGTTCTGACATGAGTTCATCACCTCGAGCACGCGCCGCCGGCACCGCATGCCGGCGGACGGCGTAACGCCAAATCGCGCGGCCGCCCGGTGCGTATAATAGGCGCATGAACGGTTTCGCGACAACGCGTCGCGCAGGGGAAGGATGGTGCGGAGTGAATTGCTGGAAAGGCTGCGTCGCGAGACGGAAGCGCTCGACGCAGCGGGCCTGCTCAAGCGCGAGCGGATCATCGGCTCGCCCCAGGGGCCGGTCGTCAGGCTCGCCGACGGCCGCGAGGTGATCAACCTCTGCGCGAACAACTACCTGGGCCTGGCCGATCACCCGGCGGTCATCGAAGCGGCGCACCGCGCGCTCGACGAATACGGATACGGCGTCGCCTCGGTGCGGTTCATCTGCGGCACGCAGCGCGTGCACCGCGAACTCGAGGAGCGGCTGGCCACTTTTCTGTCGATGGAGGATGCGATTCTGTACTCGTCCTGCTTCGACGCGAACGGCGGCCTGTTCGAGACGCTGCTGGACGAGCGCGATGCGGTCATCAGCGACGCGCTGAATCACGCGAGCATCATCGACGGCATCCGCCTCTGCAAGGCGCGGCGCCTGCGCTACGCGAACAACGACATGACGGAGCTCGCGCAACGGCTCGACGAGGCGCGCGACGCGCGAGTCCGCCTGATCGCGACCGACGGCGTGTTCTCGATGGACGGTTCGATCGCGAAGCTGGACGCGATATGCAACCTCGCCGACGAGCACGACGCGCTGGTCATGGTGGACGACTCGCACGCGACCGGCTTCATCGGTTCGGGCGGCCGGGGAACACCCGAGCACTGCGGCGTCGCCGGCCGCGTCGACATCCTCACCGGCACGCTCGGCAAGGCGCTGGGCGGGGCGAGCGGCGGTTACGTGGCCGCGCGCAAGGAGATCGTCGCCTGGCTGCGCCAGCGCTCCCGGCCCTACCTGTTCTCCAACAGCATTCCGCCGGTCGTCGCCGCCGGCGCCCTGCGGGTGCTAGAAATGATCGAGCGGTCCGCGGAACTGCGCGAGCGGGTGAACGAGAATGCGCGGTATCTGCGCGGCGCCCTGCAGCGCCTCGGGTACAAGCTGCTGCCGGGCTCGCATCCGATCATTCCCATCATGCTGGGCGACGCGCCGCTCGCGGTGCGCCTCGCCGAGCGCATGCTCGCCGAGGGCGTATACGTCGTCGCGTTCTCCTATCCGGTCGTCCCGCAGGGCAAGGCGCGCATCCGCACGCAGATGAACGCGGCCCACTCGACCGACCAGCTGGACCGCGTCATCGAGGCCTTCGGCCGCGCGGGCCGCGATCTCGGCATCATTCACTAGAGGTGTCCTCATGAAGGCATTGGTCAAAGCCCGCGCGGAGCCCGGCATCTGGCTGGAGGACGTCCCGGAACCGCAGGTGGGTCACAACGACGTGCTGATCAAGGTGCACCGCTCCGCGATCTGCGGCACGGACATGCACATATTCAACTGGGACGCCTGGGCGCAGAAGACGATTCCGGTGCCGATGCCCGTCGGCCATGAATATGCCGGCGAGATCGTCGAGATCGGCAGCGAGGTACGCGGCTTCGCACCCGGCGACCGCGTCTCCGGCGAGGGGCACATCACCTGCGGACACTGCCGCAACTGCCGCGCCGGCAGGCGCCACCTGTGCCGCAATACCCAGGGAGTCGGCGTGAACCGCGCGGGCTCGTTCGCCGAGTATCTGGCGATTCCCGCGGCGAACGTGTTCAAGCTGCCGGACGCCATAGACGATGAAATCGCGTCGTTCCTCGATGCGTTCGGCAACGCGACGCATACCGCTCTCGCATTCAACGTCGTCGGCGAGGACGTGCTGATCACCGGCGCCGGCCCGATCGGCATCATGGCGGTTGCGATCGCCCGCCATTGCGGCGCCCGGCATGTCGTGATCACCGACGTCAACGATTACCGGCTGGCGCTCGCCGCGAAGATGGGCGCGACGCGCACCGTCAACGTCGCGCGCGACACGCTGGACGCCGCGATGCGCGAACTCGGCATGGAGGAAGGCTTCGACGTCGGCTTCGAGATGTCCGGCAATGCGGCGGCGCTGCGCGAAATGCTGCGCACGATGAATCACGGCGCCAGCATCTCGATGCTCGGAATCCCGCCGGGCGAGACGGCCATCGACTGGAATCAGGTGATTTTCAAAGGCCTCGTGATCAAGGGCATTTACGGCCGCGAGATGTTCGAGACCTGGTACAAGATGGCGAGCATGCTGCAGAGCGGCCTCGACGTGCGTCCGGTGGTCACCCACCGCTTCGGCATCCGCGATTTCCGCGAGGGCTTCGACGTCATGAACTCCGGCAAATCCGGCAAGGTCATCCTCGACTGGGCCGCGCTGTGAGCGTCCGGCCGGGTCAGCCGCCCGGCGACACGCACCAACAGTAGGAGTAGATCTCCCGCGGGTCGTCGAACAGGGCGATCGCCCGCGCCTGCTCGAGCAGGGGACTCAACATCCGCCCGAGCGGGCCGGCGTCGGGAACGAGCCCCGCCATGGTTCCCAATCTGAGCACGTCGGAGCGGAACTGCATCAGCAGCTCGTCGCGGAAGCCGAGTTGGGGCTCGATATAATCCACGCCGTAATTGGCGCCCAGATCGGCTATTTTCGCGGCGGCGCCGACGGCGTCCTTCAGGTCGCCGAGGTGGTCGACGAGGCCGAGGCGCAGGGCATCTGCGCCCGACCACACGCGGCCCTGCGCGATCTTGTCCACGTCCGCCACGCTCTTCTTGCGTCCCACGGCGACCCGGCGCAGGAATTCGGAGTAAGCGTGGTCGATCGAACTCTGCAGCATCAGTTTGCCGGCGGGCGTGATGGGGCGGTCGGAGCGCATCATGCCGGCGAGCGAGGTCGTGCCGATGCCGTCGACGGAGACGCCCAGTTTGGCGAGCGTGCGCTGAAACGTCGGCACCACGGCGAACACGCCGATCGAGCCGGTCAGGGTCGTCGGGTTCGCGAATATCTGATTGGCGGCCGTGGCGATGTAATAGCCGCCGGACGCCGCATACGAACTCATCGAGACGACCACGGGCTTGCCGGCGCCGCGCAGGCGTTCCACCTGGCGGAGTATCTGCTCCGAGGCGAACAGGCTGCCGCCGGGGCTGTCGATCCGCATGACGACCGCCTTGACCGCGGGGTCGAACTGCGCCTGGCGCAGCAGATCCACCATGCTCTGGCCGCCGATCGCGCCGGGCGGCTGGCGCCCGTCGAAAATCTCGCCGGACGCGACGATGATCGCCACCTGGGAGGCGGGCTTCGACTCGAAGAGGTGCCGGGCGCGAATCGCGTCGAGGTACGAGTTCATCGATATCGCGTTGTACGAATGCGTGTCGTCGTCCCTGCCGACGAGATTCTCCAATTCATCGTCCACCTGTCGGCGGCTCTTCAAGGCCGTCACCAGGCCGTGTTGAAGCGCGAGCTTCGCCGCGTCGCCGTTGACCGCGGCGAGTTCCGCGGGGCCCTGCTCGACGAAATCTTGCAGGGCGCCGGCCGGCAGCGAGCGTGCGCTGGTGACGTCGCGCTGATAGGCGTTCCAGAGGGAGTCGAGCCACGCGGAGCTTTCTTCGCGCTCGCTCGACGACATGTCGTTGCGCGAATATTGGTCGGTGTAACTCTTGAACGTGCCCGCGCGGAATATGTTCACGTCGACGCCCAGCTTGTCGATGGCGTCCTTGAAGAACATGCGGTAATAGCTGAAGCCGTCGATGAACACCGAGCCGAACGGGTCGAGGTAGACCTCGCCCGCCTGCGAGGCGACGTAATACTGGGTTTGATCGAGCGAATCGGCGGTCGCGATCACACGCTTGCCGGATGCGCGGAAGTCCCGTATCGCGGCGCCGACCTCCTGCAGCTTCGACAGACCGGACGGAGCGAGATCGTCGAGCTTCAGGACGATCAACTTGATGCGCGGGTCCTTTTTCGCCGCCTCGATCGAATCGACGACGTCGCGCAGCAAGGTTTGACGGGCGGGTCCGCCGGTCGCCTCGCCGAGCGCCCGGCGCAGCGGATCGCCGGACAACTGTTCGACGAGTTCGCCGCGGGGCGCGATCACGAGCGCCGCGGAAGCCGGCACGATCGGGATCGAAGAATGCAGCGCCGCCAGCAGGAACCCGAATATGACGAGCAGCAGCACCAGGTGCAGCGTCTTGCGAATGCCCTCGAGTATGCGCCAGACCAACGACAAAACGCTGCCCAGCACCGATCCGACACTCATCGCACGCCTCCCGGCGCCGCCCCGGTGGAAAGGACCCCCGCCCCCGGGTGTCAGAGCTTCTCTTCGATACGCGCCGCCTTACCGGACAGTTCGCGCAGGTAATAGAGCTTCGCGCGGCGCACGGCGCCGCGGCGCTTGACGCTCACTTCGCTGATCGCCGGGCTGTGGGTCTGGAATACGCGCTCCACGCCTTCGCCGTGCGAGATTTTCCGCACCGTGAACGAGGAATTCACGCCGCGATTCTTCTTCGCGATCACCACGCCTTCATAAGCCTGCACGCGCTCGCGGTCGCCCTCGACGACCTTGACCTGCACGACGATGGTGTCGCCGGGATTGAACTCCGGAAACTTCGCCTGTTCGCGCTCGCTGTTCAACTGCTGAATGACCTTGTTCATTGTTCCGACCTCATCTTGGTACCATCTTCACTGCGACCGGCGCTCACCGCGCTCAGCCTTGAATTCTTCCAACAATTCCCGCTCCGCGGCGTTCATGCCGCGGCGTTCCAACAGATCCGGCCTCCACAACCAGGTGCGCCCCAGCGCTTCGCGCAGGCGCCAACGGCGGATCGCCGCGTGGTCACCCGACATCAGCACCTCGGGCACCCGCCGGCCGTCGATCTCGGCCGGCCGCGTATAATGAGGCCAATCGAGCAGTCCGTCACTAAACGATTCCTGCTCCGCCGATTCCGCGTCGCCCAGCGTGCCCGGAAGCAGCCGCGCAATCGTATCGATGACCACGAGAGCCGGCAATTCCCCGCCCGACAGGACGTAGTCGCCGATCGACCAACGCTCGTCCGCCTCGCTCTCCAACAGCCGTTCGTCGATGCCCTCGTAGCGTCCCGCGATCAGCACGAGGCCGGGCCAGGTCGATGCAATGCGCGCAAGGTCCTGGTCGAATCGCCTGCCGTCCGCGCCCAAAACCACCCGCGGAACGGCCTCCGGAAAGGACGCCACGGCGCCGCGCAGGACACTGCGCAGCGGCTCGACCTTCAGCACCATCCCGGGCCCGCCCCCGAAAGGCCGGTCATCCACCGTGCGATGCACGTCGGTGGCGCCATCCCGCGGATCGAAGCAGTCGACCCGCAGCGTCCCGCGTGACAGTGCCCGGCCGACCACCCCGTGCGACAGGGCATCGAGGATCATCCGCGGGAACAGTGACACGACCGCGATGCGCATCGCCCTATTCCGCCGCCTCGTTCCAATCGACGACCACCAGCCGCGCCGGCAAATCCACCCGTCGCAGGTGCGCCGGCACCGCCGGGATCCAATATTCCTTGTCGCCGCGCACGACCATCAGGGCATGCGCCGGCGTCTCGACGAAATGATCCAGCACCCCAAGCGGCGCGCCGCCCGTCGAAACCACCGCGCAGCCGATCAGATCCGCCCGGTAGAATTCCCGCTCGCCGCCGGCCGGCAAATCGCTCCTCGCGACGCACAAGCTCGACCCCGCGAGGGCCGCCGCCCGGTCTCGATCGTCGATCCCCTTGAACTTCACGGTCAGCTGACCGCCACTGCGCCCGGTCGCCTCGATCGCGAGGCTGGTCGCACTGCCGTGCAGCACCAACCGGAGGTTGCGGTACTCGAATAGACGCCCGGGTGGGTCGGTGTCGGAGCGGACTTTGACCCAGCCCTTGACGCCGAAGGGTGCCGAAACGGCGCCAAGCACGACGAGCGGCGCGGTATCGTCGCTCATCGCGCGTCAGCCGCGCTCAGGCGGCTTGTTGGCGGAACGTCGTCAGCAGTTGTTTGACACGGTCCGACATGTGGGCGCCAAGGCTGACCCAATGTTCGATGCGCGCGACGTCGAGGCGCAATTTGACCTCCGCACCGCGCGCGACCGGGTTGAACAGCCCCACGCTTTCGAGGCTCGTGCCGCCTTGGCGCTTGCGGCTGTCGGTCACGACAACGTGGTAGAAGGGCGTCTTCTTGCCGCCGCGTCGGGTCAAACGGATCGTCACCATCGTGAGATTCACCTTAAGGTAGACTAGCCGCTTATTTTAGCGGTGAAATCGGCCGTAGAGCAAGAACTTATGGACCGAAGCCCGGCGGCAGGCGTCCGGCCATCCCGCGCATCATGTTTTTCAGCATTCCGCCCTTGCCCAGTTTCTTCATGGTTTTCTGGATCTGGTCGAACTGTTTCAACAGGCGGTTGACCTCCGGCAGCTGGACGCCGGCGCCGGACGCGATGCGGCGTTTGCGCGATCCGTCGATCAATTCCGGCCGGCGCCGCTCGCGCGGGGTCATCGAATCGATGATGCCGATCTGGCGCTTGACCGCTTGTCCGCTCACGGCGCCGGCGGCCTTGGCCGCGTTGGCCTGCAGGTGCGCGGGCAGCTTGTCGAGCAACGCCGTCATGCCTCCCATGCGCTCGAGCTGGGACAGCTGATCGCGAAGGTCCGCAAGGTCGAACCGCTTGCCGGAACCGAGCTTCTTCGCGAGCTTTTCCGCCTTTTCCCGGTCGACCTGTTCGTTGACCTGTTCGACGAGGGACAACACGTCGCCCATGCCGAGGATGCGCGAGGCGACGCGCTCCGGTTGGAACAATTCCAGTGCGTCGGATTTCTCGCCGGTGCCGATGAACAGGATCGGCTTTCCGGTCACCTGGCGGACCGACAAGGCGGCACCGCCGCGGGCATCGCCGTCCGCCTTGGTCAAGATCACGCCGGTCAGGCTCAGGGCCCCGTCGAAAGCGCGGGCTGCGTTCACCGCGTCCTGTCCGGCCATGCTGTCGACGACGAACAGGCGTTCGTGCGGATGGACCGCGGCTTCGAGTTCGCGCACTTCGGCCATCATTTCGGCATCGACGTGCAGACGGCCCGCCGTGTCCAAAATCATCACGTCGTAGGCCTGGAGGGTCGCCTCCGCGAGCGCGCCCGTGGCGATGGCCAGGGGCGTTTGCTGCGCCGATGCCGCCGCGAAGCCCGCGCCGACCTGGCCGGCGAGCAGCCGCAGCTGCAGAATCGCCGCCGGCCGATACACGTCGGTGCTCGCCAACAGCACCTTCTTTCGCTCCTTCTCGATCAACCACCGCGCGAGCTTGCCCGCGGTGGTCGTCTTGCCCGCACCCTGCAGGCCGGCCAGCATCACCACCACGGGCCGCTGCGCCCGCAGGTTCAGTCCGGCGGCGGGTTCACCCATCAGCCGCGTCAACTCCTCGTGCACGACCTTGATGAACGCCTGGCCCGGCGTGAGGCTTTTCGTGACCTCCGTGCCGACCGCGCGCGCGCGAACGGCGTCCGTAAAGGCCTTGACGACCGGCAACGCGACGTCCGCCTCGAGCAGCGCCAGGCGGACCTGGCGCACCGTCTCGGCGATGTTGTCGTCGGTCAAACGTCCGCGGCCCGACAGGGATTTGAGCGCGGAGGAGAGTCTTTCGGTCAGTTGGTCGAACATGGGCGGGCATTATATGCGGCTAGGAGGGCGCAAGTCCTTATGTCATTATTCGTGCTCAAAGAACCAAGGCAAGCCGTGATCCTCGCCATCAGCTTATTCGTGCTTTACTCTGCCAGCGCCTGGTTGATGCTGCGCAGCGTGAACAACCGACGCATGGAGCCCTACGCCTGGGCGCTGTCGCTGGCGGCGATATTCGCGCACAGCGACGCGATCGTGCACTTGATGCGCACCGTCGGGCCTTTCTCGATCGGCATCCTGGAGGCGGTTTCGCTGCTCGCGTGGACGCTCGCGATCCTCGCCTGCCTGATCGCGCTCGAGCGCCAATACCGTGTGCTCGGGGCGCTGCTGCTCGCGAGCGCGGCGATCGGGGCGACCGCGACGGGCAGCGGCCACAAATTCCGTGTCGACGCGGTGCCGGCGTGGGAACTGTCCGCGCACATCCTGCTGTCGATGGCGGCGGCGGCGCTGCTGTTCGCCGCCGCCGCGACCGCGTCCATGCTGGTGCTCCTCGACCGCCGGCTGCGCGCCCGGCGGATCGCCGACCTGCCTGGCTTGCTGCCGCCGATCGACGTCCTCGAAAAGGTGATGTTCCGCCTGATCGGGTCGGGCTTCGCGCTGCTCACGCTCGCGCTGTTCACGGGCTTCGTGTTCGTGACGAATTTGTTCGAGCAGCACCTCGTTCACAAGACGGTGCTGTCGCTGATCGCCTGGGTGCTGTTCGCGGTCCTGCTCATCGGCCGCGTACGCTACGGCTGGCGCGGGCGCTTCGCGGTGCGCTTGACGCTGGTCGGGTATGGAGTCCTGCTGCTCGCGTATTTCGGCTCGAAATTCGTCCTGGAGGACCTGTTGGGACGGCACTGGGGATGACCACGGCCGGATTGCCGCCTCACACCTCGATGGGATTGCTGTACTTCGCGCTCGTCGCGCTGCTGCTTTTGTCGGCTTTCTTCGCCGGCAGCGAGACCGCGTTGATGAGGCTGAACCGCTACCGCCTGCGCCATGCGGCGAAAGCCGGCGATCGCGGCGCGCAGCGCGCCGAGAGGCTGCTCGCGAAGCCCGACCGGCTGATCGGCCTGATCCTACTGCTCAGCACCATCATCAACGTCGTCACGCCGACGCTGGTCGGGCTCATCGCCTTTCGGATCGGCGGCGATTTCCTGGTCGCCGTCGGTGTCGTGGCGTTGACGTTCTTCATGCTGATATTTTGCGAGGTCGCGCCCAAGACCTTCGCCGCGCTGCATCCCGAACGGCTCGCGATGCCGGCCGCCTTCGTGCTCGCCCCGTTGCTGCGGTTGCTGTACCCGTTCGTGTGGGCGACCAACCTGATCGCCAACGGCGCGCTGCGCGTGCTCGGCGTCTCGCCGCAGCAGAGCTCCCAGATCCTGAGCCGCGAGGAATTGCGCACCGTGGTCGCCGAGACCGGCGCGACCATCCCGCTGCGCCACCAGCAGATGCTGGTGAGCATCCTCGACCTGGAGAAGATCACGGTCGAGGACATCATGGTGCCGCGCACCGAGATCGTCGGCATCGACCTGGAGGACGACTGGGACGCGATCACGCTGCAGCTGCGCCAGAGCCAGCATACCCGGCTGCCGGTCTATGAAGGCGAGATCGACAAGATCGTCGGCGTGCTGCACATGAAGCGCATCGTGCACGCGCTCGCCCGCGGGCGCCTCGACCGCCAGGCGTTGATCGACGCGGCGACGGCGCACGACACCTATTTCGTGCCGTCCGGCACGACCTTGAACACGCAGCTGCTCCACTTCCAGCGCGCCAAGCGCCGCCTCGCGTTCGTCGTCGACGAGTACGGCGACATCCAGGGATTGGTGACGCTCGAGGACATCCTCGAGGAGATCGTCGGCGAATTCACGACGGACCCTGCGACCATGATGCACAAGGACGTTCACAAGGAGGCGGACGACAGCTACGTGGTCAACGCCTCGACGACGCTGCGCGCCTTGAACCGCTCGATGCGCTGGAGCCTGCCGACCGACGGCCCGAAGACGCTGAACGGCCTGATCGTGGAGCATCTGGAGACGATCCCCGATCCGGGGACCACGCTCAAATTGGCCGATTACACGATCGAGGTCCTCCAGACCGGCGACAATGCGGTCAAGACGGTGCGCATACGCCCGCCGGCGGCCGCGATGACGGCGCCGCGCGGCTAGTCGGCGTCCAGCGCCTCCGCCAGGCGCCTCACGCCGCGTACGCGCATGCCGTCCGGCGCGCGCTTCGGCACGTTGGCGAGCGGCACCAGCGCCGCGGTGAAGCCGTGTTTCGCGGCTTCGCGCAGGCGTTCCTCGCCGAACGGCACCGGCCTGATCTCGCCGGCTAGGCCGATCTCGCCGAATGCGATCAGCGCGTGCGGCACCGGCGCATCGCGCAGGCTCGACCTCGCCGCGAGCACGATCGCCAGATCCGCCGCGGTCTCGGCGATGCGCACCCCGCCGACGACGTTCGCGAACACGTCCTGACCCTGCAGCGCGAGCCCGGCATGCCGGTGCGCGACCGCGAGCAGCATCGTCAAGCGGTTGCCGTCGATGCCGACCGCGACCCGGCGCGGCGTGCCGCCCGCGCTTTGGTCGGCGAGCACCTGGACCTCGATGAGCAGCGAGCGGGTCCCCTCGCGCATCACCGTGACGACGCTGCCCGCGGCCGGCTCAGGATCGCGCGACAGGAAGATCGCCGATGGATTCTTCACCTCGCGCAGACCCTGCTCGGCCATCGCGAAGACGCCGATCTCGTTCGCGGCGCCGAACCGGTTCTTGACCGAGCGCAGCACGCGAAAACGGCTGCCGGTATCGCTTTCGAAATACAGCACCGTGTCGACCATGTGCTCCAACACCCGCGGACCCGCGATCTGGCCCTCCTTGGTCACGTGGCCGACGAGCAAGACCGCGGTTCCGGACGTCTTGGCATGGCGCACCAACATCGCGGTGCATTCGCGCAGCTGCGCAACGGCGCCGGGGGCGGACTCGACGCGCTCCGAATACATGGTCTGGATGGAATCGACGATCACGATGCGTGCACCGACCGACGAGGCGGCGGCGATGATCTCCTCGACGCAGGTCTCGGCGAGCAGCCGCGCGGCGGCGCCGTCCAATCCGAGCCGGCTGCCGCGCAAAGCGACCTGCTGCAGGGATTCCTCGCCGGTCGCGTACAACACGGTGCCGGCGGCGCACAGGCCGGCCGCCGCCTGCAGCATCAGCGTGGATTTCCCGATGCCCGGATCGCCGCCAAGCAGCGTCACCGACCCTTCGACCAAGCCGCCGCCCAAGACACGGTCCAGCTCGGTCGAGCCGGTGCCGAGGCGCGCCGGGGCGGCGCTGGACTCGGCGGCGAGCGTCGAGGTCGGCTGCGCGCGCGACGGGGCGGCGGCGCGGCCCGCCACGGTGCCCGGGCGGCGGGACTCGGCCGAAAGCGTGTTCCATTCGCCACATGTGGCGCATTGCCCCTGCCATTTCGGCGAGGTGGCGCCGCAGTTCTGGCAGATGAACACCTCTTTCGACTTCGCCATGACGATCCTTGCATCCGTTTTGTGAGCTTAGCATTGCCGTGAGCGCCGCCCGATCCCCTATACTGCGGCAGCGTACTGTATGGGGATGATCTCTACGGCATGAGAAAACTTGGGTTGATCGCTGCCATCGCCGGCGGCGCCTTGATCGTGTTGGAATTCGCGATTCGCGCCCTCGCCGGACACGGGTCCTGGGTGTGGCCGGCGGGCATCGTGCTGTCGACGGCCGGCGCGTTGCTGTGGGGCGCATCCCGTCTCGGATTCGGCGGCGGGCATCCGGCGACGGACGGCCGCCAGCCGGTTCCGGGACCGGACACCGCCCGCCTGCTCGACAATTTCGAACAACGTTTCGCCGAATTGAAGACCCGGAAGGCGAGTTCCACGGTGCTCGGCGACCTGTACACGCTCGCGATCCAGCTGGAACAACGTGGCCGCTCGCCGCAGGCGACCGCCGTGTTCCGGCACCTGGCCCGCATCGACGGCGCCTATCGCGACGTCGCGGCACGCCTGAAGCGCCTGATGGACGCCGACCGCCAGCCGCCGAAGAAACCGGCGATCGCAGCGGCACCGGCCGATGCGTCCGTCGCCGTGCCGGCGGCGGCGCCCGGCCGGCCGGCCGGGTCCGCGGCCAG
>JAJXYR010000065.1 GCA_021780475.1 Pseudomonadota bacterium
GCCGGCGCGGCGGGCGCTGCGGGCGCCGATGCCGGTGGTGATGCCGTCGGCACGCCGGCCGCCGTCGACGCGCCGGCGGCATCCAGCATCAGGATCAGCGAGCCCTCCGACACCTTGTCGCCGGCCTTCAACTTCACCTGCGCCACGCGGCCGGCCATCGGCGACGGCACGTCCATCGCGGCTTTTTCGGTCTCCAACGTGATCAAGGGCGACTCTTTGTCGACCCGCTGGCCGTCGGCCACCAGGACCTCGATGACGCTGACGTCGCTGAATCCGCCGATATCCGGTACGCGAACTTCGATGAGTGTGCTCACGATCTTGCGCCTAAACCGTAACCGGGTTCGGTTTTTCGGGGTCGATGCCAAATTTCTTCATCGCCTGCACGACGGTCTTCTTGTCGATCTTGCCGTCGTCCGCAAGCCCCTTCAGCGCCGCCACGACGACGTAATGCCGGTCCACCTCGAAGAAGCGCCGCAACGGGGCGCGCGCGTCGCTGCGGCCGTAGCCGTCGGTTCCCAGCACCAGGAAGCGTCCTGGAACCCACTGGCGTATCTGATCGGGCACGGTCTTCATGTAGTCGCTTGCCGCCACGAACGGGCCCTCGCGGTCACCGAGCGCCTGATAGATGTAGGTCTGGCGCTGCGGTTCGTCCGGATGCAGCATGTTCCACCGCTCCACGGCGAGCGCGTCGCGGCGCAGCTCGCTGTAGCTCGTCACCGAATACACGTCGGACGGCACGCCGTAGTCGCGCTCGAGGATCTCGGCCGCCGCGATCACCTCGCGCAGGATCGTTCCCGAGCCGAACAGCGTCGCACGCACCTTGCCGCGACCGCCGATCTGCAGAAGATACATGCCGCTCAGGATCCCCTGCTCGACTCCGCCGGGCATGGCCGGGTGCGGATAGTTTTCGTTCATGCAGGTGATGTAGTAGAAGACGTTCTGGCACTCCTGGTACATCCGCCGCATGCCGTCCTGCACGATCACGGCGAGCTCATACGCGAACGTCGGGTCGTAGGCGACGCAGTTGGGCACCGTCGTCGCGACGAGCTGGCTGTGGCCGTCCTGGTGCTGGAGGCCCTCGCCGGCGAGGGTCGTGCGCCCGGCCGTCGCGCCGATCAGGAAGCCGCGCGCCTGGCTGTCGCCGGCCGCCCAGATGAAATCGCCGACGCGTTGAAATCCGAACATCGAGTAGAAGATGTAGAACGGCACCATGTTGATGCCGTGGTTGGTGTAGGCGGTCGCCGCGGCGAGCCATGAACACAGCGATCCCGCCTCGTTGATGCCCTCCTCGATGATCTGTCCCTGCTTGTCCTCGCGGTAGTACATCAGCTGGTCGGCGTCCTGAGGCGTGTACAACTGCCCGACCGACGAATAGATGCCGATCTGACGGAACATACCCTCCATGCCGAACGTGCGCGCCTCGTCGGGGACGATTGGGACCACGTGCGAGCCGATGTTCTTGTCCTTCACCAGCGCGGTGAGCATCCGCACGAGAGCCATCGTCGTCGAGATCTCGCGCTCACCCGTGCCGTCGAGCAGCGCCTTGAAGGTCTCGAGCGGCGGCACCGCGAGCGGCGGCGCCTTGTCGGTGCGCGCCGGCAGATATCCGCCGAGCGATGACCGCCGCGCCTGCAGGTAGCGGGTCTCCTCGCTGTCCGGAGGCGGCTTGCGGAACGACAAGCCCTCGATCTCGGCGTCGGTGATCTCGATGTTGAAACGGTCGCGGAAATCCTTGAGAGAGTCCTCGCCGAGCTTCTTTTGTTGATGGGCTGCGTTGATGCCCTCGGCGCCCTTGCCGAGGCCGTAGCCCTTGACGGTCTTCGCGAGGATCACGGTGGGCGCGCCCTTGTGGGCGGCAGCCGCCGCATAGGCCGCGTAAACCTTCTGCGGGTCGTGGCCGCCGCGGTTCAGGCGCCAGATCTCCTCATCCGACATGTTCGCGACCATTTCGCGAAGCTCCGGATATTTGCCGAAGAAATGCTCGCGGGTGTATGCGCCGCCCTTCGATTTGAAGTTCTGGTACTCGCCGTCCACGCACTCTTCCATCAGGCGCTTCAACAAGCCCTTCTGATCCCTTTCGAGCAAGGGATCCCAGCGCGAGCCCCACAGCACCTTGATCACGTTCCAGCCGGCGCCGAGAAACGCGGCCTCCAGTTCCTGGATGATCTTGCCGTTGCCGCGGACCGGGCCGTCGAGGCGCTGCAGGTTGCAGTTGATCACGAAAACCAGGTTGTCGAGCTTCTCGCGCACCGGCATCGTCAGCGCGCCCATCGACTCGGGCTCGTCCATTTCGCCGTCGCCAAGGAAGGCCCAGACTTTGCGGTCCGACTCCGGCATCAGACCGCGGTGCTCCATATAGCGGATGAAGCGCGCCTGGAATATCGCGTTCATCGGCCCGAGGCCCATCGACACCGTCGGGAACTGCCAGAAATCAGGCATCAGCCACGGGTGCGGGTACGAGGACAGCCCCCCGCCGTCGACCTCGCGGCGGAATCGCGCCAACTGCTGCTCGGTGAGGCGCCCTTCGAGATAGGCGCGTGCATAGATGCCGGGGCTCGAGTGGCCCTGGATGAACACGAGGTCGCCGGGATGCGCGTCGCTGCGCGCGCGCCAGAAGTGATTGAAGCCGACCTCGTACAGCGTCGCCGCCGACGCGTAGGTCGCGATGTGGCCGCCGTATTCGGAGTTCTCGCGATTCGCCTGCACGACCATCGCCATGGCGTTCCAGCGCATATAGGCTTCGTTGCGCCGCTCGAGCGCGCGATCGCCCGGATATTCCGGTTCCTGCGACTTGGAAATCGTGTTCAGGTAGGCGGTGTTCGGCTTGAACGGCAGATAGGTGCCGGATCGCCGGGTGAAATCCACCAGTTTCTCGAGCAGAAAATGCGCGCGCTGGGGGCCCTCCGCGCGGATGACGGAGTCTATGGATTCCAGCCACTCCTGGGTCTCCACAGGATCAATGTCTTCGAACGGTGATCTTTGAGTCATACGGGGCCTTGGCGATGGGACACGCTCATGCAGATCAAGACGCGTCCTGTTAACATGCGGGGCACGTTACAGCGCGATTGCACGAACCGCCACTACGAGTTTGTTAGGAAGCGCTATCTTCGGGGTTTGGTTTTTCATGGTCAAGCGAGGAACGGCTTTGCGGTTCGACGATATGCCGGCTCGTTTGCCCTTGGATCGACTGACCGCGCCGGTGCGCATCGGCCGGGCGCCGCCGCGCGCCTCGACGCTCGAGCGCCATGGGGCGGCGATGGTGCTGTTGCCGGCCGCGCCGGCCGCCGCCGTCTGGCGCGCCCTGCCGCACGGCGCCGCGCTCGCCGGGCTGTTCGCGCAAAAGCCGCGCAAGGCCGGCGACTTCCTCGGTTTGCGCGTCGGCGCGCGATTCGAAACGCTGCTGATCATACTGGTCACGGATGCCGGCATGAGCGCGTTCGATCTCCTCCAGGCGGCCGGACGGGCCGCCCGAGCGGCGCTCGAACCCGGCTCGCCCAGCCTGCTCCTATGGGAACAGGGGCTCGGCGCGCGCTTCGCCGGCACCGCGCTGTGCGCGGCGGTTACCGCGCTGCAGGCCGCCGCGTTCCCCCTCGCGACCTACAAGACCGGCGCCGCGGCGCGCGCGGCCCCGCCGCGCATCGACCTGATTGCGGAATCGAAGCCTGAAGGGCTGGACGCGGCGCTCGCCGGCGCGGCGGGCAACAACATCGCCCGTTGGCTCACCGCGCTGCCGCCGAACCGGCTGGATGCCGCCGCCTACCGGCGGTGCCTTCAGGACCTGGCGCGGCGAATCGGTTTGAAATACACGTTCTACGGCGAACAACAGCTCGAGCGCCTAGGCGCCGGCGCATTCCTCGCCGTCGCGCGCGGCAACGCCGCCCGCGACGCGGGAATCGTGCGTTTGTCCTATCGCCGGCGCGCGGGCAAGCCGCCGGATCTCTGCCTCGTCGGCAAGGGCATCATCTTCGACACGGGCGGCACGAACTTGAAGCCGCACAAGAGCATGCTCGACATGCACACCGACATGGGCGGCAGCGCGGTCGCGGTCGGCTGTCTCTACGCGCTGCACGCGCTGCGCTCGCGCGCCTCGGTCGACTGCTGGCTCGCGATCACCGAGAACCGCATCGGCCCGACGGCCTACAAGCCTCAGGACGTGGTTCGCGCCCACAACGGCTCGACGATCCAGGTGATCCATACGGACGCCGAGGGCCGCATGGCGCTCGCCGACACGCTCTGCCTCGCCGCCGCGTCGCGGCCGCGCGCGATCATCGATTTCGCGACCCTCACCGGCGCCTGCGTCGGCGCCCTGACCGAACGCTACAGCGGCGCGTTCACGAACCGCCCGGGCACGCGCGACGTCATCGAGGCGGCGGGCGCGGCCAGCGGCGAACGGGTCTGGTGCTTTCCGATGGACGCCGATTTCGACACCGACCTCGAAAGCCAGGTTGCCGACGTCATGCAATGCGCCGTCGAGGGCAAGGGCGACCACATCCTCGCGGCCCGCTTCCTGACGCGCTTCGTCCCCGCGGAAATCCCCTGGCTGCACCTCGACCTCGCCGCGGCGACCCGGCACGGGGGCCTCGCCCAGGTCGGCACCGACGTCACCGGGTTCGGCGTGCGCTACACGCTCGACCTGATCGCGCGGCGCTGGCCGGACGGCGCGCGGAGCGCCTGATGCAGATCTCGATCCTGAAACCGGACGATTGGCACGTTCACCTTCGCGATGGGCCGGCGATGGCGGCCGTTGCGCACTTCACGGCGGCGCGTTTCGGCCGCGCGATCATCATGCCGAACCTCAAGCCCGCGGTGACGACGACGGAACTCGCCCGCGCATACCGCGAGCGCATCCTCGCGGCGCTCCCCGCCGGCGGCGCCTTCGAACCCTTGATGACGCTGTATCTGACCGACCGGACGGATCCGCGGGAAATCGACCGCGCGCGCGAGTCGGGCATCGTTCATGGCGTGAAGCTCTATCCGGCCGGCGCCACCACGCATTCCGACGCGGGCGTCACCGACATCGCACGCGTCCACCCGGTGCTCGAGCGCATGCAGGAACGCGGCGTGCCGCTGCTGATCCACGGCGAGACCGCGGCACCGGACGTCGATCCGTTCGACCGCGAGACGCGGTTCGTCGACGAGGTGCTGGCACCGCTCGTCGAACGTTTCAGCTCCCTGAAGGTCATCCTGGAACACATCACGACGCGGCGCGCGGTCGAGTTCGTCGGCGGCGCCCGCGCCGGCGTCGCCGCCACCATCACGCCGCAGCACCTGCTGCACAACCGAGGTGCGATTTTCGCCGGCGGCATCCGGCCGCATTACTACTGCCTGCCGCTGCTGAAGCGGGAGGAGGACCG
>JAJXYR010000297.1 GCA_021780475.1 Pseudomonadota bacterium
GTCGCCGCGACCGAGGCGCGGTTGATCACGCCTGGATCATCGCGCAATTTCAAATACAGGGACTCATCCGTCGGATGCGGCGCTGGCAGCAGCGTGCCGGGGAAGCCGTCCGGCACGACCACCTGGCTGTGGAATCCGGCATCGGCCGCGATCGATTCGACGAGAAACAGATCGGTCCCGCTCAGCTTGCAAGCCAGATCGCTCGTCGCGGGACACTCGAGCGCACGCAGATGGGGCAGGCGCACGACGGTCGCCAGCGGCTGCCAATCGCCGGTGACCCCGCCCGAGATCATGCGAAATTGCAGCGGTCCGAAAACGGCGGGGCCGAATGCCTTGACGGGACTGATGTTCGCGACGGCGACCCGCGACGTCTCGAGCGTCAGACCGCCGTTGTCCACGTTCAGCACGGTGGTGAAAGCCCCGTCGGCGGCGCCGACCTCGATGGCCGAATCCCGCCCGAAATCAGCCTGCGTCAGCGCCCTGACCGAAAACACCAGCACGCCATCCTGCGGCAGTTCGCCCGGATCCGTCAGCTGTACGTTGCTGGCAAGATCGGCGCTCGAAGGCTGCACATTCGTGGCGAGCAGCGCAACCCGCGGCCGGGACGGCAGCACCGCGCTCGCAAGCGTGAACGTACGCCCGTCTTTGAGGCTGATTTTCGCGGCAGCCTTGCGTGCCGGCGCGAGCGCTCCCGCAGACTGCGGATTCATGGCGGCGAGCATCAAGGTCTCGCCGTCCTTCCCGGTCGACCAATCCTTGGGCGCGAACTGCACTCCGTCGATCGACAAACCCGCGACTTCATCGAGCCGGCTGCCGCGCAGGATTCCGACAGCGTCGCCCGCGTGCAGCGTGAAGCCGTCGAAGCGGCCGGCGGCGGAGAATGCCTGCAATCTCAGGGGTTGCGGATCCTTCGCACCGTATTCATGGACCAGCAAGGTCACCGCCCCCGGCTGTACATCCTGCAGCGGAAGATTCAAGGTCACCTCGCCGGGTTTCACGGCCTTCCAGTCGACTTTCAGGTCCTTGCCGTGCGGATCCTCGAGCATGATCCGATCGATGCAGCTGACGCTGCCGGCGCGCAGGTGGACCGCGTCGCTTCGCCCGACGATCAGCGCGCCCGCGTCATCCGGCGCGACCTGCCAGGATTGCGAGCGCGAATTGATGAGTTCGAACGCCGGTCCCGAGTAGCGGTCGAAGCCCCAATAGCCGTGCAACAGGCCGCGGACGTTGTCTCCAAGGTCGGTGCTGCCTAGCGCGGCCGTGTCGATGACGAAGCCGCCGCTGGCGGCATCCGCCCGCGCCGGCAGGTCCACGCTCCGGCCGTTCGTTCCGGTCAACGTGAGCTTCATGTCGCGCGCATAGGCGGTGGAGAAGACCAACGGCGCGCCCTCGACCGGCAATACCAGCGAGGATTTGCGCGCACAGTAGATCTCCTTCGGGTTGACCGCGTGCAACGGCGGAAGCTGGGCTCCCTGAACCGCCGGCAACGCGGCGACCAGAACGGATTTCGGGTTATAGAAGGACGGCGGGGTATTCAGGGTCAGCGCCAGGTGATCGCCGCGCTGGGTGCCGAGCGCCGGAATGTACTGATATTGCGCGGTCCGGAACGAATCAAATATGCGCGCTATGTCGAGCACGGAGGCAAAGTAGGGGCTGTAATAGCCGAAACTGAGCTGCGGCGTGTAACTCGCCTGCATCGCCAGATCGCTCGCCGGCCCCGACGTCAGCGCTTCGACGATGGACGTGCTGTGTCCGTCCTGCAAAATCAGCGACTCCTGACCGGCCATCAGGCATGGGGCCTGAAGATCCGGCAGCCGGTCGAGACATTTGGGATCGACGATGATCGCGAGGCTCCGCGCAAGCAGCGGCGCCACGACCTTCAGCCGCGTCGGATCGGCATCATTCAGCGCACGGATCGTCGCCAGGTATTTGTCGAGGCGCGAACGATCCAGCGTGGCCTGGTTCAAATCCTGCGCGGTGCGCACAAAGGCTCCGGGGCGGCCGCGCACCGCCCCTACCAGCGTCTTGAAATCGCCGTTGGTTTGCGGTGCGAGAAAGACCAGCACCTGCTGCGCGTCTTGCGGCACCGTGACGGTCAAGCCGTTGCGCGCACACCGTCGGGTCCAGGTGTTGCAACGCGTGAACCAATCGGACGGCGGCGGATTGGTCGAGCCGCTGAGGAAGGCGACGATCAACAGGTAATGTGCGGACTGGCTTTTCGGCAGTTCCGCCTTGATCCGCAGGATGTCGCCCGCAAGCAGGTTCGGCACCTGGGAAATGGTGAGGGTCTCGGCGCCCCTGGTTATGTCGACGTCGAGCTTGGGTCCCGCCAGATCGAACGGCGCGGCACCGGCATGCGCGGCGCTCGCCAGCAGCAGCACGGCCAGGAACCGGATGAATCGTGAAGCCATCGTCATGTTCAAGGAGTTCCTGCGTAACGGTCGATGCCGGCTTGGACTGGCCGCCGCGCGCATGGTTCGCGGTAAATCCGCTTAAGTCCCGGGCGAGCCCAGCACACCGTACTCGACCGCGGTCTTGACGTAGAACACCTCGACGCCGGCCGCTTCGACGCGCAGGAACAGCTCGTCCGCCTGGTCCGCGGTCACCATCATCTGGACTTCGATGGGCTGATCCGCCAGATCGAAGAAGCGCGCCGAATGCAGGCGCCCGGACTGACCGAAGCCCTCGGCCGCGGATACAATCGTCGCGCCTCGCAAGCCCAACTGCATCGCCAGATGGATCAGCCACTCGCCCAGGAGCTTGCCCTGATAGCGTCGGCCCTGTTGGGTGAAAAACGTGATTTGATAGCCTTGCATCGAAGTCGCTCCTTGAATCTCAACGCGATGCGAACCATCGCCACGAAGCGATGCCGAGCAGCGTCAGGCTGACCGAACCCGCGACGTGCAGCACCACCGACCCGGCGACGACGGCGAACCGGCCCTCCTGCACCAACGTCGAGATTTCCGCCGAAAATGTCGAGAATGTCGTCAGGCCGCCGCAAAATCCGGTGATGATGAACAGCCGCCACTCCGGCGACAACGACGGTGCCTGCGCGAAGAATGCGATCGCGACGCCGATCACGTAAGCTCCGATCCAGTTCGCCGCCAGGGTGCCGGGTGGGATCGAAGGAAAGCTCGCGTTCAGCGCGAGCCCCAGCCACCAACGCAGTAATGCGCCCAGGGCCGCACCGACGCCGATCGCGAAAATCGCAGCTCCACTCATCGTCAAAATCTCCGCGCGACACATCGGAATCGCAGCGGTATTTTACGCAGCTTTGCCGCCGCGTGGGTTGGCGCATCTCGGCGGGGAACGCGGTTTCGCGGTACGCTCCACCGACCGGAT
The DNA here is from genome assembly GCA_021780475.1 of Pseudomonadota bacterium. Lineage (GTDB taxonomy): Bacteria > Pseudomonadota > Gammaproteobacteria > Steroidobacterales > Steroidobacteraceae > Bog-1198. Next base: position 3,343 of record JAJXYR010000297.1, read on the forward strand.
CGATTGGGGCGTCCGCCCTGACCATGGAGCACGGAAATGCGAGCCGAAATTCTGATCGTCGCCTGCCTGGTCGTGCTCGGCGGCTGCGCAGCGCCCCCACGACGCCCCGCACCGCCGACCGTGATCAATGACGCGAGGCCCGACGGCTTTCCGGCGAGCGTCCGGCTGGTCACGACGGATCTGAACGGCTTCCAGCGCCGGGCGCCGGACTTTTTTTCCGGGATTCGCGGGGCGGCGAGCGGGCGGCCGGTCAATATTCTGGCCTTGTCGGGCGGCGGCTCGGAGGGCGCCTTCGGCGCCGGCGTGCTGGTCGGCCTGACCCATGCCCATGACAGGCCGCGGTTCGAACTGGTGACCGGCGTCAGCGCGGGCGCACTGATTGCGCCGTTCGCATTTCTCGGCCCGCGCTGGGACGAGGAGCTCGAGGCGGCGTTCACGACCGATCACAGCCATTTGCTGCGCCGTTCCGCCGCGCTTCAGTTCGTCGACCGCGTTTTGTTCCCGCTCGGACGCGATCACCACGATCCGCTGTTCGACATGGTTGACCGCTACGTGACGCCTGCACTGGTGGCCGCCGTCGCCAGGCAGAGCGAGGCGGGACGGCGGCTGATCATTGCGACTACCGATCTGGACACGGAGGAGACGATGTTGTGGGACATGGGCGTCGTCGCGGAACGCGGCGGCGAGGCGGCGCGCGCGCTGTTCCGCGACATCCTGGTGGCCTCGGCGAGCGTTCCCGGTGTCTTTCCGCCGGTATTGATTCATGTGCGTGACGGTGCGCACCGCTACGACGAGCTGCACGTAGACGGCAGTGTAACGACCTCCGTGTTCACGTTGCCGCTCGTTGCCGGATTGCGGCCGCAGGACCTGCCGCCGCTGCGCGCGGGCGCGCTCTACATGATTGTCGACAGCCAGCTCGCGCGGCTGCCCAAGACGACGCCGATCAGGACGATTGAAGTGCTGACGCGCAGCTTCTCGGCCGGCATGACGTACAAGACGCGCGAAGCGATCATCGATACGATCAACCTGACCAGGCGGCTCGGAATGAGCTTCCGCCTGACCGAAATCCCGGTCGACTTCCCGGTGAGCACGGTCGTCGACTTCAGTCCGAAATTCATGCGGAGTTTGTTCGACTACGGCGAGCGCTGCGCCGCCGCCGGCCGGATCTGGGTCACCCCGGAGCAGTCGATCAAGCGCAACATGGCCGCGCGCGAGCGATCCACCGCGGCGAATACTGCCTGTCCCGGGACAGGTTAGAACGCGATTTGGAGCATGATTTCGTTGCGACGCAGGAACGGCAGCGTCCACGGCGGATTGTAGTAGGCGTCGATCGGCGCCGACAGCGCCTTGAGCCCCTTCGCGCGAACATACCCGTCGAGCTGCTGCTCGTGCCGTGCGAGGCTGCGCTCGCGCGCCAATCCGCTGAAGCGGATCACCGCGAATCGCCGGGCCGGAATCTCCTCGAGTTTGACGGCCGGATCATTGGGCCGCGGCAGACTCTGCAGGGTGTAGCCGGCCGGCATCACGAAGCGTACGCACCATTTTCCGTCGACGGCTTGTTGCGCAACCGGCGCGGTCATCGCAATCCTGGCGCCGGCTTGCTGGGTGACCGGGGCGGTCATCGAGACTTTGTGGGCGGCGGAGTTCCCGCCGAAAATGTACCCCGCGATCATCCGAAAGCCCTGCGTGAGCGTCGCTTCCCGCGGACCCGTCAATTCGACTTGCGCAACGATCATCGCCGGGTAATCGCGGATTTCAAACTTTCCGTCCGCCTCGACGAGGTGGTACTTGGGGTGCTCGACCCGGCTCGAGAGGGGTCCCGCCAGAACCGCGCCGACGAGCGCCAAGGCCACCGCCAATCCGACCCACATGATGTCGCTCCTCGATCGAAAGGGATCACCGCGCCCCGTGCATCAAGCGCGCGATCCACGGCGCACCCAACAGGAATATCGCCGCGACCACAAGGCCGCCCTCCCACATC
>JAJXYR010000179.1 GCA_021780475.1 Pseudomonadota bacterium
CAATCTGAGTTTTCGGACATCACGGTCTCGACCACTCGAACGAGAGCGCGAGCGGCGGCGGCTTCGGCTTCGGCATCGTCGCGCCGCTCGTGCCGAACTTGCTCGACTTTCAGATCTCCGGCCTCGCCGGCAAGGGCATCGGCAGGTACGGCAGCGCGCAGCTTCCCGACGTCACCTTCGATGCGGCCGGCAACATCGAGCCGATCCACGAGATCGACGCGCTCGCCGGCTTGACGCTGCACGCGACGTCGATGCTCGACGTCTACCTGTTCGTCGGCGAGGAGAAGGAGAGCGCCGCGTCGTTCGACCTGACCGCGTCGACCGGCAGCGTCGTCGGCTACGGCTACGGCAATCCGCTGTACTCTAACTCGGGCTGCTTCAGCGAGACCGCGGTCGGCGCCTGCGTCGGCAATACCCGCCTCGTCGAGCAGGGCACGCTCGGCTTCTGGCACCGGATCTACGTCGGCGATTACGGCAAGTTCCAGTGGGGTCTGCAGTACTCGTACACCCAGCGTGACGCCTTCGCGGGTGTCGGCGGAGCGCCGACCGCGAACGACAGCATGGTCTTCGCGAGCATCCGCTACTTCCCGTTCTGATATGGAAAGCGTCACTCGCCTTGCTGCGCGAACATTTCCCGGCTCTCAGGCTGCGTTTCATCAATGTCGTCGACCTCTTCCGGCTGGTGCCCTGCAGCGAGCACGACCACGGCCTGTCGGACGCGGACTTCGACGATCTCTTCACGCGCGACCGGCCGGTGATCTTTAACTTCCACGGCTACCCCTGGCGGATCCACAAGCTCGTCTATCGCCGCGCCAACAGCCGTCACTTCCATGTGCGCGGCTACAAGGAGAACGGCAACATCAATACGCCGATGGATCTCGCGATCCGCAATCAGATCGACCGCTTCGACCTGGTGATCGACGCGATCGATCGTGTGCCCGCGCTCGCCGCGGGCGGAGCGCACGTCAAGGATAAGATGAAGGACGCCATCCTCGACTGCCAGCGCTACGCCGGCGAGTCAGGCACCGATTCGCCGGAATTCGCGGACTGGCGGTGGAATGGCCCCGCATAGAGCGCCGCCGCGCGTCGCCGCCGCCGTCACAGCCAGCCGGTCCAGACGAGAGCGGCGAGGAGGCACAACACGAACCAGCCGACCACGGGAAGCATCCGGCGCTGGCGGCCGAGAATCAGCGCGTAGCAGGCGTTGACGACGTTGTTGCTGACCGAGGCGATCAGGATCGCCTCGACCATCAGCCGCGGATCGATCGAGCTGCGTTGCGACGCCAGCGACAGCACGAATGGATTGATGTCGGTGAAACCGACGAGCAGGCTCAGCAGCCTGAGCGCATCGGCACCGAAGTGGTTCGCGATGAACTGGGTGATGGCGGCGAACGCGATGAACAACGCGCCAAACAGCAAGGCGATGGGCAGATCGAGCGGATTGTGCGGGCGCAGCTGCACCGGCATCGGTGCGGCCTCGGGTCGATTCGCCCGCCAGAGGATCGCGGCCACCGCGCCCGAGCCAAAGATCATCGCGCCGAAGGGCAGCAACAAGGCCTTCGCCGCGGCCACGTGACCGAGCAGCGCGATCAGGGCGAGCAGGCGCAGGTACATGACGATGATCGCCAGCACGATCGCGGCCGGCGCCTGCGCAGCGATGCTCGGATCCTTGCGTGATTCACGGCCGAGGACGATCGTGACGGCGGTGCTGGAATACAGTCCGCCGATCAGCCCCGTGATCAGCGTCCCCGCATTGGGCCAGACGTAACGGTGCGCCACGTATCCCGCATAGGAGAGGCCAGAAATCGCCACCACCGCCAACCACACTCTTTGGTAGCTGAGCGACGGCAATGCAGGCAGAGCCGTGTCCGGCATCAACGGCAGCACCAGGCCGGCGATGATGAGGAACTTGGCGAGCGTCACGCCCTCGGCGCTCGGGAAGGTGTCCGACACGCGCCGGATCAGCGGCTTCTCGGCCAGCATCAAGATGCCCACCACCATGACCGCCGCGTCGAACCAGTCGGGCTGGGTCAGGACCATGGGTCCGAGCAGATAGGCGAGCAGGGCGATGAGCGACGGCAGCAGTGCGCCGCCGCTCGTCGCGGCCGTCCGGTCGGTCGCGGGCGCCGCGCGCTGCCACAATTGCACGGCGAGCCACAGCGCGATGGTCGCGAGCCCGGCGAGGTACAACCCGCGCGGCGCCGAGCCGTCGAGCAGCCAGAGCACGAAGCCGGCGGCGCCGATCAGCGTGAGCGTGCGCGTGGTGCCGAAGCCGATGCCTTCGTCCTGCGCGCGACGGTAGCCGTGCAATTCCAGGCCGAGCACGAAGGCCATCACCACGGTGGCGGTGAACTGCAGCAGCAGCGGCGGCAGTGCGCTGGTCATGGACGATTGCTACCGAACAGCGTCTTGAGCTCGACGTCGCTCAGCGTTTCCTTCTGCAGCAATTGGCTTGCCCCTTCATCGAGGATAGCGCGCTTTTGCTTCAGGATGCCGTCCGCCCGGGTGAATGCGTCATTCACCAGGTCGCGCACGGCACAGTCGATTTCGCGCGCGGTCTGCTCGCTGTAGTCGTGCGGCTGCGGGATAACCGGGCCGCCGAGCATGGACTGCGGCGGCTGCTCCAGGGTCATGGCGCCGAGCTTTTCGGCCATGGCGTAGCGCGTGACCATGCTGCGGGCGATGTCGGTGACCTTGGCGAGGTCGTCCGCCGCGCCGGTGGACCAGTGCCCATAGACGATGTGCTCGGCGGCGCGTCCGCCCATGAGCACGGCCATCTTGTTTTGCAGCTCCTCGCGGGTCATGAGGTAGCGGTCTTCGGTCGGGCGCTGGATGGTGTAGCCGAGAGAGCCGATGCCGCGCGGTATGATCGACACCTTGTGCACCACGTCGGTCCCCGGCAGGCTCATCGCGACGAGCGCATGACCCATTTCGTGATGTGCGACGATCTCGCGCTCCTTCGGATTGAGCAGGCGGTTTTTCTTCTCCAACCCGGCGATGATGCGTTCGACCGCGCGGGTGAAATGCCCGATCGTGACGGTCTGGGCATCTTCACGCGTGGCCATCAATGCGGCCTCGTTCACGAGATTGGCCAGGTCGGCGCCGGAGAAACCCGGAGTGAGCGCGGCGACCTGCTGCAGATCGACCGCCGAATCGAGATGGATCTTGCGCACGTGCACCTGCAGGATTTGCACCCGCCCGACCTTGTCCGGCCGGTCGACCAGCACCTGGCGGTCGAAGCGTCCGGCGCGCAGCAGCGCCGGATCGAGGATTTCCGGGCGATTGGTCGCCGCCAGGATCACCAGTCCGGCGGAGGAGTCGAAGCCGTCGAGTTCCACCAGCAACTGGTTCAGGGTCTGTTCCTTTTCATCGTGCCCGCCGCCGAACGGCGCGGCGGCGCGGGCACGGCCCAGCGCGTCGAGTTCGTCGATGAAGATGATCGACGGCGCGGTCTGCCGCGCCTGCTCGAACAGGTCGCGCACCCGCGCCGCGCCGACGCCGACGAACATCTCGACGAATTCCGATCCGCTGATCGAGAAGAACGGTACGCCGGCCTCGCCGGCGACGGCGCGCGCGAGCAGCGTCTTGCCGGTGCCGGGCGGACCGACGAGCAGCACGCCCTTGGGGGCGCGCGCGCCGAGCCGGCTGTGCTCCTTCGGGTTCTTGAGCACATCAACGACTGCCTTGAGTTCGTCCTTGGCCTCGTCCACCCCGGCGACGTCGGCGAACGTTACCCCGGTGCTGCTTTCCATGTAGACCTTGGCTCGGCTCTTGCCGATGGACATGAAGCCGCCCATGCCCATGCCGCCCGCCTTGTCGGCGAACTTGCGGATCATGAAATACCACACGCCGAAGAACGCGAGCGCCGGCAAGACCCAGGACAGGATGCTCGACAGCCAGGTGTCCTTGTAGTCCTGCGAATAGGTGACGTTGTAATGCTGCAGATCGGCGGCAAGCAGCGGGTCGACTCGCACCGCGACGACGATTTTCTTGCCGTTCTTGTCCGGGGTCTTGAGGTTTCCGGTGATGGTCTGCTCGCCCACCACCACGTCCGTGAATCTGCCACCCTTCAGATAGGTCTCGAACTGGCTGTACGGCACCGTCTGCACGGTGCTGTGCGACGACCACAGGCTCTGCAGCAGGAACACCAGGGCGATGGCGATCAGCCAATAACCGAGATGCACCTGGGTCTTGGGATCGATGCGGGAGCGTTTGTCGCCCGGTTTGGGCGTCGTGTTCGGCGGACCATCATCCGGCGGCATGAGCACACTCCATATTGTCGGACACGAAGATCGACCTCCGCGTCGATGTGCAGCGCTCGCAAACGGCGCCACTTCCTGCGCAGCGCACCAATCCTGCGCCCTCGAGTCGCGCTCGTAAAGCAGGTGCGCTGCGCGTTGCGTCTCGCCGCGCCATCGGTTCGCCGAAGCAAGAGTGGCAAGCGGCGGTGCAGTCGAAATCGGTGTAATCTCGATTCGATGGATCATCGCGGCCATGGCCGGCCCATCCGAGCCGGGCATTTTCGCAACAGGAGAGGGCAGGCCATTACTCCCAACGTCGGAACGATCGACCGCTCACTGCGCATCATCATCGGACTCGCGCTGATCGCGCTCGCCGCCTTCGGCAAGGTCGGCTGGTGGGGCTACATCGGCATCCTGCCGCTCGCAACGGGTATTTTCCGTTTTTGTCCCGCCTATACCTTGCTTGGACTGCGGACCTGCCCGCCCGAACCGACGAAGCATTGACGCACGGCCGGTTTGCCGGAAGGGTCCGAAGCCTCAGGGGGGCTTGCCGTTTCGGCGTGCGCGAAACCGGCAGAAACCATGAAGAACGCGATCACCGCGCTGCTTGGGACCGCGCTCGCGGTGGTGCGCGGGCTTTATGGGTTCATGTATCTCGGCATGCACGACATGGGCGCCGACAGCCCTGTAGTCCGCAACAAACCAGTCAAGCACATGTCGGCGCGAAGGAATATTCGTGATGCAGGCCGCCGAGTGGTCAGCGTCAACTATAAGTTTCGGCGTCCATCAAATTAGCTGGCCGCTCTCACCCCTATCCCGTCCGTCGGGCGCACAACAAAAGAGCGGGTCCCGAAGCCCGCTTTCCTTGACTGCAGCCGGCAACTCCGGTGTTACATGTCCATGCCACCCATGCCGCCGCCCGGCGCGCCATGTGCATGCTCATCTTCCTTCGGCGACTCAGTGACCATGACCTCTGTCGTGAGCAATAGACCCGCAACCGAGGCGGCGTTCTGCAGAGCCAGACGCGTGACCTTGGTCGGATCCAGGATACCCATTTCGACCATGTCGCCGTAC
>JAJXYR010000203.1 GCA_021780475.1 Pseudomonadota bacterium
ACATCGCCAACTGTCGCGGGAGCAGCGGTCATGAGCGCGGTTCGAAGCACTGGCGCCTGGGTGGTGGCGGGCGGCGCGATGGTGCTTGCCGGCTGCGCACTCTATCGGCCCAAGCCGCTGCCGTCCTCCCCGGACCTTGCTCCGGCGCCCGCGATCATCGTGCCCGCGAGCGACCTGGGTCTTCCGGGGCTGCGAGCCGAGCCGTTCGATCCCGCCAAAGGACTCTCGGAAACCAATGTCGTGACGCTCGCGGTGCTCGCCAATCCACAGCTGGTGGCGGCGCGCCGCGGGGCGGGTGTGGCGGACGCACAATCGTTCGCGGCCGGTCTGCTGCCCGATCCACAGCTCTCGGGCGGGATCTCCAAGTCCGCGCTCTTTACCGGGTACAGCGCCGCGCTCACCCAGGACCTGGCAGCGCTCGTCACCCACGCCGCGGCGAAGCGCGCCGCCAAGGCCCACGCGCGGCAGGTTCGCCTCGACATCCTGTGGCAGGAATGGCAGGTCGCCGCCAGGGCGCGCGAGCTGTACATCGAGGCCACGGCGCTCGCGCAGCTGCGGGTGCTGCTCGACGCCCGGCGCGAGAGCCTCGCAAAGCTCTACCATCACGACGCGGATGCCTTGGCGCGGCACGACTTGAGCGTTCGGCAGGTGTCGGGCGATCTGTCGGCGTGGGATTCGGCCGAGGCGGACTGGCGCGTGTTCGAGCTGCGGCAGACTCAGAACCGGCACGCGCTCGATGCGCTGCTCGGCCTCGCGCCCACGGTGCGCCTGCGATTGAACGGAGGGGTCGGCGAGGCGGATATCGACGCGGCCCGGTATCGGGCGGCACTCGCGCAATTGCCGCGCCGCAGGCCGGACCTGCTGGCGCTTCGCGCGGGGTACCGCAGCGCGGAGGAGCGGCTGCGCGAAGAGATCCTCGCGCAGTTTCCGGTGCTCGGCGTCGGTGTGGTCAAGGCGCGCAGCGCGGAGGAGGGAGTCCAAAGCACGGGTTTCGACGTCAGCCTGACCTTGCCGATATTCAATCGCAATCGGGGCCGGATCGCCGTCGCGCGCGCGAGCCGTGCGTACTTGTATCAGTCCTATCAGGCCCGCCTCGACGAAAGCGCGAGCCAGGCGGATGCGCTATGGAGCGCGCTGCGAATCATGCAGCGCCAGGCCGCGGCCCTCGATGCGCGCCGCGCCGGGATGGCGCGCGCCGTGGCGGCGGCGGCGCGGGGACTCGCGGACGGCGCCGAGACCTTGACCGATTACACGCGCCTCGATTCCGACGCGCTCGCGGTCGAGATCGAGTTCATCGAGTTGCGCGAATCGGTGCAGAGGGCGCGGGCCGCGCTCTCGACCCTTCTGGCGCTGCCGCTTCGAGCGGAGCGATGAGCGGCGCGTGCCCCGCGAGCGAGGGCCTGACGGACGCCGAGGTCCGCGAGCGCGTCGCGGGCGGCCGGGTCAACCGCGTGCGCACTCCGGCCGGCCGGACGCTGCGACAAATTCTTCAAACCCACGTCTTCACCCGCTTCAACGCACTTTTGGGCGGACTGTGGGTGGTCGTCATCACGCAAGGTTCGTGGCAGGACTCGCTGTTCGGCGGTGTGATCGTCGTCAACGCCTTGATCGGCATCGCACAGGAACTGCGCTCCAAGTGGACGTTGGATCGCCTGGCGCTGCAATCCGGGCCGCGCCCGCGGGCGGTCCGCGAGGGCCGGGTGTTCGAGGTGCCTGCCGCCGATCTCGTGGTGGACGACGTGATCGAGCTTGCCGCAGGCGATACGGTTCCGGTGGATGGCGTGCTATTGGACGCATCGGCGCTCGAACTGGATGAATCGCTGCTGACCGGTGAATCCGATTCGCTCGCGCGCGAAGCGCAAGATCCGGTGCGATCGGGCAGCTTCGTCGTCGCCGGTTCCGGACGCTATAAAGCGACCGTGGTCGGCGAAGCGACCTGGCTGCACCGGCTCGACCACGAAGCGCGACGCTTCGTTCCAGCTCGCTCGGAATTGCGGGCCGGCATCGACCGCATCCTGCGCGTGGTGGGCTGGGCGATCCTGCCGACCGCGGCGCTGCTGTTCATCAGCCAATTCACGCTCGGCATGAGCATCTCGGGAGCGCTGCTGTACGGCGCGGCCGGTGTCGTCGCCATGGTGCCCCAGGGTCTGGTGCTGCTGACCAGCCTTGCGCTCGCGGTGGGCGCGGTGCGGTTGGCCCGCCGCCGCGCCTTGGTGCAAGACCTGGCGGCGACCGAGGCGCTGGCCCGCGTGGATGTCATCTGCATCGACAAGACCGGCACGCTGACGGAGCGCGCATTGCAAGTCCACGCCATGGAACCGCTCGCGGACCACGCCGACGCCGCGCGTGCGCTGTCCGCTTTGGCCGCCGTCGAGCCGCGCCCCAACGCCACGCTTCAGGCGATTGCGCGCGCGTGGCCGGCCCCCGCCGGCTGCCCCGCGGCGCACGCGACCGTGACATTCTCGTCGGTGCGCAAGTGGAGCGGCGCGACGTTCGTCGGTCTCGGCACCTGGGTGCTCGGCGCACCCGATGTGCTTCTTGCCGGCCTGCCCGAGGCGAACGCCGCGGTCTTGCGGGCGCGCGAACTGGCGGCATCGGGATTGCGCGTGCTGCTGCTCGCACGATCCGACGCAAGCCTGGAGGCCGGGCGCGCGCCGCCGCTTTCCCCGGTCGCGCTGGTGGTGTTGTCCGAGAGCTTGCGCCCGGACGCTCTGTCCACGCTGCAGGAGCTGGCCGCGCAGGGCATCGGCGTGCGCGTGATCACGGGGGACCATCCGGCCACCGCCGCGGCCGTGGCGCGCGAGCTCGGCATTGCGGGCGCCGAAGACGCGGTCGATGCCGCGGCGCTCGACGAGCGGGCGTTGACCGGGCTCGCGCGCAGCCGCACGGTGTTCGGGCGCACCACGCCGCAACAAAAGAAGACCATCGTCATGGCGCTGCAGTCGGCGGGGCACACGGTGGCGATGGTGGGTGACGGCATCAACGACATCCCGGCGCTCAAGCAGTCCGACGTCGGCGTCGCGATGGGCGGCGGCACGGCGGCGGCCCGGGCGATCGCGCAACTCGTGCTGCTGGACAACCGTTTCGCCAGCATGCCCGCCGTCATGGCGGAAGGCCGTCGGGTCGTCGGCAACGTCGAACGGGTCGCGGTGCTGTTCCTGACCAAGACGGTGTACGCGATGTTGCTGATACTCGCCGTGGGCGTCGCGGGCGTTTCATTTCCATTTCTGCCGCGACATATTTCACTGGTGGACGCGCTGACCATCGGAGTGCCGGCGTTCTTTCTTTCGTTGGAACCGAACGGCGATCGTTTGCGGTCCGGGTTCGTGGACCGCGTGCTGCATTTCGTGGTGCCGGCCGGCGTGTTCGTCGCCAGCGCCGTCTTCGCCGCCTATGCCTTGCTGCGTGCCGAATGGATCGCGAACCTGGGCACGGCGCGCACCGCGGCGACCCTCGTGCTGTTCCTGGAAGCGACCTGGGTGCTGGTCTTGGCGGCGGGGGTCTTGCGAGCGCGTCGCGCGCTGCTCGTCGGCGCGATGACCGCCTTGTTCGCGCTCACGCTCTGGGTGCCCCGGCTGCGCGGATTCTTCGCGCTCGAGGCGCTGCCGCCGGATGCGTGGCTGGCGTGCATCGCAATCGCGGCTGTCGCGGCGGTCTCGCTGCATTGGAGCCGGGCGGTGGCGGCGACGATGCCCCATCGAGAGGTCGACAACCGGCCGCTGCAGCGCGCCGAAATCCTGCGCTGGCTGGTCGGTGCCGACAGTCCCAAGGCATTCCTGTTGGTCGCGGCGTTCCTGGTGGTGGGTGGGGCCTGGCTGTTCTTCGGCGTGGTGGAGGATGTCATCAGGCAGGACCCGCAGATCAACTTCGACGTCCGGCTGTTTCATCTGCTGCAGACGTTGCACAGTGCGCCCCTCGATCACACGATGGTCGCACTCACCGAGCTCGGAGACGCGCCGGTGCTGCTGGCCGTCATCGTCGCGGCCCTGCTGTGGTTCGTCATGAGGCGCCATTGGCTTACCGCGGGCTACTGGATCGCCGCCACGGGCGTTGCGGAAACCCTGGGGGCCGTGATCAAACTGGCCTTGCGCCGGCCGCGTCCGCAGGTTTTGTACGCCGGTTTGGATCAATTCTCCTTTCCGAGCGGTCACGCGGTGATGAGCGCGGTGACCTACGGATTTCTGGGTTATTTGTTGCTGCGGGGCGCGCCCGCGTTCTGGCGCCGCGCGGGAACCGCGATGACGGTGACACTCATCGTCCTGATCGCGTCGTCGCGCATCTATCTCAGGGCTCACTGGCTGTCGGACGTGCTGGGCGGTCTGGCCTTCGGGGTGGCCTGGGTCGCGGCCCTGGCGATGACGTACGAATACCAATCGCGGGAGAACATCGGTACCCGCAAGTTTGCGGCCGTGATCTGCGGCGTCTTCATGGTGTCCGCATTCACCCATATCGCGATCAGCCACCGGGCGGACTACGCGCGCTTCACCGTGGGCGGCTGCAATTCCGGTGACGGTTGCATGATCTCTCGCCGGGAGGCAGCATATCAGGCGGCAGGCGGTCGCTGGATGCGGGGGGACGATTGCAATCTGTCGCGCGAGCACGTCATTGGTCGACCGACGGCATCGATTCCCGCCGGGCGCTGTCCTATTGGGTCGACACCGTCTGCGATCGGTTCCTCGAGCTGGAAATCGACTCCTCGCCGCGTCTGGGTTTCCATGCGAGCCTCGACCAGGTCGATTTCGGACCCGGCACCATCAATTTGATCTGTGCCGACGCCCAGCGGGTGCGCCGAACCAATGCCCATATCGCCGGTACCCGGCAGGCCGCGTTCATGTTGATGCAGTTGCGCGCGGGGCGGGCGCGGATCGGGCAACTGGGGCGCGCCACCTCGCTGTATCCCGGCGAATGCGTGTTGATCAACGGCGCGGAGCCCTATGAGGTCGAATGCCCCGAGCCGACCCGCTCTCTGGTCCTGCAATTTCCCGACGACTGGTTGAGGCGTCACGTTGACGAGCCCGAGTCGGCGGTTCCCAGGCGGGTTTCCGGCGGCGGCTGGAGCGCCGCCTTGTGCGCCGCAGTCGCGAGTCTCGATGTCGATCCGGGAGATGGGTTGCCGCTGCCGCCGAGCGAGGTCGCGGAACACATCGGTGCCTTGCTGCGGCTGGCGATCCGGCCCGATCGGCCGATTTGCGCCGGACGATCGCGGTACGAGCAACTGATGCGCATCGTC
>JAJXYR010000015.1 GCA_021780475.1 Pseudomonadota bacterium
AAGCCACGCCGTGAGCGCGACGCACGCGGCAATCAACAGGGCGTAGGCAGCCGCGCCGATCACTTTGGATCCCGGGTGCGCCGATCCAGCAACTCCCGCAAGCGCGCGATCTCGGCCTCGTTCAGCCGCTCATTCTCCACCAGATGCGTAATCAGGCCTGCCGTTGAACCGCGAAAGAACTTGCCCGCGACTTCCATGAGCGCCCGGCGTCGTGCGCTTGCGCGCGCGACGCGTGCCATGTATCGATGCGCACGACCTTCTTTGCTGCGCGTCACCGCGCCTTTGGCCTCGAGTGTGCGCAACATGGTGAGCACCGTTGTGTACGCGAGACGCGGGCCCAGATGAGCCCGTACCTCGGCCACCGTGGAGGGCCCCTGTTCCCACAGCACGTTCATGACGTCCGCATCCCGATCCGTCAGCCCCCTACCCCTCGCCCGCCGTCCCCAGCTTCTCCCAGCCCGCGCGCCCCAGTTTGCGCAGCGTCTCGATGTTGCGCCGGTAGATCTCGTCAGGATCGGCCAGGGCGAGGACGGCGCGTTCCACGCTCTCCTCGCGCAACAGATGCAGCGTGGGCCACGGCGATCGATTGGTGGCGTTTTCGACGTCGTCCGAGGCGGTGCCCGCAAACTGGTATTGCGGGTGGAAGCTCGCGACCTGCAGCACGCCGACGAGATCGAGCGCTTCGACCGCCGCGTCGGCGGTGTCGAGGAAGTCGTTGAAGTCGAGGAAATCACCCAGCACGTGCGGGTGGATCAACAGCGTGGTTTCGCAATCGGCGGGGTCGGTCGCGGCCAGCCATCGCAACTCGACGCAGAGGTCCTCGACCAGCTCATCCGGGGTGTGCGCGCGACTGACCACGTAACGGATCCGACCCTGGATGTGGGGGGCGCGCGCGAATGGGCACAACTCGAGGCCGATCACCGCGCGCTCCAACCAGCGCGTGGTGCCGATGAGGTAGTCGGAGTCGTTCATTTGGTTCACGCTCCGCGGTTCCGCCCTACAATTCCCGCAACGCGGTCGCCACGGGGAGCCGGGCGGCGCGCAGGGCCGGGAACAAGCCGCCGATGAAGCCGATCGCGAGCGCCCATTTCAGGCCGCTCCACAGCAATGCAGGCGTCACCGCGAATTCGAAGCTGAGCTTGCCGACCGCATTGGCGGCGAGCGTCGACGCGGAGTAGCCGTTGAACATCAGCCAGGCGACCAATCCGCCGAGCAGACCGCCGCACAGCGCGAGCAGCATCGTCTCCAGCATGACCCCGACCACGACGGGGAGACCGCGAAACCCGATCGCCCGCAAGGTCGCGATCTCGCGGGCGCGGGCGGCGACCGCCGCAAACATGCAGTTCAGCGCACCGAAGATTGCGCCGATCGCCATGATCGTGCCGACCGTCAAACCGATGACCCGGATCACCTTGGCGGTGCCCTGAGATTGTTTGCTGTAATAGTCGAGCGTCGTGCTGGCCGTGACCTGCAGGCGCGGATCGGATTGCAGCGCCGCTTTGAATGTATCGAATGCCTGCGGACTCACCAGGCGCACGCCGACCGAGGTGCGGCCGGAGCCGCGGTGATATATCCCCGCCACGACGTCGGCATCGGCCCAGATTTCCGATTCCATCGCATCGCCCGAGGCGAACACGCCGACGACGCTCCAAGGTTGGTTGCCGAGCAGAACCCGGCTGCCCACCCGAAGGCCGGCGAACTGACCCTGCGCACTCTTTCCGACGATCAGTTCACGCGTGCCGGGACGGAACCGGCGGCCCGCGATGATCTTGATCCCGGGCCGCAACGCCCAGGCCTGCTCGCCGACCCCGCGCATCTGGACGCTGCCGATGTCGTCGGGTCCGCCGCCGGCGAGCGGCAGGCTCGCGGCGACCACGAGCTCGGGTGAGGCGATCGGCCGCCCCTGCGCATCGCGCGCAATCCCTTTTTCCTGCGTGATGGCGATAATGCTGTCCCGATCGAGCGAGGACGTGACCTCCGCATCCGATCCGCCGCGCAACACGATCGCCGTCTCGGTGCTGCCGGTCTTGCGCAGCTCCTCGCTGTAGCCCTCGCCCATCGCAAGCAGTGCGACCAGCACACCGACGACGCCGGCGATGCCGATCACGATCACCGCCGACGAACCGAGGCGCTGCCCGAGCGTGCTGATGCCGACCGCCGTCACCGAGGCCGCCTGCCGGCCGCGGCGCGCCAGAGCCATCCACAGCGCGAACAGCAGCGCAAGCGCGGCTATGCCGTACCAGGGAAGCGCCACCCAGATGGCGAGCGCCCCGGCGAGGCCGGCCAACAGGGCCGTGTTCGCGAGAAAGGTCAATCCTCTTTTCATCAGCCCGCCCTCTTCAGCGCCCGGCCAGCGCGTCGACGATGTTCAGGCGCATCGCGCGCAGCGCGGGCAAGGCTCCCACCAGCACGCCGATCGCAATCATCAGACCGATGCCGAGCAACCAACTGCCGGCATTCACCGGCGGCAGGTTCAGCGCGCCGCCGCTGCCGGCGCTGACGACCGGCAGCAGCACCGTCGCGAGACCGAGTCCGATCATGCCGCCGATCAACAACAGGAGCACCGACTCCGCGAGCACCATCGCGAGCACGCTGCGGTTCGAAAATCCGATTGTCTTCAAGACGGCGAGCTCCGAGGTGCGTTCACGCACGGCCTGCATCATCGTGTTTCCCGCCAGCAGCATCAACGTGAAGAACACCGCGCCCATGATCGAGCCGACGATCAAGCCGACGTTCGCGAGCTGTTTGATCCAATTGGCGGTCGCCGCCTGCTCCGTCTGGGTCAGCGTCTCATGGTCGGAGTTCGCGGACAGCGCGTCGATCGCCTTGGCGACCCGATCGGCCTGATTGACGTCCGTGACGCGCGTGACGTACCAGCCGACGGTGCCGTGGTTGTAGGGCGTCGTCTCGTCGAAGTATTTCCAGTGCAGCAGCACGCTGCCGTTGAAAAATTGTCCCCCGGAATCCTTGGGACGCATGATTCCGACGATTTGGAATTGCCAGTCCTTGCTGCCCTCGTGATTCGGGAAGATCGTCGACTGCAACGGCAGGGCATCGCCTACCTTCCAGTGGAACTTGCGCGCCAACTGCGCGCCGACCAGCACGCCCGTGCGCGTCGCGGCGAATGCTTGGCGGGCGGCGGCGCTCACCTGAACTTCCGGATACAGATCGAGGTAGTTCGGACTCACCGCGAAGCTGAATATTTGATTGTGCGGGTCCTGGTACGCTCCACCGAACCAGTTTGCATACGCCACCGCCTTGACGCCGGGCAACCGTCCGATGCGCGCGTACAAGGACTGCGGCAGCGTCTCGATGAAGGACAATCTCGAGCCGGTCTGCAGCCGCTCGGCGCCGTTGGCGTTTTTGCCGATGTTCGCGAACGAGGTTCTCACGGCATCGAGCATGCCGAACAGCAGAAACGCCGTGATGATCGAGATCACGGTCAGCAGCGTGCGGGTCTTTCGCCGGAACAGCGCGGCCCAGATCAGATGCAGGTATTTCATCCCGGCCCGCTCACGCCGCGGCCTGTTCGACCAGGGTGCCCTTGTCGAGGTGCAGTGTCTGCCTCGCGAACTCGGCCGCCTTGGGGTCGTGCGTCACCATGACGATCGTCTTGCCATGCTCGCGATTCAGCAGCTGTAACAGGCCTAGCACCTCGGCGGCGGATTGCCGGTCCAGGTCGCCGGTCGGCTCGTCGCAGACCAGGAGCGTAGGGTCGGAGACGATCGCGCGCGCGATCGCCACCCGCTGCTGCTGGCCGCCGGACAGCTCGCCGGGCTTGTGGGTTGCGCGATCGGCCAGGCCCACCAGTTGCAGCGCGATCGCGGCATTTTTGCGCCGCTGCGCGGCCGACAAGCGGGTCAGCAGCAGCGGCAGTTCCACGTTGCGCTGTGCCGTCAACATCGGCATCAGGTTGTAGAACTGGAACACGAAGCCGACGGTCGCGGCGCGCCATCTCGCCAGAGCGCCCCCGCTCAACTGGTCGATCCGCCGGCCGCCGACGCTGATGCTGCCGGCGCTCGGCGTGTCCAGCCCGCCGATCAGGTTCAGCAGCGTCGTCTTGCCCGAGCCGGACGGCCCCATCAGCGCAAGAAAGTCCCCGGCGGCGATCGCAAGATTGATGTGATGCAGAACCTCGATTTTCTGCGCCCCCCGGACGTAGGTTTTCGCGAGGTTGTGGATGTCGATCAAGGTGGTCATGCGATTCTCCCGCTGCTTAGGGCGAAGGCTCTTTTAATGTGATCCGGGATCCATCCTGCAGTTCATCCGGAGGCGCGACCACGACAAGTTCGCCGGACCTGACGTCAGTCGGCACGAGGCGCAGGTCACCGTAGCGCTGCGCGGCCGGGCGCACCGCGCGCGCACGAACCCGGTCCCCGTCCACCACGAATACCAAGGTTTGCCCCGCGCGGTTCACGATCGCCGTCGCGGGCACCAGGGTGCCCGCGGGGGTGGCCGCCGGCTGTCGCGGCTGCTCCTCGAGGAACGACACCCGCACCCCCATGTTGGGGACGATCCGTGGGTCCTTGCGCTCCAATGCGACTCGAACCTTGATCGTCGCCTTGCCGCGATCGGCGGTCGGCACGATCGCGATCACGTGGGCTGGGATCTTCCAGTCGGGATAGGCGTCCAACACCGCCTCGGCAGGCATGTCGGGATGCACCCGGCCGATGTAGGTCTCGCTGACGTCGACGTCGACCTCCAGCGAATCCATGTCCACTATGGTGCCGATGCCGGTGCGGGTGAAGCCGCCGCCGGCCGACAGCGGCGAGATGATCTCGCCGACCTGAGCGTCCTTTGTCGTGACGATGCCGCCGAACGGCGCGCGCACGACCGTGTAGTTGAAATTGACCCGTGCCTGATCGGCCGCCGCGTCGGCCGCGACGACCTGGCGTTGCTGGGCGAGGAGTTGCGCGCGTGCGGTGTCGACCAGCGTGCGTGTCTGTTCCGCGGCCTGGTTCGACACCAATCCTTGGGCGGCAAGCGTCCGGTCGCGCGCCGCGTCGCGCTGATCCTGCGCGAGCTGCGCCCGATACTGCGCGACCAGGGCGTGCGCCGCCGCGGCCTGTGCCGCGGCGGCGTCGAGCGCCGCCTTGTAGCCGCGATCGTCGAGCCGCGCCAGAACCTGATCGCGCTTCACGTGATCACCCTCTTCGATCAACACCGCGGTGAGGGTTCCGGTGATCTGCGCGGAAACCGTCGCCTGGCGGCGCGCGGTGACGTAACCGGTCGCCTGCAGCACGGCGCCGGCATCGGCGCCCGTGGCGGCGGACACCGCCGCCGCAGTCTGCACGGTGATCGCGTGATGCCGCAGCATGTACCACGCGGCCGCGCTCGCGACCGCGAGCACGACGATCGCGGCCGCGACGGCCCACGGCCAACGGCGCCCCGGACCGTCCTCGTCTTCGCGTTGACCGCGATCGATCTTCAGTGCGTTCAGAAGATCCGAGTCGCTCACGGACGCTCCGTTGCGGATGCCCGCAGCAATACCGAAATTTGTTTGAGATCTTCCGGACCGAGGATGCCGGCGGCCTGTTTGAGGAGCAGCAGACCGGTCAGATAGCCGGCGCGGCTCTGGGCGTAGGCCGTTTGCGCCGCGACGAGATTCTGACGCGCGAGCGTCACGTCCACGATCGTGCGGGTGCCGGCCCGCATGCCGGCTTCCATGTAACGCAGCGAGGTTTCGTTGGACTGGACCGACTGGCGGAGCGCGTTGACTTGCGATATTCCGGTGAGCACCCCCAGGTAGGCGGTGCGCGCTTTCTGTTCGGTCTGACGTCTCGCCAGCCGGACCTGATCCTCGGCGGAATCGTATTGACGCTGCGCCTGGGTCACCGCGGCGCGCACGGCGCCGCCGGAGTAGATGGGCACGCGCACCTGCAGCATGATGGTGTTGCCGTTGAGGCTTTGCGCTTGGCCGACGTCGATTCCCTGGATCGCGGAGTATTGATCGTTGTGGTTATAGCTGTGACTGAGCACCAGATTCAAGGTCGGATAGTGACCGCTGCGCTTGATCGCCACATTGCGCGACGCCACGTCGGCCGCGGCCCGCGCAGCCTTCAGGGTCGGATTCTGCGCGAGCGCGGTATCGACCCAACGGCCGCCATTGTCGGGGTCCGGCGCACGCAGCGGCAGGTCCGGGCCCGGTTCGAGCAATGCGCCTACCGGTTCGCCGGTGATCGCGCGCAGATCCTCCTCTGCGTTGATGATCTGCTGATGGGCGGCGATTTCGGCCGCGGTCGATTGATCCAGCGCCGCCCGTGCGTTTTCGACATCGATGACCGTGCCGGAGCCGGCCTGATACCGGCCTTCGGCCTGTTTCAATTCCAAGCGATAGGCCGCCGTCGCCGCGTGATCCGCCGCCATCGTGTCCCGCGCGGTGATCACGTTGAAATACGCGGTTGCGGTGCGCACGATCAGATCCTGCTGCGCGGCGACGAACTGCGCTTGCGCCTGCGCGACCACCGCGTCGGCCTGGCGGATCGACTCCCAGGCCGTCCAATCGAAGATCGGCTGGGTGAGTTGCGCGGTATAGGTCGTCGTGTAGGAGCGGAACCGGCCGTTGCTTTCGATGTAGGAATTCGTCGTCGGGTCGAAAACGAGCGGCACCTGTCCGTTTGATTTTTCCACCTGCCGCTGTCCGGTCGCGCTGATGGCGGGCAGATAAGCCGCGCGCGCAATCGGCCGGCTCTCCTGCGCCGCGCGGTAGTTCGCTTCGGCGCCGGCGAATGTCGGGTCGTTTCTCAGCGCGGACTGATAGACGTTCCAGAGATCGGCGCCGCGGGCGTTCACGGCGATCCCCGCAAGCGCCACGGTCAACGCGACCCGCACCGCGCGAGAACCACGCGTCACGGTGACCAGGGCCGCGGCCGGGGCGTGGGCCGTCGTCGTCATCGGGGAGCCTGTGGTGGGTGGAACCACGCACTTTCTACTACATCGCGGCCGGTTCGGCTACCGCGAACAGCCGGTGGCGACCGGGTCGCCTTCAGGAATTCACTTGCCTTCGCCGGATCGATGGCATACAAAGACTCATCTTGTTTGCCCGAATTTCCCCCGCACCACACAAAATGGCATGAACAATTCGAATTCTTCCTCCGACTCGTCGCCGCCTCGCATGACCCTCAAACTCAAGGGACCCGGGCGAAAACCACCAGAGAAAGTCGAGGCGCCGGTGATCACGCCGCCGCCGGGCAACCCCCACGGCAAGCCGGGCGCCCAATGGTCGGATGAGTACAAGCGTCGCATGCAGGCCGACATGGACGAACTGCACCGCAAATAACCGGGTTCCGCCGGGAGTCCCCATGCGCCTCTATGTTGACGCGAATTTCGCGAGTCCCTACGCGCTGGTCGCCTTCGTCAGCCTGATCGAGAAGGGCGTAAAGTTCACGCTCGAACCCCTCGACCTCGCCGCGCACGCGCATCACGATCCCGGATTCGCGAAGACCTCGATCACCCGCCGGGTTCCGACGCTGATCCACGATGACTTCGCGTTGTCGGAGTCCTCGGCGATTTGCGAATACCTGGACGAAATCCTGCCGGGCACGCGCCTCTATCCGACGACCGCGCGCGAGCGCGCGCGGGCTCGTCAAGTCCAGGCCTGGGTGCGCAGCGACCTTACGCCGATCCGCGAAGAGCGGCCGACGTTCGTCGTGTTCTGCGGCGCGCGGCGCCCCGCTCTGTCCGCTCGTGCACAGGAAGCCGCCGCCACGCTGTGCGCGGCTTCCCTCGCGTTGCTTGGCGATCAGGCAGAGAACTTGTTCGGTGACTGGTCGATCGCGGATGTCGATCTGGCGATGATGCTGCAACGACTGATCGCGCTGGGGGACCCTGTGCCGCAGCGCCTCGTCGACTACGCCAATCATCAATGGCGCCGCCCGAGCGTCCAAGCCTGGGTGCGGCACGAGCGGCCGCCGCTCACGGAATACTGAAAGGCCCCCGCCGCACCACCGGATTTCGGAGTCGTCAGAACGAGTAAACCAAATTGACGGTCTCCATCGTATCCAGCTTTTTCAGGCCCGCCGGCGGCTTGCTGTTGTTCTGCAGCGTATAGCCGACGCTCAACGCCAGCTTCTCGGACACCTTGACCGCGACCGCGAGCGCATTCGTGACGAGCGTGTCGCTCGACCCCGACTCGAGCAGCAATTTGTCCGAGAGCGTGGTCGTCGCGGTGAGATCCTGGGAGTAATCGACGCCCGCGGTCAGTATCGCATCCCCGGTCGCCGCGAGGAGGGTGCGGGAGGTCACGATGCCCGCGGCGTTTCGGACGATGTTCTCCGGCTGGGACCTACGATAGCCTGCGCCGCCTTGAACCGTGAGGTGCGTGGTCTTTTCATCGAGTATCTTGTAGCCGATGCCCGCGGTCGCGCTCGCCTGATATTGGAAGCCGCTGAACATGTCGTGCGCATACCGCAGCGTCCCGAACGTCAGCACGCGCGGCGTGACCGAATAATCCGATTGCCAGCCCGCATCCCATCGATCCGCCGAGGTGACGCCGGCCGATTGCGCGTACAGGCCCCCGAGATGGGCCGTGTGCTTCCAGGCCGCGTGATGCAAGGAGAGATCAAGCGCGACATTGGCGGTCTTGGCGCTGCTGTTGCCTTGCGTGGAGACCAATCCGGCTTGTCCTTTGCCGGTCCACGCGTCATCGGGCTGCGACGCCGGGGCGGCGATGGCGAAAGCCGTCACGCAACACGAACTCACGGCCGCAGCCAACAGGATCATCCGCATTTACCCGACCTCCAGCAATGAATTCAGGGCGCGCACTATAGCGGATCGCGATCGGCTTGGTCACGGTGGGGCGATTGATTCCCGCGTCACCGTCCGTCCAATGAACGCATCCGCCACGGATCGTGCGCACCCGGTGTTCTCGATGAACCCAGTCATCGTCGATACGTTCATCGCCTCGCGCGGCGCCGTCCATGTAGGACGGGGCGCCGCCTTGGTCGCGGCCCGCAAAGGGGATCGGCTGCGGGCCGGCACACGGCTGCGCACCGGATCCACGGGGTTCGCGCTGCTCGTGATCGGATCCACCGGCGTGCGCGTCGGTCCATGGACCGTGGTCGAACTGACGCGGGCCGGTCACGTCAAACTTGAGCGCGGCCGCCTCTACGTCGACAGCGGCGCGCTCGAGCGCGAGGCCGGGAGTTTGGTCATCGACTCGGTGCATGGTCGGGTGACGCATGGGCGGGCCCGGTACCAATTGCGGCTCGATCCAATGGCCCTTTCGGTCGACGTGCGTGACGGCTGCGTTTGGATAGAAAGGGGCGCCGCGCCCCGACAATCCCTCGAGCGCGGAGAAGGTGTCGACCTTTTCAAGAATGGCGCCGCGCGCCGCGTGGCGGTTGCGCCCTGTGGTGCGCGCTGGGCCTGGACGTGCACGCTCGTGCCGGAATTGGCGATACATGGCCGGCCGCTGTCGGCCTTCCTCGATTGGTACTCGGCGCAGACCGGCTTGAGCGTGACGCTCGGCGATCAAGTAACCCGCGAGTTGCTCGACCGCACCCTGCTTTACGGCAACATCAAGGGATTGGCGCCCGCCGATGCGCTCGCCGTGGTCGCGCACATGACGCAATTCGATTTCACGGTGCATCGGACCGCCGAACTCACGATCGAGAGGCGCGAAATGGCGGAGACCGGGACTTGAAGCCGCGGCGACCGCCCGCGGTCCGTCAGTGGCTGGAACCGCGCGGATCCTGCCGTGCCCGATTGACGCAGGCGACGGCGAGACGCGCCGCGCGGTCCGCAAAGCCCATCTTTTGAGCGTAATCGGCGGCGGTCATCCCCCCCGCATCCTTCATGCAAGGGTCCGCGCCATGCCGGAGGAGGACCGCGATGACCGACTCCGCATCGCCTTTCGCGTCCGGCCTGCGCAGCGCAGCCCACATCAGTGCGGTGACCTGCCGGTCCGTGGTGGCATCTATTGCCACGCCACGCTGGAGGAGTCGTTCGACCATCTCGGGCGACGATCCGACGACCGCCGCGTCCAGCGCACCGCTGCCGCCTTTGTCGCGGGCATCGATGTTCGCGCCATGGTTCAGCAAGATCTCGGCGCACGCGGCGGCGCCGGAATTCAGCGCCCGCAGCAGCGGCGTCCGATCGGAGGGCGCATCGCGGCTGTTCGGATCGGCGCCTGCCCTCAACAACGCGAGTACCGTGCCGACGGGGCATGGCCTGGTCTGAACGAGCAGCGACAACATCGACAGGCCGTTGGCGGAGATGTTCGGATCCGCGCCGCGCGCCACCAACAATTCGCTCACCCGCGGGTGTTCGCTCAGTATGGCGAGTGCGAGCGGCGTCTCGCCGTTCTCCAGCCG
Source organism: Pseudomonadota bacterium (assembly GCA_021780475.1). Lineage (GTDB taxonomy): Bacteria > Pseudomonadota > Gammaproteobacteria > Steroidobacterales > Steroidobacteraceae > Bog-1198. The sequence continues at coordinate 10,314 of JAJXYR010000015.1, forward strand.
TACATTCGGATCGGCCCCGCGGCGCAGCTGCGCATCGACTCGCGCGACATTTCCGGCCCGGATGGCCGCCGCGAGCCGTACGGCCGTCGGCGTGTGAAGCGCCCGCGGCGTGAGCAGGGCGAAGCCTGTGACAATTGCGGCAAGGCCGGGGGATTTCACGGTCGGGTCCTGGGTCGGTTCGCGTCCATCATAAATTACGCGGCACCGATCGCCGGAGAAATTGCGCCGGATCAGTTTCCGGCATCTGACCGGCGCCCATAATTTCACAAATTCTCGCTGTCGACGGCCCCTTCGTGGAGATACATCAATTGACGCTCACAACAGTCGACGGTGCGCACCCGGCGCCATTGCGCCCCGCCACCCCGATCCCAACCGCCGATTCACGGACGCCGTCCGCGCTGTTGCGGCTTGCGGCGACGGCCTTGCCGAGAGCGCTGATCGCACGGCTCGCCGGGATCATGGTCCGCAGCCTCGGCGGGTCTCACCCAAAATTATTGCGTGATTTGGAACACGCGGCTCCGGCGCGCATCCATGTCTTGCCGACCGACCTTCCCTACGGCTTCGCGCTGGATATCGGCCGGATGCCGCTTGCCCTGACGGTCATCGAACGCGACGCGGGCGGCTCCGATGCGGCGGTTGCCGCCAGCGTGGCCACCTTGATCGACCTGCTCGAAGGCCGGATCGACGGCGACACCTTGTTTTTCCGCCGCGACCTCTCGATAGCCGGCAGTACGGCCGCCATCGTCGAATTGCGCAACGTGCTCGACCGGGAGGAAATCGCGCTCTCCGCGGAGCTGGCGCGCCCGCTCGGTCGATTCGGGCGCCCGGCCCGCGGTCTGGCGCGCCGACTCGATCGCCTGGTCGAGCGCGCCGGCGCTCGCGTCGCGGCGCTGCATCGGACGCTTCACCCATCGCAGGATGCGGATCGGGATACCGCCGACCTGCTCGACCAATGTAGGACCGAGATAGCGGCGTTGACCTCGCGGCTCGGCAAGCTCGAAGCCCGGCAGAAGCGGCGCGACGAGGCGCGCGCATGACCGCAGCGACGCGCCCATCCGACCGCTACCTCGAATTGGTCTGCCCCGCGGGCACGCCGGCGGCGCTTCGTGCGGCGGTCGATGCCGGCGCCGACACGGTCTACTGCGGCTTTCGCGACTGCACGAACGCCCGCAACTACCCGGGCCTGAATTTCGACGTGGACGAACTGCGCGAGGGCGTGGCGTACGCACATGCGCGCGACCGTCGGGTGCTGGTCGCGATCAACACCTTTCCGCGGGCCGGCGATGCCGGGCCCTGGCACCGAGCCGTCGATCAGGCGGCCGCGGCCGGCGCCGACGCGGTGATTCTCGCCGATATCGGCGTGCTGGATTATGCGACGCGCCGTCAACCGGGGTTGCGGCGTCACTTGTCCGTTCAAGCCTCCGCCGCGAACGGACCGTCGCTTGCGTTCTATCGCGAACATTTCGACGTCAAGCGTGTCGTGTTGCCGCGCGTGTTGTCGGTCGCGGACGTCGCCCAAATCGTCGCAGAGAGCCGGCTCGAAATCGAAGTCTTTGCATTCGGCAGCGTCGGGCCGATGTCCGAGGGCAGGTGTTTCCTATCGTCGTATTTCACCGGTTTGTCGCCGACCAGCGAGGGCGCCTGCGCGCCGGCTTCGCATGTCGAATACCTCGAGCGGGATGGCCGCATGTTCTCCACCCTCGGCAAGGTGACGCTGAACTCGTTCGCCCGGGGCGAACCGGCGGCCTACCCGACGCCGTGCAAGGGTCGCTACGTGACGCACGGACGTGCCTCCTATTTGTTCGAGGAGCCGGTCGCCTTGAACGCGATCAGCATCCTGCCGGAACTGAAGGCCGCCGGCGTGACCGCGCTGAAGATCGAGGGCCGCCAGCGCAGCCGGGCCTATGTCGCACAGATCGTCGGTCGGTTCCGGGACGTGCTCGACGCGCTGGCGCGCGGCGACGCGATGCCGCAGGGCTTGGGCGACCTGAAGGGCGAGGCGGAGGGAGGTCGGGAGACCTTCGGCGCCTACCATAAAGGCTGGCGATGAACGCCGTCTCCCCGCCGCGGCTGACTCTCGGGCCGCTGCTGCTGCACTGGTCGGCGGAGAAGCGCCGGGACTTTTATTACCGCATCGCCGATGAGGCGCCGATCGACACGGTGTACCTCGGTGAAGTCGTCTGTTCGAAGCGCGAGCCCGCGGCCGCGGCGTATTTCGACCGGGTCGCCGCCAGGCTGCGAGCGGCGGGCAAACGTATCGTCATCTCCACGCTCGCGCTCGTCACCTCGAAGCGGGAAATTGGACACATCAGGGAACTCGCCGCCGCCGGCGCCATGCTCGAGGCGAACGACGTTGCCACGGTGCAGCTGCTCGCCGGCGCGCCCTACGTCGCCGGCCCGCACATCAATGTGTTCAACGAAGGAACCCGCGATTTTCTCGCGCGGCGAGGCGCGGCGCGCATCGTACTGCCGGTGGAACTGTCCACCGCGTCGATTCGGCTCATCGCCCGCGGCGCCGGCGCCACGGAAATCGAGATCCAGGCGTTCGGGCGCCAAACCTTGTCGGTGGCGATGCGCTGCTACCATGCGCGCTCCCACAATCTCACGAAGGACCACTGCCAGATCGTCTGTGGTTTGGACGCGGACGGATTGACCGCGTCGACCATCGACGGCCGGGAGGTGCTGAAGATCAATGGCACCCAGACCCAGACCTTCGAATACGGCGTGCTGCTTCCGCAGCTCGCGAGCCTGCGCGACGCCGGCGTCACGCACCTGCGCCTCGCACCGCAGGACATCGACATGGTGCGGGTCGCCGATCTCTACGCGCGCACGCTGACGGGCGCCGTGGCCGCCGACGAGGCACTGGCCGAATTGCGCCTCGTGACGGGCGACGTGCCCTATGCGAACGGCTTCGCGCTCGGCCGCGCCGGCGCGGCCTGGTCGGCGGTGCCCACGGCATGATTGCGGCTGCGCCTCAACCAGCTTTGCCAAGCAAAGAGTAATTTCGCGGAAGGATTGCGCCGCCGAAAGATCGCTCCGCCCAGCGCGAGTGCGTACCCCTGACCGGCGACTTCCGCTGGTTAAGCCCGCGCGCGCGCGCTAGGATAGCCAATGACGCAAAAATGGCCCCTGGGCGGTACGGATAAAGTGACCTACGGCAATCCGTCGCGAAAGGCGTCGACCGAGGTTCCGCGGCTCGAATACCCCGGCCGTGCGGCCGGCTATTGGTATTTCATGCGCGAACTGGCGCGCAATCCCCGCGAGATCGGCGCCATGTGCCCGAGTTCCCCGGTCCTGGCCCGCACCATGGCGCGCTTGGTGCCTGGCGGCGACGGTGCCGTGGTCGAACTGGGCGCCGGCGGCGGATCCGTGACAGCGGCCCTGATCTCGCACGGGGTGTCGTTGCGGGATCTGATCGTTGTGGAGCGCTCGGCGGCGCTGTCGGAACACCTGGCGCGCCGGTTTCCAGGCATGAAGCTGATCCACGGCGACGCCGCGCATCTCAGCCGCTACGAGATCCTGCGCCGCAAACCGGTTCGCGCGATCGTATCGAGCCTGCCGCTTCGCAGCCTCCAGAAGCCGCTCGTCCGCCAGATCCTCGATCAGATCTCGCTGATCTCCGCTCCCGGCACGGTCTTCATCCAGTTCACCTACGCGCTGCGCGGCGGCTGCCGGGACGTCGCATCGGGTTTCGAACGCGCCCAGGCGCGGCTCGTCTGGCGCAATCTGCCGCCCGCGCGGATCGAGGCGTTCCGCTTCCGCGACACCGCCGATCCAGGCGGCTGATTCACGTCCTCTTTCGCGCCGTCACCTCGATTTCTATCTTCATTTTCGCGTCGGCCAGGCCGGCCGAGATCATCATCGCCGCCGGGCGGATCGCGCCGAAGGCCTTTTGCAGCACCGGCCAGCATTGTGGAAACTCGGAAGCGTCCGGTACGACGTAGGTTACGCGCACGACGTCGGCAAGGCTCGCGTCCGCCTGTTTCAACGCGGCCTCGATGTTCTTCAGGGCCTGCTCGGCCTGCGTCGCGATGTCGCCGCCGATGCGCATGGTGCCGTAGTCGTAACCCGTGGTCCCCGATACGAATATCCAGTCGCCATCGACGACAGCGCGCGAATAGCCGATCTGCTCCTCGAACGGGGAACCGGAACCGATGAGCCGTCTGGTCATGTGTGCTCCGTGAAAACGATGCCCTGCTTCGCCGTCCAGACCCGGTCGCGCAGCCACGCGGCGCGCAGCGCGCACCACCAAATCATCGTCAACGCCAGACCGTCTTGCGGTTCGGCGCTCGGAATGAAGCAGCTGTAGCCGGGCGTGTCGCCGGCACTGTGCAGTCCCCAGGCGCCGAGGCGCGGCACGAAATCGACCTGTTCGAACTCCAGCGCGTTCAGCCTGGCGGTGATCAGCGCCGCATCGGCGGGCGGCGCTGCGTACGGCAGTGAGATCGTTGCCAGATACCCGGTGCCGGCGATCGGGTGCACCACGCCCGCGTGGGCCTGCAGCAGCGCGGTCTCCGCCTGTGGGTCGATCGCGCGCGACGGGCAATCGCCGCTCAGCGCGAGTTCGGCCCAGACGCGGTTCGCATCGTTCGCCGCCGCCAGGCCCCGCTCCCGCAGCGCCGCGGTCGCGGCGTCGAAGTCCGCCTGATCCACGGCACGGGTCCAGTCCCGCGGCATCGCGTGATGCGCTCGCTGCTGTTCCTGGACCTCGGGCGAGACGATCATCAGCGCGGTCGATCGGCCGATCGGCAACTGCGCGCCGAACGCGTTGAGTATCGTCTGCACGACGAAGTGCACGCGCGGTTCGTCGGCGCGCACGGCGACCTGCGCCGTCTGATGTAACTGGCCGTTGCGCAGGTCATAGGCACCATGCACCGCCATCGAATTGAGCCGTTGAACGCCCGGGGCGTGGAATGCCGGGAGTCCCACCGGATTGTATTGCGCGGTGATCTCGGCCGTCGCGACCACCGTCGAACCCTCGATGCGCACCGGCAGCAGTCTCAGGGAGCTGACGCCGGAGCCTTGCGCATGCACCATGCGGTAGCCGTCTTCGGTCCGCTCCAGCGGGTGCGATTTGAGCGCGGCATGAATTCGTTCTTCAACTTCAACGGTCACTGTGGTTCCTCGAAACGGGGCGAAGGGACGTGAGCGCGGCTCACCACATCAAGTCGTCCGGAACCGGAAAGGCGGCGTAGGCCTCGTCGGACTCCGCGCGCGGCGCGCCGTCCGCGGTCGGTGTGATCACCGGTACGCCCCGTTCGCGCAACTTCGCGGCAAGTTCGGTCGGGATCAGCTGATATTCGCCGCCATGTCGGGCGATCGAGAGCTCCGCGGCGATGAGCCGCGCACGCAGAGCGGGAGTCACGGCGATCCGGCGGATCGCTCCGCCTTCCACGAAATGGTACGGCTCGCCGCCTTCCACCGGCGGCAGCCGATGTTGCGCGATCATCTGCTTGGTCAGGGCGGCCTGCGCCCGGCGCTCCGCCTTGGCCGACGGTTCGGCGCGCGGGGCTTCCGGGCGCGGTGCCGCAGGACGCGGCGAGGCAGGCCGTGGCGCCGGGGGGCGGGGTGCCGGTGAGCGCGACGGAGCGGTACCCGGCGCGGCCGCTCGGCGATCGGCGGGCGCCGGGCCGGGCTTTCCCACGGGTCGCCGTTCGCGTCGTTGGCTCTGCCGATCGGCCTCATCGGCCTGCTTCTTGCTGATCAGACCCGCCTGTAGCAGCTGGTCGCGTAGGGACATGCTCATGTTGCGCGCTAACTCGACGTCTGGGGAATGCCGGGGGATTTTACCGTGATTTGCCGGCGTCGGTGGCCGCGGATCGCGCGCACGGCAGGGTCAACCCGCCAATTCACGGTACCGGCTCGCCATCGCGGCCGCGAATTCACGCGCCTCGATTTCGTAGCGGTTCTCCCAATAGCCGCGACGCATCGACTCTAGAATATATCGCCAGCGCGTCAGGCGGCCGCCGCGCCACTGCCCCAACACATGAAAGTATTCGTGCAAGACGAGTTCGGGATCCGCCACGAACCGCGCCCCGGCGCCCGCGAGCAGAATGCGATTAGGCCGGGTCGTGGCGCTCATGCCGACGTGCATTCGCGCGTAGCGCGAGTGTTCGATGACGATGACGCCCGCCGCCGCCTCGCCGAAGATGTGCTCCAACGCCGCCGCGGTCCGTGGCGGCGGCATATAAACGCTCCCCATGCTCAGCCGAGGGCCGCTTCGATGTCCGCGGCGAGGCTCTCAGGCTTGTCCGTGGGCGCATAGCGCTTGATCGGCACGCCGTTGCCGTCGATCAGGAATTTGGTGAAGTTCCATTTGATCGCTTCGAGCCCGAGTATCCCCGGGCGGGCCTGTTTCAGAAATTCGAACAGCGGATGCGCGTCCGCGCCGTTGACGTTGATTTTCGCGAACAGCGGAAAGTTCACGCCGTAGGTCAGGGAACAGAACGACTTGATTTCGGCCTCGTCGCCGGGCTCCTGATGACCGAACTGGTCACAGGGGAATCCGAGCACGGAGAAGCCGCGCGGATGGAATTTCTCGTGCAGTGCCTGCAGGCCGGCGTATTGAGGCGTGAAGCCGCATTTGCTCGCGACGTTGACGATGAGCAGCGGGTGGCCACGATACGCGGCGAGAGCCTGGTCGACGCCGTCGATCGTGCGCGCCGAGAAATCGTATACTGTCATGGGGATTGGGCTCGTGCAGCCGTGGAGGGCCGCCATGATACACCCGCGGCGCAAGGCGCTGCACGACATCCCGGGCGCAATCTGGGTGCTCGGTTTCGTCAGCCTGTTGATGGACGTCTCCTCGGAGATGATCCACAGCCTGTTGCCGCTGTTCCTGTTCGACGTTCTCGGCGCCAGCGCGTTGATCGTCGGACTGATCGAAGGCCTCGGCGAATCGACGGCGCTCATCGTCAAGGTCTTCTCCGGCACGCTCAGCGATTACCTGGGCAGGCGCAAGGGGCTGGCGCTGTTCGGGTACGCGCTCGCGGCCCTGACCAAGCCGCTGTTCGCAATGGCCTCCACGGTCGGCCTCGTGCTCGGCGCCCGCGTCCTCGACCGGATCGGCAAGGGCGTGCGCGGTGCGCCGCGCGACGCGCTGATCGCGGATCTCGCGCCGGCGAACCGACGCGGCGCCGCGTTCGGCCTGCGCCAATCGCTGGACACCGTCGGCGCATTCCTCGGACCCTTGCTCGCGGTCGCGCTGATGCTGGCGTGGGCCGATGATTTTCGCGCGGTGTTCTGGGTTTCGGTGATCCCGGGTGTGCTGGCGGTCGCGCTGCTCGCGGTCGGCGTGCGCGAACCGGCGCGGCACGCCGCGGCGAAACGCGTCAATCCGATCTCGCGGGCGAGCCTCGCGCGTCTCGGTCCGGCCTATTGGTGGGTGGTCGGCATCGGCACGGCGTTCACGCTCGCGCGCTTCAGCGAGGCTTTTCTCGTGCTGCGCGCGCAGCAGGGAGGCATCCCCGTCGCCTTCGTGCCGCTGGTGATGGTCGCGATGAACCTGGTCTATGCCTCGTCCGCCTACCCGTTTGGAAAGCTGTCCGATCGCACCAGCCATACCGCGCTGTTGGTGTTCGGGCTCATCGTGCTGATCGGCGCGGACCTCGTGCTGGCGAGCGGCGACCATTGGCCCACGATTCTCGTCGGCGTGGGGCTCTGGGGCGTGCACATGGGGATCACACAGGGCCTGCTTGCGGCGATGGTGAGTGAGACGGCGCCGCCCGACCTGCGCGGGACCGCCTTCGGATTCTTCAACCTGGTCGGCGGCTTCGCGATGCTGGCGGCCAGCACCGCCGCCGGTCTGTTGTGGTCACGGTTCGGCGCCGCGTTCACATTCTACGCCGGCGCCGGATTTTGCGCGCTCGCGCTGATCGTCATCCGCATCAGGCATCGGGCGATCTAGGGCGCGGGCATCGCGTCGCGCAGCTTCCCGGCGGCCGCCTCGGGCGTCAGGTCGCGCTGCGGCCCGGCCAGCAGTTCGTAGCCGACCATGAATTTTCTCACCGTCGCCGAGCGCAGCAGCGGCGGGTAGAAATGCGCGTGCAGATGCCAGTAGGGATGGGCCGCGCCATCCGAGGGCCGTTGATGCAAACCCATCGTGTACGGGAAGCTCACGCCGAACAGCGCGTCGTAGCCGGTGGCGAGTCGTCCGAGCAGCGCCGCAAGGTCATCGCGCGCCGCCCCGCTCAAGGCATCGACGGAAGCCGCATGTGCGCGCGGCAGAACCAGCGTCTCAAACGGCCAGGTCGCCCAGAACGGCACCACCGCGAGGAAATGCGCATTCGCCGCGACGACGCGCTCGCCGCGCCCGACCTCGACCGCCGCGTAGTCGCACAAAAGGCAGGATCCCGTCTCGGCGAAGCGCCGCCGCTGCGCCGCCGTTTCGCGCTCGATCTCTTGGGGCACCGTTTGATTGGCCCAGATCTGACCGTGCGGATGAGGACTGCTCGCCCCCATCATCGCGCCGCGATTTTCGAAAATCGTCACGGCATTGATCCACGGAACCGCATCGAGCAGCGCGAACTGTTCGCCCCAGGTGTCGATGACCGCGCGGATCGCCGCTTGCGGCAGCCCGCCGAGGCTCAAGTCATGGCGCGGCGAATAGCAGATCACGCGGCAGATCCCGGCCTCGCTGTGCGCACGCAGCAGATCGCCCACCGCGAACGAGCCGGCATGCGGGTCGGGGCGCAGTGCCGCGAAATCGTTGTCGAACACATAGGTCGACTCGTAATGCGGATTGAGAATTCCGCCGGCGCGCGCGTTTCCCGGGCACAGATAACAGCCGGAATCGTGCGCGGCCACGGCCGGCGGCGGCACCTCCTCGGTCTGGCCCCTCCAGGGGCGCACGTTCCGTTGCGGCGACACCAGCACCCAATCGCCGGTCAAGGGATTGTAGCGGCGGTGCACGTCGCTTTGCGGATGGAACGCCGTCTCGCCCGGTCCGCCCTCCTCCCGGCCGCTCATACGGCGTCGATCCGCGCGGCACCGTCCGCGGTCTCGCACACGTAGATGTCCGGGGTCCTTCCGGTCGCGCCCCGATAGCTTCCGCCAACCGCCTCGCTGAAGCGCTCGACCGCGTCCTCCCGCACCAGATTGACCGTGCAGCCGCCGAATCCGCCGCCGGTCATGCGCGCGCCGTAGACGCCTTCGACCGAGCCGGCGAGTTCGACCATCAAGTCGAGTTCCGGGCAGCTGACCTCGTAGTCCTGCCTCAGGCTCCGGTGGGATTCGTGCATGAGGGCGCCGAACTGGTCGAGGTCGCCCTGCTCGAGCGCGTCGGCCGCGGCGAGCACCCGGGCGTTTTCCAGAATGACGTGACGGCAGCGGCGGAATGCGACCTCGTCGAGCGCCGTGCGCTGCGAGACCAGGAAATCCTCATCGACGTCGCGCAAGGATGCGACCGCGGGCGCGCCGCGGGCGAGCGCGGCGACGCCGCGCTCGCATTCCTCGCGCCGGCGGTTGTATTCGCCGCCCGCGTGGCTGTGGCGCACCATCGTGTTGCAAATCACGATCTTCACCCCGCCGCGCGCGCCCGCGACGCGCAGCCGCGCGTCGAGCGGCAGTTCCCGATGTTGCAGGCTGCGGCAATCGAGCAGCATTGCGTGGCCCGCGCGGCTCAAGGCCGCGGCGTATTGATCCATGATCCCGCAGCGCGTGCCCACCGTCTCGTTCTCGGCGCGCTGGCACAACAACGCGAGCGCCGCGGGCTCGAGGCGCGCGCCGGCGGCCTCGGCGAGCGCATGGGCCAGCGCGAGTTCGAGCGCGGCCGACGAACTGAGGCCCGCCCCGACCGGCACTTCGCCGTCGATCATCAGATCCGCGTCGGGGATCTGGACGCCCGCCGCGGTGAGCGCGCGCGCGACCGCGACCACGTAGACGCTCCAGGACGCGGCTCCCGGCTGGTTGGGCGCCGCATCGACGGCGAACTGTTCGCGGCCGATCCGCACCGTTTGATCGAAGTTGCAGGAGTGCACGCGCAATCCGCGACCCGCCCCCGCGCCGATCGCGACGCGCGTGTCGAAGTCGATCGCGGCGGGCAGCACGAAGCCGCCGTTGTAATCGGTGTGTTCGCCGATCAGATTCACGCGGCCCGGAGCCCGGTGCAGCGCGGGCGCGCCGCCGAAGCGGGCGGCGAATTGCGCGCGCAGTCTGGCGGGCGTCATGGCGACCGGCCGCGCGTGGCCGCGTACAGGAACAGCGCCCCGAACGCCGTCATCACCGAACCCCAGAGGATGTCGATCCCGAGACCTGCGGACCCGCCGCCGGCACCCGTTCCCGCCGCGAGGCCGTAACCGACGAGCAGCGCTCCGATCAACACGAACAGCGATCCGATCGGAATGCGTATATCCAGCATGCTTGGACCTCCGGTCACCAGAACAGGATGTTCAGCGCCACGACGGCGGCTATCGCGCAGCCGCCAAGCATCGCGGGCCGCTGATGCCAGCGTTGCGCGGTGTCGCGGATGCGCGGCGTCAGCGAGTACACGAGACCGCCGAGCCGAGTCACATCCGGTGCGGCGGTGGCGAGGCTCACGAACACGGCTCGCGGATCACGGACCGCGGCCCGCACTCGCAGCCGGTTCAACATATATGCGCGCCTCGCCTGACCCCGCACCCAGAATATCCGGCACCACAATCGTTTGCAATCGGCC
>JAJXYR010000077.1 GCA_021780475.1 Pseudomonadota bacterium
CGCGCAGAACCGCCTGCGGCCGATCGTCATGAGCACGCTCGCGATGGTGCTCGCGTTGATCCCCTTGGGCGCCGCGATCAGCGGCTCGGGGGATCAGATGCTCCAGCCGCTTGCGATCGCGATCATCGCCGGCATTCTCGTGCAGCTGCCGCTCGTGCTGCTCGTGATGCCGGTGGTGCTGGGGCTCGCGCTGCGCGGGCCGCGGTCGATCGGCCAATAGATCGGCCAACGTCGCAACCTGCCACTCGAGGCCGCCGCGCACGTGCGCGTGCGGGCCCGAGTGGACTCAATGGCGACGGCGCATCATCGCCGCAACGACCTCCATCCGTTTCCAGACGGTAATGGCCGCGTGAGCCGCGGCAAGTACAAACGAATGCCGGATCACGCCGCCTTGCCGTGATCGAATCAGAAGCCCGCGGTCAGCGTCGCATACCAAGTCCGAGGCGCGCCCGGGAAGGCGAGCGCGGCGCCGGCACCGGTGTTGTACAAGCCGCCCGAGGTGATGTATTCGAACGAGTTGTATTGCTTGTTCGCCAGGTTGTCGACTTCCAGCGCGAGCTTCACGTCCTTCACCCCGTAGTTCCAGGTCGTCGGTACGTCGATGCTCGTCGAGAAGTTCAAGATACCGAAGGCTGGGATGTTCGTATTGCCGGTCTGGACGGTGGATCCATCAGGAGCGGTGTACGAATCCGAGTTGAACGCGCCGGCCGCCGTGATGTTGTTGTTGTTGTCGAAGGCGTACTGGGAGCCGGTGCGCAGATAGGTCAGCCGCGGTTCGACGAGGACGCCGCCCACATGCCACAGGTAGTACGCGCCGAAGCTCATGTTGGCTGTCGGCGTGTAGGGGACCGGCACGTTGTGATAGATGATCGTGTTGCCGTTGGCGTCGGTATTGCCGTTGATGTAGTCCTTGAACTTCGCGCTGACGATGCCGATGTTCGCGAACACATACAGGTTACTTATCGGCGAGGCGTCGGCGAAGATGTTCACGCCGTCGTACACCGAGGATGCGAAGGCCAGCAGCGCCCCGCCCGACGCAAGGGCCGAAGGGATCGTCTCGTGGGAGAAATCCAGGTGCGAGTAGCTCACATCGAGCGCCATGTCGGTGACCGGCCCCCAGCGATCCTTGCGAAGCTTGATGCCGGCGATCGTGTCGACGCCCTTCTCCAGTTGGACGTTCTGGGCGGGAATGACGACGTACGGGCCGGTGCCACCGCCGTTCTCTGGATAGCGGTAGGTCTGCGCGTAGTTCGCGTAGAGTGCAAGCCACGGCAGCGCGCGCCAGTTCACGCCGATGGACGGTTCACCGCGCCGGAAACTGGTGTGGGCCGACGGCGAGGAATTGACCTGCACGCAGTTCGGGTCCGGATTGATCTGCGACAGATCACCGCACGGATTGTAAAGGACAGCCAGCGGAAAGAGGCTCGCCTCGTTGGCGTAAAACTCCGTCGAGTAATTGACCTCGCGGAATCCCGGGGTGATCCGCAGGTTCGGGAGCGGCGTGATCGTGTCCTCCACGTACAGCGCGGCATTCAATTGGTAGAAGATGTCGCTGTCGTAGTTGCCGTTCGGCGCAATCGGCGATCCCATCAGGTTGGCCGGCGCGACCGGCCCGCCGGCGCCGACGAGACCCGCGAAATTCGCGTTCGGATTGTAGACTTGCTCCTGCGAGTAATAGCGGCTGCCCTGCAGGTAACCGCCGGCGGACACGTCGTTGTAGGGCAGATTGAACTCGAACGTCAGCTTGTCACCAATGACGTAAGAAGAGGGCCGGTTCGTCTCCCACGTGGATTGCAGCGGCGGCAGATAGTCATGCAACGGCGTGTAGTGCAGCCGGTGTTCGTGGGTGAAATAGGTCAGATTGTGGATCGACGTGACGTCCGATAGACGCACGTTCAGGTGGCCCCAGAGCATCTCGATGGCGTTGGTGTCGAGTTTCCAGTTGACCGCGTAAGGCAGCGTCGTGTAGTAGCCCGTGGTATGCTGACTGAACAGCGCACCCTGGTTGCCGGGACCCGTGATGGTCACGCCGGGTATCGGAGCGACCGGAATCGTGAACGGCCGTTGCGCGCTGCTGCGGGACACGTAGGCGCCGATACTGAAATCCCCCGAACCGGACGCGAACTGATGACGCGACTTCAGGTAATAGGCATAATTGCTGCTCGGGTTCTTGTAGCCGTCAGGACCCTGTAGAAAGTTGTTGGCCGCATTCCACCCGCCCGCAATCACCGTGCGCCAGCCGCCGAGGTCGCCGGTCTGCACATCGAAGGACTCGTTCTTGTTCTGATAGCTTCCGTAGGTCAGGGACACATCGCCGCCGAACCGGTCGGTCGGCTGCAACGGAACGAAGTTGATCGCGCCGCCGATGTTGGTCCACCAGCGATCCTTCGGCGCGCCGGGCCCGTAGGTCACGTTTATCGTCTGGATGAGCGAACTCTGCGGAATCAGGGTCGACTGCCACAGGTCGTTGCCGGGATTGGTCATCGGCACCCCGTCGAAACTCGGCGCAATGCTGCCGTTGTCGGGATTGCCGCCCGAGAAGCCGGCCCAGCCGATCTTGATGCCGTTGATGCTGATCGTGGACTTGGACGATCCGGTCGCCCCGTACGTGGACGTGCTGACGCCGGGGACCAGCATCATCGCGGCGGCGACGCCGCCCACGGTGCTGCTCGCGCGGATCTGATCGCGATCGAGGGTCTTGACGGACTGCGCCGTCGTAAATTGGACTTTTTGTCGCTCACGGCGCGCGTCGACTACGATTTCGTTGAGCGTGTCGGCCGACGTCGGGTCGGCGGTCGCGGCGGCCGGCGCCGTGGACGCCGCGGCGCGCGCCATGACGCTCACCGCGAGGGTTCCCGCCAAGGCTAGATGCACTGCCGCGCGTAGTGACCTAGCCGGCAAATTTCGTCGTCCGGCGTCATCCGACTGACTGCGCTTGAGCATTTTCGATTCCTCACTCGATGGGCGTTGCCAAACAGGCCGATGAGCATAGGGACCGAGAATTAATCCACGATTAAGGACGGGTTGGCGCTGCGGTCTGCGGCGTGCGCGAAAAGCGGCATTCGGCGACCAATCCACCGTACGGCCCGCCGTTGCGCAGGATCAAGATCGCGTGATGCCGTTCGGCGACCTCGCGGGCGATCGCGAGGCCGAGGCCGCTGCCGGCCGCCTCGTTGCCCGCGCGCCGATAGAAGCGGTCGAACACACGGTCGAGTTCGGCCTCCGGCACGCCCGGCCCGGAATCGGCGATCTGCAGCACGATCCAGCCCGCATCACAACCCAAGCGCAGGTTGATCCGGCCGCCGCGCGGCGTGTACTTGATCGCATTGTCGAGCAGATTGTCGATCAGCATGCCGAGTCCGTGCGCATCGCCGACGACCGGCGCGGACCCGGCAACGGCGAGCGCGACAGGAATGTCGCGCTCCTCGGCGAGCGGCGCATGCAAGTCGTACGATGCCCGCGCCAGATCGGCAAGGTCCACGCTCGCCGCCGCCGCCGGCCGTTGCGGATCCTGGCGCGCGAGGGCGAGCAGCTGCCGCGCGACGTGAATCGTGCGCGCAAGCCCCGCATCGAGCTGCGCCAGCGCCTCGGCGCGGCGCGGCGCGTCCGCCGCGCGCGCGACCAGCTGCACCTGCAGCGCGAGCGCGGTGACCGGCGTCAGGAGCTCATGCGCGGCGTCGGCGACGAACTCCTTCTGCGCGTCGAGCGCGTGCCGCTGGCGTTCCATCAGGTCGTTCAGCGCATCGACCAGCGGCGCGAGTTCCGCGGGGATCCGCTCGCGCGACAAGGGCACGAGATCGCCGGGCGAGCGGCCGCGGACGGCACGGGCCGTGCGCTGCAAGGGTGCGAGGCCGCCGCCGACGCCGAACCAGACGATCAGCGCCGCGAACGGCAGCGCCCCGATCAAGGGAATCAACAGTGCCGCGGCGATCTCCTCGGCCGCGGCGCGCCGTACCGCGAGCGGTTGGGCGACGTCGATCTGCCGTCCGGCGATTTCGGCCCGGTACATGCGCCAGCGCCGGCCGCCAACGGAGATCGTGGACCAGCCCGGCGCAGCCATCGCCGGCAGGAGCACGCGGGTGCGCGAATGAAAAACCGGCGCCGGCGAGTCCGGCGTGCGGATCTCGACCACCAGGTGGCTCGACGGCGAGTCCGCGGCGGACGCACCCCCTGCGCGGCCGCGCGGCGGCAGATCGAGCGACGCGAAGGCGTAGGAGGCCTGTTGCAGTTGAACATCGAACAGCTCGCCGACTTCGTCGTCGATCTCGGCATAGACTGCGAGGCTCGCGGCCGCGATCAGCGAGCCGAAACCGACCAACAGGGCCGCGACCAAGCGGCCGCGAATCGATCTCATCGTGCGGACGTGGAAGCGCCGTGAGAATTTCCCGTCTTCAAACAGTAGCCGATACCGCGGATGTTGACGATGAATTCGGCTCCCAACTTGCGTCGCAGCGCATGGATATAGACCTCGACGGTGTTGCTGCCGACGACATCGCCCCAGTCGTAGATCTTGTTGATGATCTGGTCGCGCGACAAGGGTGTCCCGGGCCGTTCGAGCAAGGCATGCAGCAACGCATACTCGCGCGCCGTAAGTGCCACCGCGACGCCGTCACGGCGCACCTCGCGCGTGGCCGGATTCAAGCGCACGCCGGCATGTTCCAGCACCGGTTCGGTTTGTCCGTGGCGGCGGCGCAACAAGGCCCGCATGCGCGCACCCAGCTCGTCGAAATCGAACGGCTTCGGCAGATAATCGTCCGCGCCGGCGTCGAGCGCACCGACGCGGCTTTCCACCGTGGCGCGCGCCGACATGATGAGGACCGGCAGATTCAGGCCCCGTCGACGGGTGCGGGTGAGCACGGTCAGTCCGTCCGTCTTCGGCAATCCCAAGTCGAGCAACATCATGTCGTAGTCGCCGGTGCTGAGGGCCGCTTCCGCCGCGTCCCCGTCCGCGGCCCAGTCGACGGCATAACGGTCGCCGCGCAGCGCAGTCGATACTGCGCGACCGATCATCGCATCGTCCTCGACCAACAGTACCCGCACGGTAAATTCCCCTCCGGAGTGCAGAGGGAACAGAGTGCCCGCCGGTCATGACCGATTTATGACACGGCGATTTCGCCTGCTTGCGCGTGGCCGCGTGGCGGCCCGCGGCGCACTCAGAAGGTGTACCTGTAATCGATGCCGATCGAGCGTGGCCGCTGATAGAAGGAAACCCGTTGTCCT
>JAJXYR010000314.1 GCA_021780475.1 Pseudomonadota bacterium
TGATCTTCGATGCCGACCTGGTGAGCCGGCAGAGCGCGGAATCGATACTCGATCACGCGCGCGAAGTCCTGATGATCCGCAGCCTCCAGGTGCTGCGGGACATCAACACGCTCAAGGCGGCGGCCGAGACCTCGTCGTCGCGGGCGCTGGAACTCGAGGAAGAGGCGCGCCGCGACGCGCTGACCGGCGTCTACAACCGGGCGTACCTGGACCAGATACTCGCGCGCGAATTCGAAAACTCGATTCGGCACCGCTGGCCCCTCAGCATTGCATTCGCCGATCTCGACGATTTCAAGTCCATCAACGACCGCTTCGGTCATCAAGCCGGAGACCGCATCCTGCAGACGACCGCGCGCATCTTGCGCCATAACACCCGCGAGACCGACCTGATTGCGCGCTACGGCGGCGAGGAGTTCGTCGTCGTGCTGCCCGCCACCGATGGCGAGACGGCGCATCACATCTGCGAGCGCATCGTCCAGGCGTTCCAAACCACCCCGCACGAAGTCGGCCCGGCGCACACCATCGTGACGATATCGATCGGCTGCGCGACGCACGGAGCACAGACCGAGTTCACCGACATCGCCGGACTGTTGAAGGCGGCCGACCAGGCCCTATACACCGCCAAAATGCGCGGACGGAACCGCACGGTGCCCTTCGACCGCGAACTGACGAAGGCGCTCGCCCACTTCGTCTGACGGCGCGCCGTCCATTTTTTGCGATGCGCGTCGAATTCTCGGCCGCATTATGTCGCCCGGGCGGCGCATCGATTCCCCGGTTCCTGTGATTCGCATCACAAATTTCGCGCGTTCAACGGTGGACCCTGTCGCAATTTGGGAACATGGCAGCCGGTCACCGCGGTCGCGGCGACGCCGCGGCCCGGTTTGGGCGCGGCGGGTGAAACGGAGAAATGTCGATGTCGATGAATGAACGGGTGCCGGATGATGAATCGCCGGCGGACTTCAGTTTCGGCGTGCGTGAACTGACCCAGGTGGCCGAATTGCGCATCGCCGACGCGCCGCTCGCGCTGGTAACCGAGACCGAGGGCTTCGATCCGTACAACAGCACCGGTCGCTTCGACCGCGCCGACGCGTGGTCGAGGACCCGCAGGCGTTGAGCGCGGCGCGCGGGGCGGGACTAGTCCGCCGCGCGCGCCGGCACGCCGTGGAACTCGCTGTTCGAATTCCAATCCGGAAACTTGCGCGTCGCCGCAAGGCGCCTGCCGACGTCGAAGTACAACTGTAAATCCTGGAGCGCGCCGCGCACGTTCCAGGACGGCAGGTACCGGTCGCCGACCTGGCGATAACGGTGCGCGAAGTAGCCGTCCATTCGCTCCCTGCCCCAGCGCGGTCCCATCGCGGCGTCGTCCAAGCCCCCGCCCGCGTACAGCGTCGGCACGCCGACACGCGCAAAATTCATCGCATCGGAGCGATAGTACAGTCCGCGCCAGGGTTCCGGCTCGGAGCGCACCACGCGCCCCTGTAGATCGGCGGCGTTCTGCAAATAGATGTCCATCTGGGACTGGCCGAACATCGTCGCCGCGATGTCGCGCGTCGGCCCGCCGATGCGCAACATCTCGAGGTTGATGTCCGCGACGGTGTCCGGCAGCGGAAAGGTCGGGTGCTCGACGTAATAGGCGGAGCCGAGCCGGCCGTACTCCGCCGCGGTCGGCGCAATGAACACGATCGAACGATCGGGCGGCGGTTCGGCGCGCGCGAAGGACTGCGCGAGCAGCAGCAGCCCGGCCACTCCGGACGCATTGTCGACCGCGCCGTGGAGCACCGGGCCGCGCCGGTCGGGGCCGGCGCGGCCTAGGTGGTCCCAGTGGGCCGTGTAGACGACATATTCGCGCTTGTACCTGCGGCCCGGCAGCAGCGCGACGACATTGGGCGACGTGAATCGGCGGATTTGGCTGTGAACCTGCGCGTCCGCATACAGGCCGAGCGGCTCCGCCCGGAATCCCGGCCTCCCGGCGCGCGCAGCGACGGCGGCGACGCTCGACCCCGCGCCCGCGAGCAGTCGGTCCGCCGCATCGCTGCGCAGCCAGCCTTCGATCCACGGACGGTCGCGCGACGCCGGCGCCGGCGCCTGCAGGATGCCGCCGACGTCACGATTGACGATCGCCTCCCAGGCCTCGCCCGCCGCGCCCGCGTGCCGCGCCAGCAGCACACCGGTCGCGCCATGCCGCGCTGCCTCGTCGAACTTGTAGGCCGGGCGACCATAACGCCCGGCCCAGGGCTGCCCGGGCGGCGCGCCGCTCAGCACGATCACGGTCTTGCCGCGCACGTCCGCGCCGGCGTAATCGTTCCAGGCATGAGCCGGCGCGTCGATCCCGTAGCCCACGAACACGACCGGACTGTGCACGAGCAGGCTCGTCGCGACTTCCCGCGGCGACCACACGATCATGTCCTTCGCATAGCGCAATGCCCGCGACGCGCCGTCCGGCGCGGTGAACGACAGGCTCGCATCGGCCGCCGCCGTGACTTCCACGATCGGCACCTGTTGTAGATAGCTGTTGCCGTTGCCGGGTTTGAGGCCGAAACGCTGGAACTGCGCGACCAGATAGTCGACGGTCTTCTGTGCGCCCGGAGTGCCGGGACGACGGCCGGCGAATTGGTCGGACGCCAGCACGCGGACCTGGGCCCGGAACCCCTCGTCCGTGAACACGGACGGCGGCTCCGCGTGCCGGGGCTCGCCCGCGCAGGCGCACAGCAACAGGTAACCGCAGATCACGCCCCATCGCCGTCGCCGGAGTCGCCGCAACATCGTGGTTAGCCCCTTTAAGGCCGTCAGACCCAGTACCAAAAGATCATGACCCCGAGGACGGCGGCCGTCGCCGCATGGGCCTGGAGGCGCCAGGAGCGCCGGCGCAGTTCACCGACGAAACTACCGGCGGCCGCGGCGGTCAGAAAAATGGACATCAGCAGCAGGGTCACGAGCGACGGAATGTCGGCGGACAGCTCCGGGTGGGACCCGGAAAGCAGACCCGAAATCAGCGACACCACGGCGAGGCTGAATGTGATCGATACCGAGGTTCCGAGCAGGATTCCGATCAATACCGTAAGCGGACGCATACCATGGATCTCATATACAATCGCTGGTCGAATGACTGAAGAGTCTACAGGAGAACGGACACGGTGATCACCAATGGGGCGAAGGTCGCGCGGGCGCGCTGGAAGACCGGAATCGCGATTTGCATAAGCGCCGTGGGCCTCGCGGCCTTGCTCGGCGCGGCAATGACCTCGCCTCCGCAAACCGCGGCGCCGGCGGCGGCCGCGCAGCTGGAACCGACGACGCAGGAAGGCTACGTAGCCCGGCGGGTGGAGGATATCGTCGCCCGCGAACATTACCGCCGCCTGGCGCTCGACGATCAGCTCTCCAGCTTGATCCTGGACCGCTATCTCAACACCCTGGACGGTGAGCGCAGCTACTTCTACGCGAGCGACATCGCCGGCTTCGAACGCTATCGCTACCAGCTCGACGACGCGATCAAGGACGGGGACATGGAGCCCGCGTTCGCGATATTCCGCCGCTACCAACAGCGTACGCGCGAGCGCATGCAGTATGCGATCGGGCTGCTCGCGGCCGAACCCGACTTCAACGTCGACGAATCCTTCAATTTCGACCGCAGCAAACGCCCGTGGCCCGCGGACAAGGCCGAGATGAACGAACTGTGGCGCAAGCGGGTCAAGAACGACGCCCTTTCGCTGGTGATCGCCGGCAAGAAGTGGCCCGCCGTGGTCCAGACCCTGCGCAGCCGTTATGACCACGTCATCAAGCGCATCGATCAGACCAAGCCGGAGGACGTCTTCGAGGCCTTCATGAACGCCTACGTTCTGTCGCTCGATCCGCATTCGAATTATTTCTCGCCGCGCGACTCCGAGGAATACAACATCCAGATGAGCCTGAGTTACGAGGGCATCGGCGCCTCGCTGCAGCTGCGCGACGATTACGTGACCGTGATGAACGTCATCCCCGGCGGGCCCGCGGCGATCAGCGGCAAGCTCGCGGCGAACGACCGGATCACCGCGATCGGCGAGGGCAGCAGCGGGGAGATGGTCGATGTGATCGGCTGGCGGCTCGACGACGTGGTCCAAAAGATTCGCGGACCCGGCGGCACCCAGGTCAGGCTGCAGCTGCTGCCGGCGGGAGCCGCGCCCGGATCGCCCCAGAAGATCGTCGAGTTCACGCGCAACCGCATTTCCTTGGACGCCCAGGCCGCACAGGCGAAGATGCTCACCGTGCAGCGGGACGGAAAGGCGATCAAGGTCGGCGTGATCACGGTGCCCAGCTTCTATCAGGATTACGATGCCGCCCGCGCCGGGGTCAAGGACTACCGCAGCACGACGCGCGACGTGAAGCGGCTGATCACGAAACTGAAGAGCGAGGGGATGCAGTCCCTGATCATGGACCTGCGCGGCAACGGCGGCGGCTACCTGCCGGAGGCCGAATCCATGGTGGGCCTGTTCATCAAGCGCGGGCCCGTGGTGCAACTGCGCGACACCACCGGACACATCGAGGTGGACGACGATCCGGACCCGGCGATCTTCTATTCGGGGCCCATGATGGTGCTCGTCGACCGCCTCAGCGCCTCCGCATCGGAGATTTTCGCCGGCGCGATCCAGGACTACGGCCGCGGCTTGATCGTCGGCCAGCAGACCTACGGCAAGGGCTCGGTTCAGAATGCACATCCGTTGAATTACACGATATTCGGGCGCAAGCCCGACCTCGGGCAGCTCAACGTGACGATCGGCAAGTACTATCGCGTCACCGGCGGCAGCACCCAGGATCGCGGCGTGATGCCGGATATCGCGCTGCCGTCGCTGATCGACGTGCACGAAGTCGGAGAAAACACCCACGACCGCGCGCTGCCCTGGGACCACATCGAGCCCGCGAACTTCACCGTCGAAGGCAATTTGAAGCCCGCGATCGCCGTGCTGCAAAAGCTGCACGACGAACGCACGAAGGGCAGCGCCGATTTCCGCTTCCTCGATTCGGACATCGCGGCACTGGACGCGATGCGCGCCGAGAAGAGCCTGTCGCTGTCGATCAAGCTGCGTCGGGCCGAACAGACGCGCGACGACGACGCGCGCCTGGCGCGCGAAAATGCGTGGCGCGAGGCCAAGCACGAGAAACCCTTGAAGTCGGTCGCGGACATCAAGCAGGACGAGTCCGCGGGCATCATCCTCGCTGAGGCGTCGCAGATAGC
>JAJXYR010000117.1 GCA_021780475.1 Pseudomonadota bacterium
CGGGGTGGACCCGGCGATCATGGGCATGGGCCCCGTGCCCGCCTCCCAGCTATGCTTGAAAAAGGCGGGCTGGACGGTCGATCAGCTCGACTTGATGGAAATCAACGAAGCATTCGCCGCGCAGGCGATCGCGGTCAACCGACAGATGGGCTGGGACACCTCGAAGATCAACGTGAACGGCGGCGCGATCGCGATCGGCCATCCGATCGGCGCATCGGGATGCCGCATCCTGGTCACCTTGTTGCACGAGATGATCCGGCGCGACGCCCGCAAGGGGCTCGCGAGCCTGTGCATCGGCGGCGGCATGGGCGTCGCCATCGCGATCGAGCGGCCGGCGCGGGGATGAACGGCTCCGCGGACCCGTTCAGATCGGGTAATGCCCCGGCTGGGTTTCGACGGTGATCCAGCGCAGCTCCGTGAACTGGTCGATGCCCGCCTTGCCGCCGAACGACATCTGCGCCTCGTCATGCACGGTGGGCCCGTTGACGTGGCACATGCCGGAGCGAATCCGCCGCGCCACCCGCAGGCCGCGCGCGGCAACCGCGCGGGCTTCGTCCACGGTCATCGCTTGCGCGCTGCTCGCCGGCGTGTTGGTGACCGGGCTGATGCGTTCGAATTGCATGACGTCCCCTCGATGTCTCGGCTGAACTACATTCGCGGGTTATCGAGTCCCGCGGCCGCCAAACCGGCCTTCACGCAGATCTCGTCATTATCGCCGGTGTCCCCGCTCGCGCCAACCGCGCCCAGCACCGTGCCGTCGGCGGCGCGGATCAGCACGGCGCCTGGACTCGGCGCGATCATGCCGCCGGTGATGCTCGCCAGGGCGCCGTAGAACACCGGCGCCGCGCCCGCGCGCTTGGCGATCTCCCGCGAGTCGAAGCCCAAGCCGAGCGCTCCGGTGGCCTTGGCCGTCGCGATCGCGGAGCGAAAGAAACCGGCGCCATCCTCGCGCTTCAGCGCGATCACGTGAGCGCCGGCGTCGAGCACGACGATGCAGAGCCGCTCGAATGACTCGGCCCGTGCCTTGGCGATCGCGCCGTCGATGATTCTGTCGGCGTGGTTCAATGTCAGCATGGGAAATCGATACTCCAAGGAAGGCGCCGGGCACGCGCGGCGCGACCGCGGCAGCCTACCCTCGAATCCGGGTGGCGGCCAGTCCGGCGCCGCACGCCGGCGGTGCCGTGCCTCTCCCGATCAGCGCCAATCGTTATCCAACACGGTTTGCACGTGTTGGACTTGCGGTGCCGACGCGAAGTGCGGCCCGGCCAGTTCACGCCATTTGCCGAACGCAGCGGAGCTTCGGAACCCGACGGTGTGGTCCTCCAAGGTCT
This sequence comes from Pseudomonadota bacterium, assembly GCA_021780475.1. Lineage (GTDB taxonomy): Bacteria > Pseudomonadota > Gammaproteobacteria > Steroidobacterales > Steroidobacteraceae > Bog-1198. Next base: position 1,332 of record JAJXYR010000117.1, read on the forward strand.
CCCAGTGCACCACGAGTTGGTAGCAGCCGGGGCGCTCGATGCCGCGCTGTAACCGCAGACCACGACATCCCTTGGCGGCGCGAAACAATGCCGCGGCCTCGGCGACGGCCGATTCGAACTGCGATTCCTGACCGGCCTTTATGTTTATTTCCGCGATTTCGACGATCATGAGACCTCCGTATAATGCGCCGGCACACGCCGAAGCACTGCCTTCTACGGCAGTGGTTCATCATCCGTCAAGAACCGGCAATCGACGGGTAGGGCCGCCGCGATGGCCTGGCGTAAATATGCAACCCTGAGTTGCTGCCCACAAAACACCCTGCGGCGTAACCTACTTTGCGGCCTGAGAACTATTCGTATTGAATTTTTGGGGGTGTCATGAAGCTTTGCAATCGTCGCACTTGGAAGCGTATTCCGCTGGTTCCGGTCATTTCGCTGGCGCTCGCCGGCGGCGGGATGCTGCGGATGGACGCCGCGAGCGCGCAATCGAGCGAACAGGGGGAGCATCACGGCCACCGGATGCACCACGAGCGCGACCATGCGGAGCCCGCCTTGCAGGAAATCGTGGTAACCGCGCAGAAGCGGGTCCAGGATCTACAAAAAGTCGCCCTCGCCGTCACCGCAATTTCCGGCGACGTACTCGCGGCCACCGGAACCATCGATCCCCAGGGCCTGACGGATCTCGTTCCGGGTGTCGAAGTGGGTGCCAATAACTCCAATACGACGTTCGCGATCCGCGGGATTTCCTCGACCACGGACGCAACACTGGGTGATGCGGCCGTCGCCTTCCATTTGGACGGGGTATTCGAGGGGCGGCCGTCGGCCGCCTCCGGACTATTCTACGACCTGCAGCGCGTCGAGGTATTGCGCGGCCCGCAGGGTACGCTTTACGGCCGTAACGCGACCGCCGGCACGATCAATGTCGTCACCAACCACCCCTCCTTCGACGGCTATCACGGCGAGGCCCAGATAGAGATGGGCAACTTCTCGGAGGTGCGCACCGAAGCGATGTTCAACGCGCCAATCTCGGATACCTTCGCCGTCCGTGGTGCCGCCCAGACCTTGCGCCACAACGGCTACCTGAATACAGGCTACGACGACGCCGACGACCATGCGGCGCGGCTACAGGCACTGTGGCGGCCGAACGACGCCGTGTCGCTGCTGTTGTTCGGCGACTATTTTCATCAGGGAGGCGTCGGCAATGGTTTCGTACAGCTGCCGTTCGGCTCGAACCCGTGGAACACGCAGGTTCCGCTGATCACGCAACCCGGCACCGCCCATGGCGGCTACGTGTCGCCGGTCGGCACGACCGACAATCAGAGTTGGAGCGTACATGCCGAACTCGACTGGAAAATCGGCGATGCCATGGTGCTGACCGAAATCCCCTCCTATCATCGGCTCCGGGTCAACTATTTCGCGTACGGCAATGCCATCGACAACTCGCAATATGACCAGGAGCGGGAAGTCTCGAACGAGCTGCGCCTCGCTTCGGTTGCGAGCTCGCCGATCAAGTGGGTTGCGGGACTGTACTACCATGACGAGGAGCAGCCCTATACCCAGATTTTCTACGACAATGCCCAACCCATGAACGACACCTGCTGCACCTATCTCGGCGAGGGCGACAGCCTGCATTTCATCTATCCGCGGATCTCGAACCCCTCCTATGCCGCGTTCGGCCAGATCACCTATCCGATCACCGCCAGTCTCCGGCTCACGGGCGGGCTGCGCTGGAACCGGGACCACAAGACCGTCAACGGCGGTACATATAAATTCTTCGGCGAGGACACGGTCCCGTTCTTCGGCCCGACGATTCCCGCGGGCACTCAGCAATTGTCGATCGCCACGAACGCCAACATGACGTGGCAGAAGGTCACCTGGAAGGGCGGCGTCGAAAAGGATCTTACAGACCGCAACATGCTCTACGGCGACGTGAGCACCGGCTACAAACAGGGCGGCGTTTTCGCCGGCGCGTCACCAAATACCTACAATCCGGAGACGTTGACCGCGTACGAACTTGGATCCAAGAATCGCTTCCTGGAGAATCGTCTCCAGATCAATGCCGACGTCTTTTACTACAAGTATCACGACTATCAGGTGGATCAGCTGGAAGACCTTCCGATTCCGGGCGGCGGGTACTCGTTTGGTGACGACATCTTCAACGCCGGGCGCGCGACCGAGTATGGCGGTGAGCTCGAGACGCGCTGGCTGGTCAGCAAATCCGACGAACTCGACCTGAATATTGCGGGCCTGCACGCCAGGTTCGACGAATTCATGTTCCCCCTACAGGCGGCACCGCCGCGGCATGGCGTTCCCAATCCGGTGACGTTCGTGAGCCTCGCTGGCCAGGTGCCGACCAGCGCGCCGAAATGGACCGCGACTCTCAGCTGGCAGCACACCTGGCACTTTCATGGAGGCGCCACGGTCGACTGGCTGCTGATGAGTCATGTGGAGTCGGGCTACTGGCTGGCAGTGGATCACGTGGTCGACCCCAACAAGGCCGGCAGCTATCAGTCCGGTTATTCGCGGTCCCAGACCGCGCTGACTTACTCGACGCCGGACAAGAAGCTCTCATTTCAAGCCTTCGTGCGCAATATCGAGAACAAGGCCGTCATGAACACATTTTCCTACGGCGGCGCGCCGCCGGCCTACGTCTCCATCTCACCGCCGCGGACTTTCGGTGTCGCGGTCACGGCGCACTGGTAGTAGCGCATGAAACCGTTCCGGATCGGCGAATATGAAGTTTGGAGCGTGATCGAGCGCGAAGGACCGCTGCGTCCGCCCGCGGTCATGTTCCCAACCTCCGATCCGGAACGCGCCGCGGAACTCCTGGCGATCATGCCGGCGACGGTGTGGTCGCCAACGACCGGGATCTTGTACAACACCTATCAATCGTTCGTTCTACGTTCGCCACGCCGGACCATCGTCATCGACACCTGCGTTGGAGACAACAAGGCGCGGCCACCGCATTTCAATTACCCGAAAAAATCCTGGCTCGACGGTTTTTCGACCAACCGATTGAACCTGGATGGCGTGGACCTCGTCATCAATACCCATCTTCACGTCGATCATTGCGGCTGGAACACACGCTTGGTGAATGCGCGCTGGGTGCCGACCTTCGCGAAGGCGCGGTATTTCATGGTCGGTCCGGAGTACGACTACTGGCGCGACCAGACGGCACAGGGTTTCGAGTTGCCCGGCCGGATCTGGACTGACAGCGCACTGCCTTTGGTGACGACGGGGCGCGCGGAGCTCGTTCCCGTGGACGCGCAGATCACACAAGACATCAGCCTGCTGCCGACTCCCGGGCACACTCCCGGCCATGTCTGTGTATTACTGCGGTCGCAGGGCGAACAGGCGATCTTCGTCGGCGATCTCATGCACCACCCCGTGCAATGCTGGGAGCCGGACTGGAGCAGTTGCTTCTGCGTCGACCCAGCGCGGGCCGCCGCCACGCGCCGCCGTTTCTTCGAGGAATACGCGGACACGAATGCGGTAATAGTGCCCGAGCATTTTCCCTACCCCACCGCCGGACGGATCAAGACGCACGGCCGCGCTTTTTCTTGGGAATTCATCTGAAGCCGGCCGGCGCGCCTAATCTTCGAGGACGAGCCGCGCAACCCGGGGCATTGCCAGGATCACGAACAGCGTACAGAGGATTCCGGACGTCACCGTCACCACTTGGAGGCCCCGCCACTGCGCCACGGCTCCGACCAACGCACCGCCAATGCCGGGGCCCGCGACGTTCACCGCGGTCCAAAGACCGAGCACGCGGCTCCTGAAGGTCTCGGGAATCGCCGACTGCAACAAAACCTGCAAGCCAACGCTGCAGAGCACGATCGCGAATCCGAGCGCGCCGCAGAGGATCA
>JAJXYR010000257.1 GCA_021780475.1 Pseudomonadota bacterium
CCGCGCCGTTGATCGAGCGTGCTGCGTTCGACTTGGTAGAACGGATCGAAGACCCGCGGCAGGTGCTCGGCCGCAATACCCACGCCGCTGTCCTCGACGTCGAGCCGGAGCCGGGAACCCTGCCGGTGCGCGCGCACCCGCACGCTCCCCTGATTGGTGTATTTGACCGCATTGGCGACCAGATTGCGCAAGATCACGGCGAGCAGCATCGGATCGCCGCGGACCACCGCGTCGCAGTCCTCGACGGAGAACGCCAGGCCCTTGGCCGCCGCCGGCAGCGAGAACTCCGCGCGCAGCCGGTCGAGGGTCGTGTGCAGCGCGAAGTCGCGCGTCATCGGTACGATCGCGCCTTTCTCGAGACGATTGATGTCCATCAAGGCGCCGAGCGTTTCATCCATGGCGCGCACGGCGTCTTCCAGCAACGTCAGATGCGCGGCGTGCGGGCCGTCCGCGAGCGAGCGGGACAACAGCGAATGCACGCTCCAGATCGTCTGCAGCGGCTGGCGCAGATCATGGCTTGCGGCGGCGAGGAACCTCGACTTGAACTCGTTCGCCTGTTCCGCGGAGCTGCGCGCCCGCTCGAGCGCCTCCTCGAGCCGGCGGTGGCTGGTGACGTCGCGGCCGACCGACTGCACCTCGTAGAGATGCCCGTCCGTATCGAACAGCGCGTGATTCACGAGCTGGACCCAGCGAATGTCCCCGTCCTGCGACCGGAACCGACACTCCACGGTGGCGATCGGGCTCTCGAGCGTCAGCTTCTCATTCTGCGCCGCGATGAGCGGCGCATCTTCGGCGACCGGATAATCGCTCCACGGCGTGCCGATGAGCTGCGCACGCGGCTTGCCGGTCAGACGGCAGAACGCATCGTTGGCGAACACCAGCTTGCCGTCGCCGGAGTAGCGCATGATGACGTCGGTAAGGTCGTCGATGACCGCCAGGTAGCGGCGCTCCGACCGATGCGCCTGGGCAGTCGCCGACTGCCAGCGGGAACAATAGTGCCGCATGCGGCGGACCGCCCAGACGACCGGCAAACCGGTGACTGTCGAAACCGCGACGGACAACTCCGCGATCATGTGTGTATCGGCCAGCATCGATCCGAAGTCTGCGGGGCACGGCGGCGGCGGAACATACGGGGTTCCCCACCCCGCTCAACGGCAATCCACTAAAGACCCGATGTCAAAAAATGCCGAGGCCAAGGCCGCCGGCCATTGTCGCGCCAAGCTCCCGGCAGCGGTCGAGATCGCGCTGCCCGATCCGCTTCGGCCGCAGGATCTCGGCCGCGGTCTGGGCGTGGGTGCATACGATCAGCGGCGGCGCGACCGCCCGCAGCCGCCAGCCGACGGCGATGCGCTCGACCTGCCGCGCCGCATTGGCGCCGTCGCTGCCGGCGCAAATCATGACGCCGTACGCGCGTCCCACCAGGCGGTCGAGCACCGCATAATAAGTTCGGTCGAAGAAATGTTTGACGACGCCGCAGATCGCGGCGAGATTCTCCGGCGTCGCGAACAAATAGCCATCCGCGGCGAGCAGGTCGTCGGCGCCCGCGACATCGGCGTGAACCAGCCGCGTGCGCACCTGCGGTTCGGATTCGATCGCGCCCTGCGCCGCGGCGGCCGCCATCTGCTGCGTCCCGCCGGTCTGGGAGTGGTAGACGATCAGTAGGCAGGGCATCGCGGCACTCCACCCGCCGGCGCCGCGCACGCGACCAGCGCCCGCTCCCGCGCCAACACGCGCGCGGCGAGGGGCTCGAGCCGCTGCCAGCCCGCGAGCGCGTCGGCGCTGGGCGCAGCGTCCGAACCATCGACCGCCGAGAACAAAGTCCCGAGCGAGGCCGCCGCGAAGTCGAGCGTGTCGAGACCGGTCGGCGGATAGCCGTACGCATTGGCCGGATTCGGCACGGGCTTGTGGCCGACGACCCCATCCACGCGCGCCACCAGCGCATCGAGCCGCGCCGACGCAGCGCCGTGCGCCTTGGCGCGCGCCGCGACCAGCCGCTCCCGCACGCGGGCGAGTTCGCGCGCGGCGAGCGCGACCGCGGCGCGTCGATCCGCGATCCGTGCGGCAAGCGCGAACTGGGCCCGATAGGTGCCCTTGGGGACCCGCACGCGCGGATCCGCGACGATCGAGAACCCGCGCGACAGACTCTCGCCGGCGGCATGGAGCGTCGCGACGTACCGGCCGGGCGGCGCCCAGACCGCGTCCGCTTCGTCGAGTCCCTGCGGCGGCTGGTACCTGAAGTTCCACACGAAGCGGTGCGCTCCCGCGGCCGCCGACAGGCGCGGCGGAGGCGGCGCCCAGTCCGGCGTGTAGTCGATCTTGGCAAGATCCGGTGCGGGGTGCGGATCGGCGCTCGACCAGCGGCGCACGAGCGCACCGCTCGCGTCGCGGATCTCCAGGGTCACGGCCGCGCTCTGGTCCGCCCGCAACACGTAGTCGATGTAGGCGCCGTTCGGCGGATTGGCCGCCTTCGGCTCCTCCGGCGGCAGCGGCGTGCCGATGAACGCCGGTATGCGCATCCTCACCGCGGTCGCGGGCTTGAACAGCCAGGCATCCGCGGCCGCGACCGCGGCGCGCAGCTGCCGGAGCGGCGACGCGTCGTCGAGTATCCAGAAGCCGCGGCCATGGGTCGCGATCACCAGGTCCGCGCCGTGCACGTCGATGTCGCGCACCGAAGTGGGCGGCAGATCGAGGCGCAGGCTCTGCCAATGATCGCCGTCGTCGAAGGAGACGTATACGCCGTTCTCGGTGCCCGCATAGAGCAGCCCCGGGCGGCTGTCGTCCTCGCGCACGACATTGACGAAATCGCCGGCGGCGATGCCGTTCACGATCGGCGTCCAGGTCCTGCCCCCATCATGAGTGCGATACGCATACGGACGGTCGTCGTCCAGCCGATGGCGGTCGACGGCGACGTACGCCGTGTTCGCGTCGAAATGCGACGCGTCGATGGAGGCGACTTTGGACCAGGGTCCGACCCCCGCCGGGGTGACGTCGCTCCAATGCGCGCCGTCGTCGCTGCTGCGCCAGACCAGGCCGTCGTCGGTTCCGACCCACACTCCGCCTGCGCTGGTGCGCGACGGCGCGATGCTGTAGATGACCCCGCGTCGCGGGCCGGCGCCGAGATTGTCCGCGATCGTCGCCGGATCCAGATTCCCCGGAACCGCCGGATCCGGGCGTGTCAGATCCGGACTGCGGCGCGACCAATGCCCGCCGCCGTCCAGCGATTCATAGAGGCGCTGATTCGCGAAATACAGCCGCCGCGGATCCTTCGTGGAGAACACGAGCGGCAGCGTCCATGCCGTCCGGTCCGCGCCGGGATCCGCAAGCGTCGGATCCACCTCGCGGTCCTGTCCGGTGCGCCGGTCGAGCCGGACGACGTGACCGCCGAAGATCAGATTCGGATCCCGCGGATCCGGGGCGATCATGCCGCTCTCGTCGCCCGCGGTGATCTCGTGAAATTGGGGCATCGCAATGCCGTCCGGCGACGCGGTCCGGCTCGGCAGCATCACGGCGCCGGAATCCTGCTGGGCGCCGAACACATCGTAGGGGAAGCGATCGTCGGTCGCGACATGATAGATCTGCGCCGTGGGCTGGTTGAACCATGAACTCCAGCTGCGGCCCCCATTCTGCGTGATCAGCACGCCTTGATCGACGCCGAGGATGCGCCGGTCGGCGTCGGTCGGGTCGATCCACAGCGAATGAAAGTCATCGCCCGTCGGATCGCCCCGCTCCGGCACGAACACCTTGCCGCCGTCCTCCGAGCGCAGCACGATGGTGTTCATCGCCCACACACGGTCGGCGTCGCGCGGATCCACCGCGATTTCCCCGAAATACCAGCCGCGCTGCCAGATCCGCGGATCCGCGCTCACCCGCCGCCAGTGCGCGCCGGCATCGTCGGAACGGTACAGGCCGCCCGCGGCGGCATCCACGATCGCGTAGACACGCCGCGGCGCGGCCGGCGACAGCGCGATGCCGATGCGGCCTGGATTCGCCGCAAAGCCCGAGTTCGCGCCGCTGATCCGCCGCCAATGTTCGCCGCCGTCGACGGACTTGTAGAGGCCGCTGCCTGGACCGTTCGACGGCGGATAGATGTTCCAGGGCGGCCGGCGTGTCTGCCACAGCGCCGCGTAGATCACGCGCGAATCGCCCGGCTCGAACGCCAGGCTGATCGCGCCGGTGTCGACGCCGCGGTACAGCACCTTGCGCCAGGTCTTGCCGCCGTCGCTGGTCTTGAACACGCCGCGTTCGGGATTCGGCCCGTAGGGATGGCCGAGCGCCGCGACATAGGCCGTGTCCGCGTCGGCCGGATCGACCAGAATCTTTGCGATCTGACGCGAGTCGTCGAGACCGATGGCCGCCCAGGTGCGGCCGCCGTCGGACGACTTGAACACGCCGCGGCCCTGCGCGATGTCCGAGCGCATGTCCGCTTCGCCGGTCCCGACGTAGATGACCTTCGGGTTCGACGGCGCCACCGCGAGCGCGCCGATCGAGGCCGCGGGCTCCCGATCGAAGATCGGCTTCCACGTGCGGCCGGCATCGCGCGTCGTCCACACGCCCCCGTCGACTGCGCCGAAATACCAGCGCTGCGCCCGGCCGGCGACGCCGCTGACGGCGAGCACCCGTCCGCCGCGAAACGGCCCGATGGAGCGCCAATGCAGACCGCCGAACAGCGACGGCGCAAAGCCGGCGGCGTGGGCCTGGATCGTCAATGCCACCAAGGGCAGCAGGAACCTGCGAAAGGGACGAGGCATCGGCATCTCCGGAACAGTGTGATTGGAACCGCCGCGGCGGCGCCGGGGAGTCTAGCATTCCCACGCCCGCGGCCCGCCGGATCGGTTAACCTTGCACCCATAAGCACTTACACGGAACGCCGCATGCAAGCCCAGAGCGCCCCGGTTTCACAGTCCCGCTCCTTTGCCGCCGTCTATTTGATCGAGATGTGGGAACGTTTCGGCTACTACGGCATGCAGGCGCTGATCGTCTACTACATGGTCCAGCGCCTCGGCTTCGCGGACGATCGCGCGAACCTCGTGTGGAGCGCGAGCGCGGCCCTCGTCTACGTGTCGCCGGCGATCGGCGGCTGGATAGGCGACAAGATCTTCGGCACCCGCCGCTCGATGCTGCTCGGAGCGATCATTCTTGCGATCGGCTATGCCTTGATGACGGTGCCGACCGAGGAC
>JAJXYR010000039.1 GCA_021780475.1 Pseudomonadota bacterium
CGACTGGCTGGCCGACGCCGGCGGCGCGGCGATCATCGGCGAGACGATGGAGTGGCTCGGTGCCGAGGACCTCCTCGCGGCGCGCGCACGCACGCCCGGGGTCGCCCGCTCGTTGCGCGGCGCGGTACTGCGACGCGAGCGCCTGGCGATCGAGGCGGGCATCGACCTGACGGGCAGCAATCCGGGGCCGACCAACATCGCCGCGGGCCTGTCCTCGATCGAGGAAAAGTCGCTCGGCAACATCGCCAAGAGCGGCAGCCGGCCGATCGAGGGCGTGCTCGGCTATGGCGAGGCGCCGGCGGGGGCGGGGATGTGGACCATGGACGCGGCCGCCTACGCGCCGGAATCGGTCACCGGCTTCGTTCTTGCGGGCGCGCAGATGATCCTGTTCACGACCGGCGTCGGCAATCCCTATGGCAGCGCGCTGGCGCCGACCGTCAAGCTCAGCGCCAACCCCGAGACCTGCCGCGACCGCAACGTTCCGCTCGACTTCGACGCCAGCGCAGCCTTTCGTGGGGAACAGAGCCTCGCGGAGGCGGCGGAATCGTTGCAGGAGTGCATCATCGACGTTGCCTCCGGCAGCGCGACCTGGAGCGAGATCCTGCTCGAGGGCGACGAAGTGCTGAGCCGGTTCGGGCCCGCGCTATGAAGCCGGCGGACGCGGTCGGCGCGATCCGACTTACCGCGCAGGACAACGTCGCGACGGTGCTGCGCGCGATCGCGCCCGGCGAGCGCGTCGTCGTCCGCTCCGGCACGCAGACCGCGACGATCGTCGCGGCCGAGGCGGTGCCGCTCTGCCACAAGATCAGCCTGGCGGCGATCGGCACCGGGGCGGCGGTGGTCAAGTACGGGCAGCCGATCGGGCTGGCGCTGACACCAATCGAGAGCGGGCGTCATGTGCATGTGCACAACATGCGCAGCGCGCGCGGACGGAGTGAGCAATGACACCACCCGATGACGGACCGGGCAGTCAGGCGGAGGCGTTGCGCGGCGGCTTCTCGGCGGTGACGCGGACACGTTTCGCCGACCACGCCTATGCGGTGCTGTTCCACAAGATCGTGACCGGCGAGCTTGGCGAGGGGGCGGCGCTGCCGTCGGAGCACGAGCTCTGCGCGCTGTTCAACATCTCGCGTCCGGTGGTGCGCGAGGCGCTGGGGCGGTTGCGCCGGGAGAACCTCATCGAGTCGCGGCGCGGCTCCGGCTCGTTCGTCCGGCCGCGGCCGCCGGTGCACATGTCGTCGCGCTACGTCGCGGAAAAGCAGGCCCTGCTGCTGCAGAATCTTGAATTCCGCGCGGCGATCGAGCCGCCGGCGGCGGCCTACGCGGCGGAGCGGCGCTCGCCGCGGCAGTTGCAGGCGATCATCGAAGCGGTGGAGCATTTCCGCGAGGTCGCGATCGTGCAGGAAAGCACCGGCGATCATCTCGACTACAGCTTTCACCATGCTGTCGCCCTGGCCAGCGCCAACCACCGCTTCGTCGAGGCGATCGAGACCGTCGAGTACGACATCGACCACGGCGTGAACCTGGTGCGCTTCCTGGTGCGCTTCGATCACCTCGAACGCAGCCGCAGCGTCTACGAGGATCACTCGCGCATCTGCATGGCGATCCGCGATCAGGATCCGGAAGCCGCGCGCGTGTTCATGCGCGCGCATCTCGAAAACGCACGCCGGCGCATGCTGCAGAGGCAGCCGCTGCTGGCGATTTCGTCAAACTGAAATCAAGGAACACCCCGATGCCCGCGTACGTCATCAATGACATGAAAGTAACGAACCCGGAGCTGCTCGAGGAATACAAGAAGCTGTCGCCAGCGACGGTCGCACAGTATGGCGGGCGCTTCGTCGTGCGCGGCGGTGCCGCGGAGGTGGTGGAGGGCGAGTGGGCCCCGCAGCGGCTGGTGATCCTCGAGTTCCCCAGCGTCAACCAGGCCAAGGAATGGGCCGCGTCGGATGCCTATGCGCCAGCGCGCGAGCTGCGCCAGGCGGCCTCCAGCTCCAACATCGTCGTCGTCGAGGGCGTGCCGCCGGTGGCCACCACCGGCGCCGCGGTCAGGAACTATACGAAACGACTTGGGATCCTGCGCAAGCGCGACGACCTGACCTACGAGCAGTTCCACCGCCACTGGCTGACGACGCATGCGACGCTGTGCGCGAGGCTGCCGAAGCTGCGCCGCTATGGCGTGAATCTCGTGGACCGCGAGCGCTTCCCGAAATTCGGCTATGACGGATTCTCCGAATTGTGGTTCGATAACGAGGCGGATATGCACGCGGCCTTCGCCTCGAAGGACGGGCAGATCCTGCTTGCCGACCTGCCGAATTTCACCAGCCAGATCGACCCGATCATCAGTGTCGAGACCCAGGTTCTCTGGCCCTAACCCGGACACCCATCGATGAACCAGACCGCGACCGCGCCCGCCCACCGCCTCTATATCGGCGGCGAATGGCGCACGACGTCCCAGACCCTGCCGGTCATTGATCCCGCGAGCGGCGCCGTGGTCGGCTCCATCCCGCGCGGCGGCGCCGCGGAGATCGACGCCGCGGTGCGGGCCGGCGAGGCGGCGCGTGCCGGCGCCTGGGGGGCGATGGACGCGACGAGCCGCGGGCGGCTGCTGCTGCGCCTTGCGGAGCTGATCCGCCGCGATGTCGATCTCCTCGCGCGCATCGAGAGCGCGGATGTGGGCAAGCCGCTCGGCCAGGCGCGCGCGGATGGTGTCGTGCTGGCGCGCTACTTCGAGTACTACGGCGGTGCGGCGGACAAGGTGCATGGGGAGACCATTCCGTTCCAGCAAGGTTACACGGTGTTGACGGTCTACGAACCGATCGGAGTCACCGGGCATATCATTCCCTGGAACTACCCGATGCAGATGATGGGCCGCTCGGTGGCGCCGGCGCTGGCGATGGGCAACGCCGTGGTGCTCAAGCCGGCCGAGGACACCTCGCTCAGTGCGCTGCACGTCGCCCGCCTGGCCGAGGAGGCGGGGTTTCCCGCCGGTTCCTTCAACGTCGTCACCGGGCTGGGCGAGGAGGCCGGGGCCGCGCTCAGCGCGCATCGCGGGATCGGGCACGTGAGCTTCACCGGCTCGCCGGAAGTGGGCGCGCTGGTGCAGGCGGCGGCGGGGCGCAACTCCGTGCCGGTGACCCTCGAGCTGGGCGGCAAGTCACCGCAGATCGTCTTCGCCGACGCGCCGCTCGAGGAGGCGGCGGCGACGATCACGCGCGGCATCAGCCAGAATTCCGGGCAGACCTGTTCGGCCGGTTCGCGCGTGCTGATCGAGGACCGGATCTACGACAGCTTCACGAGCAACCTCGCCGGGCGGTTCCGCGCCCTGCGCGTCGGCGCCCCGGACCAGGATCTGGATTGCGGCCCGGTGGTCAACGCGGGGCAGAAGCAACGGATCGAGCGCTATCTCGAGCTGGCCAGGCGCGACGGGCTGCCGATCCTCGCCGAGGGCGGTCTCGCGGGCAATGTGGCGGCCGGCGGCTACTACGTGAAGCCGACGCTGATCGGCGAGGTGCCGCCCGATCATCCGCTGGCGCAGGAGGAGATCTTCGGCCCCGTTCTGGTGGCGATACGAGTGCGCGACGAGGCCGAAGCGCTGCGGGTCGCCAACGGCACCGCCTACGGCCTGGTGGCCGGCGTCTGGACCGCCGACATCGCGCGCGGCCTGCGCCTCGCCCACGCGATCAGCGTCGGCCAGGTCTTCGTCAACAACTACGGCGCTGCCGGCGGCGTCGAATTGCCGTTCGGCGGCACCAAGCGTTCCGGCCACGGCCGCGAGAAGGGCTTCGAGGCGCTCTACGGTTTTGCCGCGCTGAAGACCATCGCCATCAAGCACGCAAACTGAGGAACAGCCCGGCGCCGTTACGCAAACGTAGCGGCGCCGGGCGCAACGACAGCAGGAACCGACGCATGAATCTGCAGAACAGGGTCGCCATCGTCACCGGCGCGGGCGGTGGCTTCGGCGAGGGCATTGCCCGGCGTTTCGCGCGCGAGGGGGCGAAGGTCGCGGCGGTCGATATGCGTGGCGAGGCCGCCGAGCGGGTCGCGCGCGAGATCGGCGGCGGGGCGATCGCGATCGCTGCCGATGTCGGCGACGCGGCGTCCGTGGCGCGCGCGGTCAGCGAGACGGTGGCGCGGCTCGGCACGCCCGCCATCCTGGTCAACAACGCCGGCGTGACCCACCGCAACGGCCCGATCCTCGACGTCACCGAGCAGGATTTCGACCGGGTGTTTCGCGTCAACGTGAAGTCGATCTTCTTCTTCGTGCGCGAGGTGGCGCCGCTGATGCGCGACGCCGGGAGCGGAACGATCATCAACATCGGCTCGACCGCGGGCATCCGGCCGCGGCCCGGACTCACCTGGTACAACGCCTCGAAGGGGGCGGTGAACCTGGTGTCGAAGTCGCTGGCGGTCGAGCTGGCGCCATGGAAGATCCGCGTCAACGTGATCTGCCCGGTGATGGGCGAGACCGGGCTGCTGCAGGACTTCATGGGGGTGGCCGACACGCCGGAGAACCGCGCGCGGTTCATCGCGACGATTCCGCTCGGCCGGCTCTCGCGCCCGGAGGACATCGCCGCGGCCGCCGCGTTCCTCGCCTCCGACGACGCGGCGATGATCACCGGCACCGAGCTGCCGGTCGATGGCGGGCGCTGCGTGTGAACGTCGAGCGGATCGGCGCGCAGCGCGACGTCCTCGGCGAAAGCCTGGTCTGGGACGACGCGCTCGCGGCGCTGTTCTGGGTCGATATCCGCGCGCCGGCGCTGCGCCGGCTCGACTGGGCGAGCCGCGGCATCGAGACCCGCCCGATGCCGGCGATGGTCGGCTCGATCGCGCTGGCGCGGCCGGGGCGGCTGCTGGTGGCGCTCGGCGAGGCGGTGCATCTCTACGACTGGCAGCGCGACGAGCTGACGGCGGTGGCGCCGCTGCCTGTCTCGCAGCGGGGCCTGCGCTTCAACGACGGGCGCTGCGACCGGCAGGGGCGGTTCTGGGTCGGCACCATGCACAACGAGATCCGCGAGCCGCGGGGCGCGCTGTTTCGCCTCGACGGCGGCGCGCTCACGCTGATGCGCGCGGCGGTGAACATCCCCAACAGCCTTTCCTGGAGCCCTGACGGGCGGCGCATGTATTTCGCCGACTCGCCACGCCACGATATTGAATGTTACGACTACGACACG
>JAJXYR010000288.1 GCA_021780475.1 Pseudomonadota bacterium
GCGCACGCGCTGCTGGTCGCGGCCCTGATGCCCTTGAGCGGGCTGCTGTTCCCGGCCGGACCGCGACCCGTCGGGCTCGCTTTGGTCGCAGCATCGTGGATCCTGATCGCGATGATGGCCGCGGGCTGCGCCTTGCTCGCGATCGCCCCCGCGGCGCTGTGGCGTAAGCTCGCGCGCGCGCTCGGTCCGATCTGGGTTTATGCGCTCCTGGGGGCGCTCGCCGCCGCGGGCGCGATGCAACTCAGCGAGGCCCTGTGGCGGCCGACCGCCGGCGTGACCTTCGAACTGGTGCGGCTGGTGCTCGCGCCGTTCATGCCGTCGTTGATCGCCGATCCGGCCACCCGGGTGCTGACGGCCAGCCATTTCGCGGTTCAGATCGCCGATGTCTGTTCCGGCCTCGAAGGCATGGGGCTGACACTCGCGTTCACCACCGCCTGGTTGGTCTATTTCCGTCGCGAATATGTATTCCCGCGCGCGCTGATCCTGATCCCGGTGGGGCTCGCCGCGATTTTCGGGCTCAATGTGCTGCGGATCGCGGTCCTGATGCTGATCGGCAATGCCGGCTATCCGGACGTCGCGGTGTATGGCTTTCATTCCCAGGCTGGCTGGATCGCGTTCAACGCGGTCGCCTGCGCGATCGCCCTGCTGAGCCGGCGCAGCCGCTGGCTGGGCGGAGGCGTCCGGGAATCGATCGTCGCGGCCGGGGCGCACAATCCGACGGCGGTGTACCTCGTGCCGTTTCTCGCGATCCTCGCGGCCGGGATTCTGTCGCGCGCGATGTCGGGTCGATTCGAGTGGTTCTATCCGCTGCGCCTGGCGGCGGCCTGCGGCGCCTTGTGGTTCTGGCGCAAGGAGCTGCTCGCGCTGCGCTGGCGCGGCAGCTGGCGCGGGATCCTCGCCGGGGCGGCGGTGTTCGCGGCCTGGGTCGGCGCCGCGCGGTTCGCGCTGCCGCAGGCCCGGATGCCGATGCCGCTCGCGCAGGCCGCGCCCGTCTTGCGCTGGAGCTGGGTGCTGAGCCGCGCCGCCGCCGCGGTGCTCACGGTGCCGCTGGCCGAGGAACTGGCGTTCCGCGGATTCTTGATGCGCCGATTGATGTCCGCCGACTTCGAATCGATTCCCTATGGGCGGGTGCGGATGCTCGCGCTCTGTGCGGCCGCGGGCGCGTTCGCCGCGCTGCACGGGGCGATGTGGGCGCCGGCGGCGCTCGCCGGACTCGTATACGGCGGGCTCGCCGTGCGCCGCGACAGTCTCGGCGAGGCGGTGGTCGCGCACGCGACGACGAATGGCCTGATCGCCGCCATGGTGCTCGGCTGGGGCGCCTGGCGGCTCTGGTAGCGGCGATCAGGCGTCGCCGTGCAACCGGGCGCTGCGACCGTCTATCCAGGTGTCGTGAATGCCGAGGTCGTCGTCGGCAATCACGCAGGTTGCGCGCCATCCGGCCGCGATGTGCCCCAGTTCGCGCTCCAGGCCCAGGAACTCGGCCGGGTAGCTGCTCGCCATGCGCACCGCCTCCTCCACGCTCAGCCCGAGCATGGCGACGGCGTTGCGCACCGCGGCCGCCATGTCCAGCGCCGAACCGGCTAGCACGCCGTTTTCGTCGACGCACACGCCGTTGCGCACTTCGATATGCCGCCCCTGCAGCATGAGTGAGCGTTGGGCGGTGCCGACACAGGCCATCGCGTCGGTCACCAGCATGAACCGGTCATGCGGCCGGCATCGCAGCGCGATGCGCAGCATCACCGGATCGACGTGCCGGCCGTCGACGATGATCCCGCACCAGCCGCTCGCATCGTCGAGGGCGGCGCCGACGACACCGGGTTCACGCCCGGTCATCTGCGACATCGTGTTGAACAAATGCGTGAATCCGCGCAGGCCACTCCGCAGAGCGGATCGAATGACCGCATGGCTCGCGTCGCTGTGGCCGGCCGATACCAATACGCCGGCCGCGCTCAAGCGCGCGATGACTTCGGGGGTCGTGACCTCCGGTGCGAGCGTGACCACGGTCTTGCCGGCCGGCAGCGAGGTCAGCAGGCGCACCGCCGCGTCGTCGAGATCGCGAAACTTCGCCGGGTCGTGCACGCCCTTGCGCGCCTCGTTCAAAAACGGGCCTTCGATATGGATGCCGAGCAGCCCCGGAACGCCGGCCTCGATCGCGGCGCCGACCGCGGCGATCGCGCGCGCCATGACCGCCGGCTCGTCGCTGATCAGCGTCGGCAGGAAGCCGGTGGTGCCGAAGCGCCGGTGCGCGCGGCCGATCACGCGAATCGCCTCCACGCTCGGATCGTCGTTGAACTGCACGCCGCCGCCGCCATTGACCTGCGTGTCGATGAAACCGGGGAGCAGCATGCGACCGCCCAGGTCCACGGGTGTGGAGCGCGCGCAGCGCGGATCGCTCTCGTCGACCACCGCGGTGAAACGGTCTCCGTCGATCAGCGCCGCGCGCCCCTGAACGAAGCCGGCCTCGGTCAACAACCGGCCATTGACGAGGGCGTAGGGCATCAACGGGTCTCGGTGACTTTCCGCAACAGCGGCGGTCGATCGGGATCGAGTCCGCGCGCCGCGGCGAGCGTGTCGGCCAGCCGGTAAAAGGCCAAGGCGTGCGCCAGCGGCGCGATCACCGCATCGACCGCCGCGTTCTCGAGGTTCAGGGCGCCTTGCACACGGCCGCCGGCGACGATCACGGTGACGCCGGCCGCGAGCAGATCGCGCGCGAGGGCCTCGAGACCCGCGCGCGTCGGGTCGTCCTGGATGAACACGAGCGCCGGCACGCCACGCGCGATCAGCGCCATCGGACCGTGCCGCAGTTCCGCACCGCTGAACGCCTCGGCGTGCAGCCCGCAGGTCTCCTTGAGCTTCAACGCGGCCTCCTGCGCCACGGAGAGCCCGAGGCCGCGGCCGATGACGAACAGGTGGTCGGCATCTTTCAGCGCATCGACCGCCGGACTCCAGTCGAGGGACCACGCGCGCTCGAGCGCATCCGGAACGACCGCGAGCTCGTGCGCGAGTCCTGAGTCCTGGCCCCACGCGGCGACCAATTGCAGCGATGCGGCGAGTGTCGCGATGTAGGACTTGGTCGCGGCCACGCTGTGTTCGGTGCCGGCATGGAGCGGCACGACGTGGTGGGCCGCGCGCGCGAGCGGCGAATCGGCGGCATTCACCAGCGCGACGACGAGCGCGCCGGCACGCGCGGCGGAGTCCGCGGCCGCAAGCAGGTCCGGACTTGCGCCGGACTGTGACATCGCCAGGAACACGCAGCGGCGCAAGTCCTGACTCACGCCGTAGACGGAGCTGACCGACGGCGAGACGGAGGCGGTGAGGAGCCGCAGGCGTGTCTCGGCGAGATAGCGCGCGAACGTGGCGGCGTGGTCTGAGCTGCCGCGTCCGCAGGTGACGACCGCGAATGGCGCGAGGCTGCGCAGCGTGTCGCCGAGAGCGGCAAGCGATTCGGCGTTGTGCGCGAATTGGGTGCGCACGATCCGGGCGGACTGGCCGGCCTCGGTGAGCATGTGCGACGCGCGCGCCGTCGCCGACGTCGCGGCGGTCATGTCGTCGAGCTCAACTCGGCGACGAAATCGTAGGTGTTGCCGCAATAATAGGACTGCGAGTATTCGATCGCGCGGCCATCCTGGAGGAAGCCGACCCGCTCCACCAGCAGGCCGGCGTCGCGCGGCGCTGCCTTCAGCAACTCCGCTTGATCGGGAGTGAGCAGCACCGCGCGCAAGCGTTGCAGCGCGCGCACCGGCCGGTGACCGTTCAGTTCCAGCGCTTCGTACAGCGAGCTGTCGACCGCCTCGATCGATTTCAGCGCGGAGGCGACCACGGTCGCATATTCCAGCGCCATCGGCACCTCGTCGGCGAGGCGGATCCGATGGAAACGGTATACGGGCGTTCCCGGGCTCAGTCTGAGCGTCAGCGCCTCCTCCGGCGTCACGGTGCCCTCCGAACGCCGCAGCCAGACGCTGCGCGGCGTACGCCCGCGGGCGCGCATGTCTTCCGAGAACGACGTCAGTTTGGCGAAATTCTTCTCGACGCGCGTCGAGACGAAATTCCCCGATCCCTGGCGTCGCACCAGCAGTCCCTGCTGCACTAAACCGTCGAGCGCCTTTCGCACCGTCATGCGCGACACCGCCAGGTCGGTCGCGAGTTCCCGCTCGGCCGGCAGCGCGTCGTCGGGGGCGATCAAGCGCTTGTCGATCGCCTCGCTCAGCGCCCGTTGGAGCTGCAGGTACAGCGGTTGACTGCCGTTCGGGTCTAGCGGCCGCAGATTCTTGGCGAGCGATGTCATGCGCTTAATGGGTCCTGGTGTCGTTGGTTACCCGCTGCCTCCGTGCGAGTATACAACTAAGATACCACTGAAAATGTGGCTGATCCACGAGTGCTTATTAATTATATATATTTCAATGATATAAATAGGCGTCTGAAAAATTGGTTTGGTTGGCCTTGGATTTTATCGTCAAGTGGTATTAAACTGGCTCATATGTGGTCCGATTCACGTTCGAGACCAATCGGCTTGGGTTCGGCAGCGGGAACAATAAAGGGGAACACAATGCATCCGACAAGCAGGCGGCAAATCATCGCGACGATGATCGGTATCGCACTCGGTGGCGCGGGCCTTGCCGCCTCGGGCGCGGCGCTCGCGCAGACGTCCACCGCGACGGCCGACAATTCACTTCACGAAATCGTCGTCACCGGCATCCGCTACTCGATCAAGAAGTCGCTCGCGACCAAGCGCGCGGCGGTGGGTATCGTGGAGGTGGTCACGGCCGAGGACGTCGGCAAAATGCCCGACAAGAACGTGGCCGACGCGCTGCAGCGACTGCCCGGCGTGAACACGGAGTCGGCGGCGAGCGGCGAGGGCGGCTTCGACGAGAATGACCGCGTCAGCATCCGCGGTACGAGCCCGAGCTTGACCCAGACGACGATCAACGGTCACGCGGTTGCGACCGGCGACTGGTTCTTGCTCGACCAATTCCAGACCGTCGGCCGAAGCGTCAGCTTCACCTTGTTACCGTCCGAGCTCGTCGACCAGGTCGTCGTCCACAAGAGCCAGACGGCGGATCTGACCGAGGGCGGGGTGGCGGGCGATGTCGATATCCAGACGCGCAAGCCGCTCGATTATCCCAAGTCCTTCGGGCTCGAGGCCGCGGCCGGGGGCGTCTACGCGGATCTGCCGGGCAACGTCGATCCCCAATTCAATGCGATGATGAACTGGAAGAACGGCACGATGGGCCTCGTGCTGCAGGCCTTCGACGAACAGCGGCACGTGCAGCGCAACGGCCAGGAGTTCCTCGGCTACAGCACCATTCCGGCCGCGACCGCGGCGGCCTGGTCGGCGGCTAATCCGGCCCTTCCCGATGCATCAGGCGCCGCCTATCCGACCTTGATCGGCTCGGCGTTGTTCACCCAGACGCGCAAGCGCGTCGGCGGAGACTTCGATTTCGAAGTGCGGCCCTCGGATGCGTTGACCCTCGATCTCAACGGTTTCTACTCGCACTTGGATGCGGACAACTACAACCGCAATTTCATGGCCTGGGTCAGCCACCTGATCAGTCCGACCTACGTGCCGTCGGCCGCGACGGTCGCCAACGGCACGCTGACCTCGGCGACCTGGCCGACCGCCACCGGCGCGCCGAACTCGGCCGTGTACGACGAGATCTACCGCCCCGGCGCCGCCGCCGAGACCTATTATCTGGACTTCGACGGCAGGCTCAGGCCCAACGATGATTGGACCGTCACGACCCAGGTCGGGTACACGCACGGCGTCGGCCGCACGCCGACGGAGCCGGCTTATGAGTCGGCCGGCGGCAACGGACTTTCGTACAACATGACCAGCGGACTCGGGGCTCCGGCCACCGTGTCGTTCCCGGGTTTGAACACGGCCTCGCCGGCGCAATTCGCGACCAGCTGGGCGTGGAACGACATCGACCAATCGATCGACAAGGAAACCTACGGTCAGATCGATGCGCTGTGGAAACTGGACAACGCACCGTTCAAATCCGCCAAGTTCGGCGTTCGCTACTCCCAGCATGAGCGTCAGGTGCTCTTCCCCGAAGACGGCGGGTGCACGGCGTATTGCTGGTCCAATGTGCCCGCTTGGGGCGGCGCCACCTATCCGTCGAACTTCTCGTCAGGGCTCGGTGGTGGCGGATTCCCGACGAACATCTACCAGTACTCGGGAGGCGCGATAGCGGCCTACGACGCCCTTGCCGTGTCGAGCGGTCCATCGCGGCTCTATTGGCCGGGTGAATTCGACGTCAAGGAGAACGACTTCGCGGCCTACGCGATGGCGAACGTCGGCGGCGATCACTGGCAGGGCAACTTCGGCGTGCGGGTCGTCAACACCGACGAAAAGAGCCTGGTGAACGTCTCCGGCGGCGCCAATCCGATCACGACGTCCGCGTTCGGCAACTTCACTCCGACCCTGATCACGCACGGCTACCTGGACATCCTGCCGAGCGCCAGCTTGAAATTCGATCTGTCCAAGGAAGTCGTGCTGCGTGCCTCGGCGGCCGAGACGATGGCCCGGCCGGATTACAGCGCGCTCGGCGGCGCGGTCAGCCTCACCGATTTGATTCTGGTCGGCAACGGCGGCAATCCGAACTTGAAGCCGATCCGCTCGGCGAATTACGACACCTCGCTCGAATGGTATTACGGACCGGAATCGCTGGTCGCGGTCGGATTGTTCTACATGGACATGTCCTCGTACGTCGATTTCGGAAATTCCACGCAGACCTACTACGACATGCTGCTGAGCAGCTACCAGCCCTACACGATCACCGCGCCGCTCAATACGACCGCGCAGAACAAGGGAGTCGAACTGACCTGGCAACAGCCGCTGTGGGGCGGCTTCGGTATAGACGCCAACCTGACCTATGCCAACGGCCAGACCGCTCAGAACACGCCGCTCGTCGGCAGTTCGAAGCTCACCTACAACGTGGCCGGCTACTTCGAGCGTGCCCGCTTCAGCACGCGGCTCGCATACACCTATCGCTCGCATTATCTCGTGGGACTGGATCGCAGTTCGCTCGAGAATGAGGACAGCATCGCCAGCCTCGATGCGGCGGTGAACTACGAAATCACAGGCCACGTCGGTGTGACCTTCGACGCATTGAACCTGACCAATGCCGAGATCAAGTACTACGGTGCGAACACGTCGCAACCGCGCGCCTTCTACTCGAACGGCCGGCAGTACTATTTCGGAGTACGCTTCAAGCTTTAGGTCCCGGGCGGAATGTTCGCGGACCGGATGGGCCGCGTGTGCTTCGCGCACGCGGCCCATCCGGTCGGGCTGGGTGAATGACACGATGAGGCTTCGGATTTCGCTGCTCGCCGCGCTGCTCGCGGTGCCGCTCCCGCGGCCGGCGCGCGCCGAGTCCGCGTCGGTCGTGCCGAATCCCACGATGCTGTCGCGGCAGGCGGGGGCGTTCGTCCTCGACGCGGCCACGCCGCTCGTCGTGCCCGCGGGTGATGCGGGCGCGCGCAACGCGGCCGAATTCCTGCGCCATTGGGTCGCACGCAGCACCGGCATGCGTCTCGCCCGGGCGACGAGCGGGTCACGCCGCGACGCGATCGAATTCGTCCGCAAACCCATCCATGCCGCTTCGCGCGAAGCCTATCGGCTGCGGGTCACGCCGGGGCGGATACTGATCGAGGCCCCGACCGACGCCGGTCTGCTGTACGGCGCGGTGACGCTGTGGCAGCTCGTTCCGCCCGGAGCGAGTCTGCGCCGCGACCCGGTGCCGGCCGTCCGGATCGAGGATGCGCCCCGGTTTCGCTGGCGCGGCTTGTTGCTCGACTCCGTGCGCCATTTCCAATCGCCCACCTACATCCGGCGATTCATCGGGTGGATGGCGCTGCACAAGCTCAATGTCCTGCACTGGCATCTGACGGACGACCAAGGCTGGCGGCTGCAGATCAAGCGCTATCCGCGGCTGACCTCGGTCGGCGCGTGGCGCGTGCCCGCCGGCCGCGCCGCCGCGCGCGACGTGGATCCGCGCAGCGGCCGGCCGCGCCGCTACGGCGGGTTCTACACCCAGCGCGAAGTGCGCGAACTGGTCGCGTACGCGGCCACGCTCAATGTGACGATCGTGCCGGAAATTGAAATGCCCGGACATGCGCTCGCCGCGCTGGTCGCCTATCCGGCGCTCGCCTCGGTCACCGCGCTGCCGCCCGGCGTGCCATCCGATTGGGGCATCTACGACTATCCATACAATCTCGAGCCCGCGACCTTCGCGTTTCTCGAGAACGTGCTCACCGAAGTCATGGAGTTGTTTCCGAGCCGCTACATCCATATCGGCGGTGACGAGGTGCAAACCGCTCAGTGGGCGGCCTCGCCCGCGGTGCGCGCACGCGCCGCCGCCCTCGGTCTCGCGGTTCCCGGTGGATTGCAGCCCTACTTCATGCGCCGAATCGGTCGTTTCCTGATCGCGCACGGCCGCCGTCCGGTCGGCTGGGATGAAATGCTGCAGCCGGATCTGGCGAAGTCGGCGGTCATCATGTCCTGGCACGGCGCCGCCGGCGCGGCGCAGGCGGCGCGCCAGGGGAACGACGCGGTCGTGGCGGCGTGGCCGACGCTCTATTTCGACAACCGCCAGAGCGACAGTCGCGATGAACCGCCGGGGCGCGGTCGCGTCGTCACGCTCGAGGACTTGTATCGCTTCGAACCCATGCCGGCCGGTCTCGATGCCGCGCAGCGCGGCCATGTCCTCGGCATCGAAGGCGCGGTCTGGACCGAGGCCATGCGCACGACCGCACAGCTGTCGGAGATGACCTTTCCGCGCGCCGCGGCGGTCGCGGAACTCGGGTGGTCCGCGCCGCGACGGCGTCATTGGCGCGACTTCCTGGTCCGGCTCGGCCATCTCGAGCGCTTGTATGACGCGATAGGACTGACGCATTCCCACAGCGTGTTCGCGGTGCGCACCGCGGCCACGTACGACTGGCGGCGCGCCGCGGCCGACGTGCGGCTCACGACCCAGGGAAAAACCGGTGAAATCCGCTACACGCTGGACGGAAAGACGCCGACCGCCCACTCGACGCGGTACAGCTCGCCCCTGAACCTCGCGCTGCCGGCCGAACTCGAGGCGCAGGACTTCGTCGGCGGCCGCGCGGTGGGGCCGGTGCGGCGGCGGCGCTTCGCGCTCGCCCTCGCGCAGCGCCGCTTCAGCCAGCAACTGCGCCTGTGCACCGAGCGGCTGCCATTGTCCCTGGAGGATGACGCACCGTTGCACGGGCCGCGCGCGCGCTTCCTGGTCGACATCGAAAATCCGTGCTGGATCTATCCGCACGCCGATCTCGACCAGGCGCGGGGTGTGATCGCCGCCGTCGGTCAGGTGCCGTTCAATTTCCGGATCGGCGCTGATCGCGCCAAGATCCCGCGACTCGCCGAAGGCCCCGGTGGGCCGGAATTGCAGATCCGCCTGGACCGCTGCGACGGACCGATGCTCGCGCGCCTTTCGCTCGCGCCGGCGCTCGCGGCCGATGCAGTGACCGAACTGCCGGCCGCGCCGCTGTCGGCCGTGGGCGGCACCCACGATTTGTGCCTGCGTTTCACGCAAGCTCATCTCGACCCTTTGTGGACGATCGATTGGATTCAACTGGCGGTCCAGCCGCCCGTCACAGCCGCCACGGAGCCCTGAGCCGATGCAGACCACGACTCTCTTCGCGCCGCTCGCGGGCTGGGTGGTTCCACTCGCCGAGGTGCCGGACCCGGTATTCGCCGGGCGGATGGCCGGCGACGGACTCGCAATCGACCCGACTTCGAACGTGGTGTACGCGCCGTGCGCGGGTGAAGTCCTGTTCCCTCCCCACGCCCATCACGCGGTGTCGATCCGCGCCGTCGCGGGATTCACGGTGTTGATCCACGTCGGCATCGAAACGGTCGCCCTCGCCGGCGAGGGGTTCGAGCGCCTGGTCGATGCCGGTGCGTCGGTGCGGACCGGCGAGCCCTTGCTGCGTTTCGATTTGGACGCGATCGCGCGCCGCGCACGCAGCGCCGTCACGCCGATCGTGTTCGCGGCCGACGCCGGGGCGGCCGTCACGCCGCTGGTCGAACACCGCGGCGTGCGCGTCGGCGAGCCGCTGATCACCCGGTCCGAAGCGACGGCGGATGCGGGTCCGCCGACCGCGGCGTTGCCTGCCGGGGGTTTGCGGCGCACGTTGCGCGTGCCCTTCGATCATGGTCTGCACGCGCGGCCGGCCGCGATGATCGCCGCGGCGTTGAAGTCCCTGCGAGTCGATGCGCGCGCGGAAGCGAATGGCCGCGCGGCCGACTTGCGCAGCGTCACCGGCTTGATGTCGCTCGGCGTGCGGCGGGGCGATCCCCTGCGGGTGATCGTGCACGGGGCCGACGCCGTGGCGGCGATCGAGGCGCTCGAAGCGCTGTTGACGTCCACCGCCACCGCCACCGCGGCCGCCGTGCCGCCGCCGCGGGTCCCACCCCCGCAGGTCTTGGCGCCGTCAGGCAATGAAACGCAACTTGCCGGCGTGATCGCGGTACCCGGTGTCGCCGTCGGCACGGTTGCGAAGCTGGTCACCGCCGAGGCGCCGATCGTCGAAGCCGGCGCCGGCTTCGAAGCCGAGCGTGCCGCTCTCGACCGAGCACTCGAAATGGTGCGCGGACTGTTGCGCGAGCGCCGCGCCGGCCTTGGCGCGGCGCAGGCTGCCGTACTCGCGGCGCACCTCGAATTGCTCGATGATCCCGAACTCGCCCAAGCCGCGGCGCGCGGCTTGCGTGTCGGAAAGAGCGCCGCCTACGCATGGCGCAGTGCGACCCGTGACGCGGCGGCAGCGCTGCGCGCCCTCGACGACGAGCGGATCGCCGAACGCGCCGCGGACCTTACGGACCTGGAGTCCCGGGTGCTGCAGGCGCTCTCCGGCGCCGCTCCGGCGGCGCGGCGCGCGCTGCCGCCACGCGCGATCATCGTCGCCGACGAACTGCTGCCGTCGCAATTTCTCGCTCTCGATCTGGATCGGGTTGCGGGCATCGCGATGGCCGGCGGCGGAGCGACCTCGCACGTCGCGATCATCGCCGCCGCGCACGGCATTCCGGTGCTGGTGGCGCTCGGCGAGCGGGTGTTCGCGCTCGAAGCGGACACGATCGTGATCCTCGACGCCGAGGCGGGGGTGCTTCATCGGTCGCCGGACGCGGCAACGCTGCGCGCGACCGAGGCCGGGCTCGCGCGGCGCGCGGTCGACGAAGCGCTCGACCTCGAAGCCGCACAGGCGCCGTGCATCAGCGCCGACGGCGTCGCGGTCACGGTGTACGCCAATCTCGGCGCACTGGAGGAGGCGCACTTCGCGCGCAGCCGGGGCGCGGATGGCTGCGGATTGCTGCGCACGGAGTTCCTCTATCTCGAGCGCGCCGCCGCGCCGGACGAAGCACTACAGGCGCAATGTTATCAATCGATCGCCACCGCGCTCGAGGGACTGCCCCTGACGATCCGCACCCTCGATGCGGGCGGCGACAAGCCGATCCCCTATCTGCCGCTGCCCCACGAGGAAAATCCGGCGCTCGGTTTGCGCGGCATCCGCACCAGCCTGTTCGACCCGCGGATCCTGCGGGCGCAGCTGCGCGCGATCCTGCGGGTCGAACCCGCCGATCAATGCAGGATCCTGCTGCCGATGATCTGCGGGCTCGGCGAGATCCGCGCCGTGCGCGGCGTTCTCGAGGAGGCCTGTGCGGCGCTCGGCAAGCGCCGCGCACCGCCGCTCGGGATCATGATCGAGACGCCGGCGGCCGCGCTGTTGGCCGACCAACTGGCGGCCGAGGTCGATTTTCTGTCGATCGGCACGAACGACCTCTCCCAATACACGCTGGCCATGGATCGCGGCCATCCGCAGCTTGCTGCGCAACTCGATGCGCTGCACCCGGCGGTGCTGCGGTTGATCCGGCTCGCGGTCGAAGCCGGACATCGCCATGGCCGACCGGTGGCGGTCTGCGGCGGCTTGGCGTCGGATCCGGTGGCCATTCCGGTGCTGCTGGGATTGGGGATTCGCGAATTGTCCGCGGTGCCGGCGCTGATCCCGGGGCTGAAGCGGCGCATTCGCGGACTGGATGTCGCCGGGTGCCGGGGCCTGGCGGATTTGGCGCTGCAACAGATTGACGCCCGGGCCGTGCGCGGTCTCGTCAGACAGTCGTCGGAGGGCTGATCCATGTGGAACCAATTCCTGGCCGGCTTGCAGCAAATGGGCCGCGCACTGATGTTGCCGATCGCGGTATTGCCGATCGCCGGGCTGCTGCTGCGCCTCGGGCAGCCGGACTTGCTGCACGTGGCCGCGATCGCAGCCGCGGGAAATTCGGTGTTCGCGAATCTCGGACTGATCTTCGCGGTCGGCGTCGCCGTCGGTCTTGCGCACGAGAATCACGGGGCCGCGGGGCTCGCGGCGGTGGTCGGCTATCTGGTCACGACGCATGGCGCGGAGGCCTTGCTCGGCGTGCCGCCGGCGGCGCTCGCCGGCCTGGCCGGCGCCGCGCGGGCGCTCGGCAGCGCCGCCTACAAGGATCAGGAAATCGCGAAGCTCAGCGTTCCGATCGGCATCCTCTCCGGCGTGATCGCCGGCGTGCTTTACAACCGCTATCGCGAGATGCGCCTGCCGAGCTACCTGGCGTTTTTCGCCGGTCGCCGCTTCATTCCGATCGCATCGGGCGCCGTGGGGATGGTGCTCGCCGGCGGTTTCGGCTGGGGTCTGCCCCATCTCGAGCACGGCATGGACGCGCTCAGCCGCGCCGTGCTCGGCTCGGGGTATCTGGGAATTTTCGCGTACGGATTCCTGAACCGCGTGTTGATCGTGACCGGCCTGCATCACATCTTGAACAATATCGCCTGGTTCCTGCTCGGTGACTACCACGGCGCGACCGGTGATTTGAACCGTTTCTTCGCCGGCGATCCGACGGCCGGCGCCTTCATGAGCGGGTTTTTCCCGGTCATGATGTTCGGCCTGCCGGCCGCCTGCCTCGCCATGTATCACGCGGCGCCGCCGTCGCGGCGGCCGGCGGTCGCCGGCCTCCTGTGGTCGATCGCGTTGACTTCGTTTCTGACCGGTGTCACGGAGCCGATTGAATTCACTTTCATGTTTCTCGCGCCCTCTTTGTACGTCGTGCACGCACTGCTGACCGGGGCGGCCATGGTGCTGATGAAGCTTCTGGGCGCGCGCCTCGGATTCACCTTCTCGGCCGGTCTGATCGACTTCTTGCTGAACTACGGACGTGCGACGCGGCCCTGGCTGCTCGCCCCGGTCGGCGCCGCCTATTTCGCGGTCTATTACGGGCTGTTCCGGTACTTCATCACGCGCTTCGATCTTCACACCCCGGGGCGCGAACCCGCCGCCGCGGCGCCCGCCGCCGCGGCTGCCGCGCCGCCGGTCTTCGGCGAGCCGGGCCAGGCGACGGCCTTCATCGCCGCACTGGGCGGGGCCGACAATTTGCGCGCTGTCGATGCCTGCACGACACGGCTTCGACTGCGGGTCGCCGACCAGGCGCGCGTCGACGGCGCCGCGCTGCGCGCGCTCGGCGCGAGCGGCATCGTGAGCTTATCCGCCGAGTCGCTGCAGGTCGTGCTGGGTCCGGCCGCCGATCAGATCGCCTCCCTGATCCGTGCGGCACTGGCCCGCCCACGGGCGGATCCGCGGCGCGAGGTGGAAGTGGAGGCGACGCTCGCGGCGCTGGGCGGCGTCGCTAATCTCGACGAGGTCGCCGCCGCCTCCAATCGCATTCTCGTGAGGGTGCGGGACCCGGCCGTGGTCGACGACCGGGCGCTCGCGCGCCTGTTCGCGCGCGGCATCGCCCGGCCCGCGCCACGAAGCGTTCACCTATTGCTGGACCACGAGGCCGGGTCGCTGGCCGCCGCGATGCACTCGCGCGTTGCGGCTTCGGCCTAGCGGTTCGCCTGGATGCGCATCAGGCGGCGGCCTGGTTTTGTTTGATCGGGAAGCGGCATTCCACCCGGGTGCCGCCGTTCGGTCCGCGCACGGTGCGCAGTGAGCCGCCGAGCATGCGCGCGCGATAGGCCATCGTGCGCAGTCCCATGCCGACCCGCGACTCCGCACGCTCGGCGTCGAAGCCGATGCCGTCGTCGATGATCGCGAGCGTCAGGTCCGCGCCGGTCCGGGACAGTTCGATGACGATGCGGCTCGCGCTCGCGTGTTTGGCGGCGTTGACGGTCGCCTCCTGCGCAATCCGGTACAGGTGCGCGGCGGCGCTGTCGCTCAAATTGACCGAGACCTTGCCGTCGCCGTGCGCCTCGCAGGGGACGCCGAACAGGCCGGAACAGTGGCGTGCGAGCTGCTCGATCGCCACCATGATGTCGCCGCGATCCAGATTCGTCGGCGCGAGCGCGCGGGCGAGGGAGTGCGCGCTCGCGAAGGCATCGCGCAGCACTTCGCCGATCCGTTTGACCTGCGGCAGATGTTGGGAGTTCTCGCGCCGCAATTCGGACTCGAGGCCCTTGATCATCAGCCCGAGACCGGTCAGGTCCTGGCCGAGGCCGTCGTGCAGGTCGCTGCCGACCCGGCGCTGTTCGCGCTCCGTGACTTCGAGCACCTCGCGCTCCAACAGGCGGCTGTCGGTGATGTCGCGGCTGACGACCAAGAGACCGTTGACCGCGCCGGTCGCCGGGTCGGTCAGCGGCAACTTGCTGAAGAGGTGGCAGCGCTCGGCGCCGTCCGAATCGCGCAGGCGTGCCTCGCGCTCGGTGAGTGCGCGGCGCGCCTGCATCAACCGCTGGTCCTCGGCGTCGTCGAACTGCGCGCCGAGCAGGCCGCCGAATTCCTTCAGCGGCCGGCCCATGACGGTCTGCGATTTGCGCTTGAGCATGCGCAGCACCGCGTGGTTCGCCATCGTGATCCGGCCGTCGCGATCGACCGCGTAGATCAGATCCGGAATCGCATCGACGATGCGCTTCAACACCGCACCCTGGGCGGCGAGGGCCGTCTGCGCCGCGGTGCGCGAGCGTAACACCCGGGCTTCGGCGATCGCGCGGTGCACCGCGGGCGCCAGCCGCGCCAGGCGGTCCTTGATGACATAGTCGGTCGCGCCGAGCTTCAGCGTTTCGATCGCACGTTCCTCGCCGATCGTTCCCGACAAGAAAATGAACGGGACCTCCGGGCAGCGCTCGTGCGCGATCCGCAGCGCTTCGGGGCCGTCGATATCGGGCAGGCTGTAATCCGCGAGGATCAGATCCGGCGTCCGCTCGGCCAAGGCGCCGATGAACGCCGCGCGTGTCGACACGACGCGCCACGCGCGGATCGAAATCGACTGCTGCAGCGCGTGACGGGCGAGATCGGCGTCCCGGGCATCGTCCTCGAGGCAGAGGATATCGACGTCGAACGGCTCCCCGTGGCCGGGTTCGGCTGCCTCGTTCACGGTCCGTCGCAGGTCTCCGAAGCGATCGCTCATTTAACCTCGCATCACGACAATATCATGATGAAAGCCAGGAATCATGCAGGGAAAACCTTGATTGCACGCCGCCGCCGGGATCCCGACGCGCCCGCGACGTCGGCGCGCGCCGCGGGCACCGCGAGCGCCGCGACACGGTCCCGGCCCCGCAGCCAGGACTCGAACTGCGCGAGCGGCATCGGCTTGGCGATCAGGAAGCCCTGGCCGAGGTCGCAGTGCATGCCGCCGAGCAGCGCCGCCGCCGATTCGGTTTCGATGCCCTCCGCGACGACGCGAAGTCCGAGTCGGTGACCCATGTCGATCGCCGAGCGGACGACGGCCGCAACTTCGGGGTCGGCCTCGAACTGCCGCACGAACGACTGGTCGATCTTGACCTCGTCGACCGGCAGGTGCGCGAGGTGGCTGAGCGAGGAGTAGCCGGTCCCGAAATCATCGATCGACAGTTTGACGCCGAGTGCCGCGAGCGCCTGCAGCATCCTAAGAGCCTGCTTCGGGTCGTCGATGAAGCCGCTCTCCGTCACCTCGAGCGTGAGCAGCGCCGGATCCAAGCCGTGGTGCTCGAGCGCCCGCGCGACGCTCAAATGAAAGCCGGTATCCGCCAGGTCATCCACCGTGACGTTGATCGCGAGCGGCAAGGCCACCCCGGCCTTCTGCCATGCGGCGCCCTGGGCCGCCGCGCGATCCAGGGTCCAACGGGTGATTTGCCGAATGAAGCCCGTTTGCTCGGCGAACGGCAGGAAGACTCCCGGTCCGAGCAGCCCGCGCGCCGGGTGCTGCCAGCGCAGCAGGACCTCGGCGGCGGCGATGCGGCGGCTGGAGATTTCCCATTTTGGCTGGAAATAAAGCCGCAACTCATCCGCGTCGAGCGCCCGGCGCAATTCCCCGAGCAGCGATAGTTGGTCGCGCGCGGAGGGGGTCAGCGTCGGCAGGTAGGCCGCGAATGCGCGCTTCTCGCGGCGCGCAAATTCGAGCGCGAGATCCGCGCAGCGCATCAGGTCCTCCGCGACCGCGGCGTCGGCGGGCGCCGTGGCGAGGCCGATCGTCGCGTGCACGTCGAGCGGCTGGGCGTGCACGACCGCGGGCTCCGCGAGGCGCGACTGCAGCGCGAGACCCCAGGCGGTCGCGTCGGCCCCCGGCGGCAGATGCGCGAAAAGCGCGAACTGATCGGCGTTCAAGCGCGCGACGGCCGCGCCCGCGGCGGGCGGCGCGGTCAGGCGCGCGGCGATCTTCACCAGCACGGCGTCACCGACCGCGAAACCCAGGTGCTCGTTGATGCGCTTGAATCGGTGCAGATTGATGAGCGCGACCGCAACCGGCCCGGCTGATGCCGCGCCGAGCGCGGCCGTCAGCGCCTCGACGAAGGCGGTGCGGTTCATGAGTCCCGTCAGCGGATCGTCGTACGCCAGCCGGCGGATCGCCTGATCGCGCGTCGAGACCGCGCGCTGCATGACTTGCAGGCCCTCGGCGAGCACGCCGAGTTCGTCGCGGCGGTGGATGCTCACCGGCACGTCGTACGCGCCGCCACGAATGTGGTCGACCGCGTCGGTCAGCTGCCGCAGCGGACGGGTGATGTTGCGGGCAAGCCAGAATGCGGCGAAGGCGGACCCGACCAGGCTCGCGCCGGCGATCAGGTACAGCACGCGGGTCAGCCGTTCGAACGGCGCGAGCGCGGCGGTGAGCGAGCGGGACAGGGTCGCGACGACTTCGAGCCGCGGACGCTTCACCAAGGTAATCGAGCGCGTGACCAACTCGCCGCGGCGCGCGCCGCCGTCCGGCACGGTCGTGATGGGCGTCGTCCAGACCGAGCCGGAACGGACCGACATGGTCAGCGCGAGCGCGGTCGGCGCGGCGAGTTCGCGCGCGGCCTTCGTGTCGAGGGCGAAGCCCATGACGACCCAGGCGACCGGCAGCGGACTTCGCACCTGGACGGCGACCAGCTGGTAGATGCGTCCATCGGCGACCATGATCGTCGAATTGCCTTCCTGCACGCCGCGCGCCCGCAGCAGGCGCGCGAGCGGAAACGTCATCCCGGGCTTGATGTTGATGCCCGACGCGGCAAGCACCCGACCGTGCAGCGTGGTCAGCACTTCGACCGCGGCGCCGAGCCGCGAGCCGGCGTTCTGTAACGCCGAGGCGAGCGTGTCGGTGTCGCGCAGCGCCACCGCCTCCTTGAACGCGTAGTCGGCGGCGACCGCCTGCGCGGCCTGGGTCAGCTGCTCCCGATTCGTCTCCATTGCGCGCATGAACACGCGCGCGCCGACGTCGAGCTGCCGGCCGACTTCGCGCTCGGCGTTATGGCGGTTCGCGGCCGAGACGACCGCGAGCGCGGTCGCGAGCACGGCGGCGACCAACAGGAAGAACGTGACCGCAATGCGTGTGCGCAGCAGCACCGGCAGGGCTCATGGCCACGCGGCGACCGGATCGTGGGTTCCGGCCAGATCGAGGGCGATCGACAGTTGCAAGGGCGCCGCGGCGACGACGACGGGGCGTGCCGGCACCGGCGCGGCGAGCGCCTCGTCCCAGACGCGCATCGAATAGCGGCCGGGGGGCAGGTCGAAACTCGCGGTACCCGATGCCGGAATCTTCGCGAAATAGGGGGTGTTCACGACCAGCACGAAGGCGAGCATGGTGTCGTGAATGTTGCAGCCGAGCACGACGAGACCCGGCTTGTCGAAGACGACGGCTCTTTTGGGGGAGCCGGCGTAGAGCTTCATCGAGAACACCTTGGCGGGCGAAAACGAATACACCTGGTGGCGGATGCGATCGCTGTTCGGGAAGGTCACCGACGTGCCGGTGCGGATCACGGTGACGTGCGGAACGAAGCGCTTGTGGATCTGGTCGATGATCGCATCCGCGTGGGCCGGCGGCGGCACGCGGTCCCGGGGCTCGAACACGACGACGGCATCGACGGCCGGCGCGCCGCCGCCGGCCGTCACCTGAACGGTCACCGGCGCGGCGCGGACGCCGCCGGCGCCGCACAGGAGTGCGCCGATGCCGACGACGGCGGGCGCAAGCGCGGCGCGGATGGAGCGGCGGCGGTTCATCGCGGCGGCGGCAGGGCGACTTCGACGACGTCGCGCTTCATCGGCGCGAGCAGGCCGAGCAGCGCGTTGCGCGCGCCGATCGGCACGCCGCGCCGGCGCATGATGTCGCGCAGGATCGCGACCATGCCGTAGAAGTCTGCCTCCGTGATGCCGAGGCCGGCGTGTACTTCGCGCATCGAATCCCCCGTGTAGCGGCACGGGCCGCCGCTGAGTTCGCACAGCTGCGTGGCCAGCAGCTTCTTGACCCGCTTCAAATTCACGTCCTGAAAGCTCGCGCCGATGCGCGGATCGGCCGCCACGCGGTCGATCAGCTCGCTGCTGATCGCGCGCACCCCCGCGGCGGCGCCCAGCTGATCGTAGAGACTGGAGGGCGCGGCGGCCGCGGAGCCGCACGGGGCGAAGGCGGCGAAGGCGGCGAGCAGGAACAGCGTGCGGACGGCGGTGCTTTTCATCGAAATTCCGCGTAAAAACCACAGCCTAATCCGGATCGATCGCCGCGGCTGTGTGCTCCGACACAATATTCCGCCGCCGGATCCGCAAAAATCCCGCAATGAACGACATCCTGCACCGCCGGCGGACGGCCTGCGCGGCCGCGCTCCTAGCCTGGATCACCCTCTGTCCCGCGCCGAGTTTTGCGGGCGGGCGCCTGGGGTTCACCGGCGCCGTGAGCCAGATCGAGGGCGCGGCCGGCGGCGGCCTGGTCCCGTGGGCGCTGATCGCCGGCCTCGGCACCGACACCGAGCTGGGCGGCGCCGCCTTTGCGACCTACGCGTCGACGGCGGATTTTTCGCTGCGCACGGCCGGGATCAGCGCCGGCCTCGACAATCGCGTCGAGGTCTCCGCCGCGCGGCAGCGCTTCGACGCGGGCTCCGTGATCCCCGGTCTGACGCTGGGTCAGGATATCGCCGGCGTGAAAGTGCGGCTTGCGGGAGATGCGATATTCGCGCCGGATCGGCTGATGCCGCAGCTCGCGATCGGCGCCCTGTACAAGCGTACGCTCGACTATGGAGCGGTGCCGCGCGCGGTCGGCGCGAGTGCCGGTCATGATGTCGACATCTACCTGGCGGCGACCAAGCTGTATTTCGGCGCCGTTGCCGGCCGCAATCTGCTCATCGATGCGACGTTGCGGCGCACCCGCGCCAATCAATTCGGCTTGTTGGGGTTCGGCGGCGACCGCGGCGGCTACATGCTCGCGCCGGAGCTGTCCGCCGCGGTGTTCGTGAACGACACGCTGCTGGTCGGCGCCGAATATCGGGCGAAGCCCAGCGATCTCGGCGCTTTTCGCGAGAGCGGGGCCCGCGACCTGTTCGCGGCCTGGGGGCCGCAAAAGGACCTGACCGTCACCGCCGCCTGGGTCGACCTGGGACCGATCGCCGGCAAGGCGCCGCAGCGCGGAGTCTATGTCTCGTTCTGGATCGGAATCTAGAGCGCGCCCGCCGCGCCGCGTAAGATACGCGGCCTCATGCCGATCCTGCGCCTCGACAAAGTCTCCCTGAGCTTCGGCCTGAAGCCGCTGCTCGACCGCGTCGACCTGCAGGTCAAGCGCGGCGAGCGGGTGTGCGTGCTCGGACGCAACGGCGAGGGCAAGTCCTCGCTGTTGCGGCTGGTCGCCCGGCGGATCGCGGCGGACGGCGGCGAGGTGTGGACCCGGCCGGGGGTGCGGCTCGCGATGCTGGATCAGGAAGTCGCGGCGCCGAGCGACGAGACGGTGCTCGACGTGGTACTCGCCGGCGCGGGCGCGAACGGCGGGTGGGAGTCGCGGCTGCAGGCCGACCAGGTGATCTCGCGCCTGCGTCTCGACCCGCTGGCGCGCATCGCCGATCTGTCCGGCGGCTGGCGGCGGCGTGCTCTGCTCGGCCGCGCGCTCGCGCAGGGGCCCGACCTGTTGTTGCTGGACGAGCCGACCAACCACCTCGACATCGAGGCGATCGAGTGGCTCGAGGATCTCGTGCTCGGGTTTGCCGGCGCGGTGCTGTTCATCAGCCACGACCGGGCGTTCGTGCGGCGGGTGGCGACGCGCATCGTGGAACTCGACCGCGGCCAGCTCATCGGCTGGCCCGGCAGCTACGACGAGTACACCGTGCAGAAGCGCGCCGCGCTCGAGGTCGAGGCGCGCCACGCGGCCTTGTTCGACAAGAAACTCGCCCAGGAAGAGGTGTGGATCCGCCGGGGTGTCGAGGCGCGCCGCACCCGCAACGAGGGCCGGGTGCGCGCTCTCGAGGAACTGCGCCGGCAGCGCCGGGCGCGGCGCGACCCGGTCGGGCGCATCGAC
>JAJXYR010000149.1 GCA_021780475.1 Pseudomonadota bacterium
ACCGTCGCCGTCCGGCAGGTGCATGTCGGTCAGGCACAGGTCGAACTGTTCGGTCTTCATGAGCCGCTGCGCCGCCGCGACGCAGTCGGCCGAGCGCGGATTCAAATCCATGCGCTGCAACGTGATCGTCAGCAGCTCGCACAAATCCGGTTCATCGTCGACGATCAGTACGGAGGGCTTGGCCATGAGGGTATTGTAGCCGCAGGCGGCCCTGCGCTACTCCTCCCAGCGCTGCGGGTCGGCGAACACGATGCGGAAAATGCTGCCGCCGCCGGCCCGCGCCTCGTACAGCAGCACCGCGCGGTTCAGCTGGGCGAGCTCGCGCGCGATGAACAATCCCAAGCCTGTGCCGCCCTTGCGGCCGGTGAAAAAGGGTTCGAAGATCCGGTCGATCGCCTGGGTGTCGATGCCGGGCCCGCGGTCGACGACCTCGAGAAACGGCCGGTTGTTCGGCAGCAGCCGGCCCAGGCGGATGTCGATGCCGTCGGCGCCGTATTTCAGCGCGTTGTCACATAGGTTCCAGACCACCTGGCGCAGGTGGCTGGGGTCGAAGCGCACCTCCACGTCCTCCTCGTCGTCCCCCGTTTCGGCCGCGACGCGCAGGGTCTGTTCCGAGATTTGCATGGTTTCGGCGAATTCGACGAGGAAATCCGCGAGCCACTCGCCGAGCAGCAGCCGTTCGGGGCGCGTCGCCTCGCGGCGCGACAGCTGCAGCACGTTGTTGATGATCGTGCTGACGCGCTCGGCGTTAGTCTGGATGATCGTCGTCAGGCGCCGTTCGTCGGGACCGATGGCGGGGCTTTCGGCGAGCAGTTGGCCCGCGTGGCTCATCGCGCCGACCGGGTTTCTGATCTCGTGCGCGATGCTTGCCGACAGGCGGCCGAGCGCGGCGAGCTTGCTTTGCTGCACGCGCTCGGCCATCAGGCTCGTGTCTTCGAGGAAGATCAGCGTCGGTCCCGCCGATTGGCCGGCGAGCGGCGCGAAATGCGGCTGGATCAGCCGGGCGCCGTCGGCGGCGACGAAACTCGCCGGGGTCCCGTCCTCGCGCTCGCGGTGCCGCCAGGTGCTCAAGGAGAACAGCAGCCGCGGCGACACTTCGCCGAGCAGCGCGTCGGGCACGGCCCCGGCGTCGCCGAGAATGTTCGCGGCGGACTCGTTGATGAGGCGGATCCGGTCCTGGGCATCGACGACCAAGAGGCTCTCGCGCAGGTGCTGCACGATGTATTGCGACAATTCGGCAAGATTCGCAAGATCCAGGTCCTTTTGCCGCACCAGGGCCTCGCTCTCGCGCATCCGCCCCTCGACGAAGCTCGCCGCGGCGGCGATCGTAAAGAGCACGGCGCCGAGCACGCCGGCGGTCGCGTAGGCCGAGAGGTCGGCGGTGCCGCTCAGCTGCTGCCAGATGGTGAGCAGCAGGATCGCGAGCGCGGCGCTGGCGGCCAGGAACAAGGCGCTGCGCGGCGGTAACAGGAACGCAAGCCCGCCGACCGGCACCAGGAACAGCGCGCCGAGGCCGCTTGCGACGCCGCCGCAGGCGAACAGGATCAAAAGCAATGCACCAATATCGACCGTCGCCTGCAGGATCACCTGGACATAGGCGGTCGCGAGCCGGCGGCGCACCGCGAATACGCTGGCGGTTCCGAACGCGAGGTACAGGACGGTGGCGCCGAAGAACACTCGCGGGGAAGAAACCGGCAACGCGCGCTGGCCGCTCAGCGAATACAGACCGAGCAGTACGGCGGGCACCAGGATGCGATACAGATTCAGCAGCCCGAGCAGGCGCCAATTGAGTGCCTGCCGGGGTCCGGTGTCGCGTTCGATCGGGGTGGCCAAGAGATCTAATCCTGTTTCGCCTTTGCGCTGGTGGGAAGCTTAATTCAGAATAACGCGCCTTACGCGGTTCGATTGCACAGAAGGACGATTCATGAATCTGCACGAATATCAGTCGAAGAAGCTCTTTGCCGAATACGGCATTCCGGTGCCGAAAGGGGTCGTCGCGGACTCCCCGCAGGGGGCGATCGCGGCGGCGCGCGAGCTCGGCGGTTCGGTTTGGGTCGTCAAGGCACAGGTGCACGCGGGCGGCCGCGGCAAGGCGGGCGGCGTGAAGGTCGCCAAGGATCTCGATGCGGTGGGCAAGGCCGCCGCCGGCATGCTCGGCACCCGGCTCGCGACCCATCAGACCGGCCCCGAGGGCCTGCCGGTGGACCGGGTCTATGTCGAACAGGGTTCGAACATCGCGCGCGAGATTTACCTGAGCCTGGTGCTGAACCGCGAGGCTGGCCAGATCGCGTTCGTGGCTTCCGCCGCGGGCGGCATGGATATCGAAGAAGTCGCGGAACACAGTCCGGAGAAGATCATCCGCGTGAATGTGCATCCGGCGGCCGGGCTGCAGGATTTCCAATGCCGGCAGTTGGCCTTCGGCCTCGGGCTGCAGGGCGCGCAAATCGGTCAGTTCACGCGCATCGCGCGGGCGCTGTACGCGCTCTACCTCGAGCGCGACGCGAGCTTGGTCGAAGTCAATCCGCTGATCGTCACCGGCGCCGGGGATCTCCTCGCGCTCGACGCCAAGATCAACATCGAGGACAACGCGCTGTTCCGTCAGCAGCCTCTCGCGGCGCTGCGGGACGCGGCGCAGGAGGATCCGATGGAGCGGCGCGCGGCCGAGCATGAGCTGAACTATGTCTCGCTTGAAGGCAACATCGCCTGCATGGTCAACGGCGCGGGTCTCGCGATGGCGACGATGGACCTGATCCAGCTGCACGGCGGCGCCCCGGCGAACTTTCTCGACGTCGGCGGCGGCGCGACCAAGGAGCGCGTCAGCGCGGCGTTCAAGCTGATCCTGTCGAATCCGAAGGTGACCGCGATCCTGATCAACATCTTCGGCGGCATCGTCCGCTGCGAC
Organism: Pseudomonadota bacterium; assembly: GCA_021780475.1. Lineage (GTDB taxonomy): Bacteria > Pseudomonadota > Gammaproteobacteria > Steroidobacterales > Steroidobacteraceae > Bog-1198. The sequence goes on from JAJXYR010000149.1 coordinate 2,903, forward strand.
ATGATCGCCGAGGGCATCATCGCGGCGGTCAAGGAGGTCGGCGTGACGATTCCGGTGATCGTGCGCCTCGAGGGCACGAACGCGCCGCGGGCGCGCGAACTATTGGCGGGCAGCGGTCTCGGCGTCACCGCCGCGAGCGATTTGACCGACGCAGCAACCAAGGCCGTCCGTCTGGCGGGAGCGCATTCATGAGCATTCTGGTCGACAAGAACACGAAGCTGATTTGTCAGGGATTCACCGGGAAACAGGGCACGTTCCATTCCGAGCAATGCCTCGCCTACGGCACCAAGCTCGTCGGCGGCGTCACGCCGGGCCGCGGCGGTTCGCGGCATCTGGGTCTGCCGGTGTTCGACACCGCGCGTCAGGCGGTCGCGGCGACCGGTGCGACGGTGAGCATGATCTATGTGCCGGCCGCGTACGCGGCCGATGCGATCCTCGAAGCCGCCGATGCCGGGGTCGAACTGATCGTCTGCATCACCGAAGGCATTCCGGTCAACGACATGGTGCGGGTCAAGGCGACGCTCGCGAGCTACGACACGCGCCTGATCGGACCGAATTGCCCCGGGATCATCACGCCGGGCGAATGTAAGATCGGCATCATGCCGGGCTTCATCCATAAGAAGGGCAAGGTCGGCATCGTGTCGCGTTCCGGCACGCTGACCTATGAGGCGGTGTTCCAGACGACCAATCGCGGCCTCGGCCAGAGCACCTGCGTCGGAATCGGCGGCGACCCCGTGCGCGGCATGAACTTCATCGACGTGCTGGAGTTGTTCGAACAGGATCCCCAGACCGAGGGCATCGTCATGGTCGGCGAGATCGGCGGCAGCGACGAGGAAGCGGCGGCCGCGTTCATTGCGAAGCGCGTCACCAAGCCGGTCGTCGCCTATATCGCCGGGGTTGCGGCCCCCGCGGGCAAGCGCATGGGCCATGCGGGCGCGATCGTCGCCGGCGGCAAGGGCACCGCGGCGGCGAAATTCGAGGCGCTGGAGGCGGCGGGGATCATGACGGTGCGCTCGCCGGCCGAACTCGGCTCGGCGATCGCGGCGCGCCTGGCGAAGCGGCGCGGCGGCGGTGCCAAGGCCAAAGTGACGGCCAAAGCTAAGGCCAAGGTTGCGGCCAAGGCCAAGGCGCCGGCCAAGCCCAAGGCCAAGTCCAAGCCGCGCGCCGCGACCAAGGCGGCCAAGCGGCCGGCGGCGAAGCCGGCGCGGCGGGTCGCGCGTCGACCCAAATAGGGGACCTCATGGGCAGTTCCGGGCGGCTGCGCTGCGTGATGGCGCAGCTGAATCTGGTGGTCGGGGACGTCGACGGCAACACCTCGCGGATCGTCGCCGCCGCGGTGCAGGCGCGCGATGCAGAGCGCGCCGACGTGGTGTTGTTCCCGGAACTCGCGGTGTCGGGCTACCCGCCGGAGGATTTGCTGTTCCACGCGGGCATGCGCGCGAAAGTGGCGCACTCGCTCGAGCGCCTGCGGCGCGAACTCGCGGGCGTCACGGTGATCGTCGGCTATCCGGAGTACGAGGGGAGTCGGATCTACAACTCGGCCGCGGTGATCCGCGACGGGCGCGTGCTCGCCAACCATCGCAAGGCGCGCCTGCCGAACTACCGCGTATTCGATGAGAAGCGCTATTTCACGCCCGGGACCCTGCCGACCGTCGTCGACTTGGGCGGCGTCAAGGCGGGCGTGCTGGTCTGCGAGGACATCTGGGAGGCGGAACCCGCGGGTCGTGCGCGGGACGCCGGTGCCGAAGTCCTCCTGGTGATCAATGCGTCGCCCTATGAAGTGTTCAAACAGGCGCAGCGCGAAGGCGAGGTGGCGACGGCCAGAGTGCGCGAGACCGGCCTGCCGCTGGTCTTTTTGAATCTGATCGGCGGCCAGGACGAACTGGTCTTCGACGGCAATTCCTTCGTGATGGATGCCGCGGCGCGGGTGACGCAACGCGCGCCGGCCTTCGTCGAGGGGCTCTATCCGGTCGATCTCGAGCGCGGCGCGGATGGGCGCATTGCGCCGGTGCCGGGAGTCCTCGAGCCGGTGCTCGGCGAGGAACAAAGCGTCTACGGGGCGCTGGTCCTGGGCACCCGCGACTACGTCGACAAGCATCGCTTCCCGGGCGTGGTCATGGGCCTGTCGGGCGGCGTCGATTCGGCGCTGACGCTGTGCATCGCGGTCGATGCGCTCGGTGCGGCGCGCGTGCATTCGGTGTCGA
>JAJXYR010000080.1 GCA_021780475.1 Pseudomonadota bacterium
AACGGCATCACGGGTCGAACCTCGACCTGGCCGCGAGCCTGTATCTACATCACGAGCGCGGCGCGATCGAACACGCCTTCAGCGTCGCATCCGGCCTCGACTCGATGGTGCTCGGCGAGCCCCAAATCCTCGGACAATTGAAGGACGCCTACCGCATTGCGCAGGAGGCGGGCAGCACCGGCCCGACGCTCAACAAGCTGTTCCAGGCGGCGTTCTCCGCCGCCAAGCGCGTACGCACCGAGACGCGCATCGGCGCCAACGCCGTATCGGTCGCGTCCGCTGCAGTCGCCCTCGCGCGGCGCGTGTATTCGGATCTCGGCGCCCGCCGGGTGCTGCTGATCGGCGCCGGCGAGATGATCGCGCTCACCGCGCGGCATCTGACGGCCCAGGGAGTGCGCCACCTGGTCATCGCCAACCGCAGCCTGCCACGGGCGCAGACCCTCGCCGCCGAGGTCAAGGCCTACGCGGTCGGGCTCGATGCGCTCGCCGAGGAACTGATCCAGGCGGACATCGTGATCAGCTGCACCGCAAGTCCGGTGCCGCTGGTGACGAAGGACTCGGCGGCCGCGGCCGTGAAGGCGCGCAAACGGCGGCCGATCTTCATGGTGGATCTGGCGGTCCCCCGCGACATCGAGCCCCAGGTCGCCAGACTCGAGGACGTCTACCTGTTCACGATCGACGACCTGCAACAGGTGGTGGACGAGAACATGCAGCAGCGCGAGGCGGCCGCCGAGGGCGCCCGGTCGCTGCTTGCCGAGGAAGTGTCGCGATTCCTCGCCGAATTCCGCGTCAAGGATGCCGCGCCGGCCATCCGCACACTGCGCCGGCACGCCGAAGGCATCCGCTCGCAGACGGTCGACCAGGCGCGCCGCATGCTCGACGCCGGGCGGTCGACCGACGAAGTGATCGACTTTCTGGCCAATACCCTGACCAACCGCCTGCTGCACGCGCCGACCCAGGCCCTGCGCCAGGCGGCCGAGTCGGCCGACTCGGCGGTGGGCGAGGCCCTGACGCGCTACCTGCTCGACGAACGGCCACGGAATTGAGTGCGCGGGCCGCTATAATCCGCGGCCATGAAAGACTCCATACGCCGCAAGCTCGAAAAACTCGACGAACGATTCGAGGAAATCGGCCGGCTGTTGTCGGATAAGGACGTGATCGCGCGCCAGAATCAATTCCGCGAACTGTCGATGGAGTACTCGCGCCTGTCGCCGCTGATCGATCGGTACCGGCGGTTCACGGCCTTGGAAGCGGACATGGCGATCGCGGTGGAACTGGACCTCGCAGACGAGCTGACCGAGTTGACCCGGGCGAGCGCCGCGGACGAACGCGAGCTGCAGCGGCTGCTGGTGCCGAAAGATCCCTACGACGACAGCAACATCTTCCTCGAGGTCCGCGCCGGCACGGGCGGCGACGAGGCCGCGATATTCGCGGGCGACCTGTTTCGCATGTACGCGCGCTACGCCGAATCGAAGGGCTGGTCGGTCGAGGTGCTGAGCGAGAGCCCGGGCGAACACGGCGGCTACAAGGAAATCATCAGCCGCGTGATCGGCCGCGGCGCATTTTCGGTGCTGAAATTCGAATCCGGCACGCACCGGGTGCAGCGCGTCCCGGCCACCGAGGCGCAGGGCCGCATCCACACTTCGGCCTGCACCGTCGCGATCCTGCCGGAGCTCGACGAGATTGCGAGCATCGACATCAATCCGGCGGATCTGCGCATCGACACCTATCGCTCCTCCGGCGCCGGCGGCCAGCACGTCAACAAGACCGATTCGGCGATCCGCATCACGCACATACCCACCGGTATCGTCGTCGAATGCCAGGACGAGCGCTCCCAGCACAAGAACCGCTCGCGCGCGCTGTCGCTGCTGAAATCGCGGCTGCTCGCCGCCGAACGCGAGAAACAATCCTCGCAGCAGGCCCAGGAGCGCAAGCTCCAGGTCGGCTCGGGCGACCGCTCGGAGCGCATCCGCACGTACAATTTCCCCCAGGGCCGGGTCACCGACCATCGCATCAATCTGACGCTCTACAAGCTCGACGACGTCATGAACGGGAATTTGGACGAACTCGTTCAGGCGCTCAACCAAGAGCACCAGGCCGAAGAACTCGCACAGCAGGTCGAATGACGCCGCCGCCCTCGATCGCCGTTCTGCTGCGCACCGGCGCAGCCGCTCTCGGCGCGCACAGCGAATCGCCGCGCTTGGACGCGGAGTTGCTGCTCGGCGCGGTTCTCGGTTGCGGGCGCGCCGCCCTGATCGCCCGCGGAGCCGATCCGGTCGAATCCGCCGCGGGTCGCCGCTTCGAGGCCCTGATCGAAAGCCGGCGGCAGGGTGTACCGGTCGCCTACCTGACGGGAACGCGCGAATTCTGGTCGTTGCGCCTCGCGGTGACTCCCGCGGTGCTGGTGCCCCGCCCGGAAACCGAGACGCTGGTGGAGGCGGCGCTTGCGCATGTGCCGTTGGAGCGGGAATGCCGGGTGCTCGATCTCGGCACCGGCAGCGGCGCACTCGCACTCGCGCTGGCGAGCGAGCGGCCGCATGCGCGAGTTATCGGAACCGACGTCTCGCCGGACGCGCTCGAGGTCGCGCGTGCGAATGGCCTCGCGCTCGGTCTGTCCCGGGTCGAATGGCGCCTGGGCTCGTGGTTCGAGGCCGTCGCCGGCGCGCGCTTCGAGGTCATCGTGTCGAATCCGCCGTACGTCGCGGCCGACGACCCGGCGATGGCCAGCCTGCGCCGGGAGCCGGCGCTCGCGCTGACACCCGGCCCGACCGGACTCGAGGCGTTCGCGCGCATCGTCGGCGGCGCGCCCTCCCATTTGTCCGACGGCGGCGTGCTCGCGCTCGAACACGGAGCGGCGCAGGCGCCGGACGTCGCGGCGCTGATGACGGCGCACGGCTTTCACGGCATCGAGACGCTGCGGGACCAGGCCGGTCTGCCGCGCGTTACATTGGGTTTTCTCATTTCACAGTGACTGAGGACGACGACATGATCCGATTCGAAACGACGATGGGAGTGTTCACGGTCGAGCTGGACCCGGAGGCGGCGCCCTTGAGTACGGCGAACTTCCTCCGCTACGTCGAGGAGGGCTTCTTCGACGGCACGATATTTCATCGCATCGTGCCGGGATTCGTGATCCAGGGCGGCGGCTTCACCGAAGACATGGCCCAGAAGCGCACGCACGCGCCGATCAAGAACGAGGCCGAGAACGGCCTGAAGAATCTGCGCGGCACGCTGTCGATGGCGCGCACCAACGACATCAACAGCGCGACCTCGCAGTTCTTCGTGAACCTGAAGGACAACGAGTTCCTCGACCACCAGCGCGGCAATTTCGGCTACGCCGTGTTCGCGCGCATCAAGGACGGCATGGACGTGATCGACGCGATCGCGGGCGTCGAGACGGGCCGCAGCCGCGGCTTCGACGACGTCCCGCTGCAGCCGGTGGTCATGACGAGCGTGCGGAAGGTGGAAGACTGAGGGCAAGCGGGGCCGCCATGCGCGCTCGAGGTCGCTGACGTGGCGCGCACCGCCAAACGGTCGCGCCCCTGGCTGCGCCGGCTCTCGTGGGCCCTCGGCGCCTGGTTGCTCCTGTCCGCGTGCCTGGTGGTGCCGCTGCGCTGGCTGAATCCGCCCGTCGATGCGTTCATGATCGAATCCCGGCTGCGGGCCTGGTACCGCCGCGACCCCGAGTACGTGTTCCGGCACCGATGGGTGGAGCTGCGGAGCATCTCGCCGAACCTCGCCCTCGCGGTCGTCGCCTCCGAAGACCAAAAGTTCCCGGTGCATTGGGGCTTCGATGTCGAGGCGATCGAGAACGCCTACGAGATGAACCGCCACAGCCATCGCATCCGCGGCGGCAGCACGATCTCGCAACAGGTGGCCAAGAACCTGTTCCTATGGGGCGGCCGCAGCTATTTTCGCAAGGCGCTGGAGGCGTACTTCACGGTCTGGCTGGAGGCCAGCCTGCCGAAGCGGCGCATTCTCGAGATTTACCTGAACATCGCCGAATTCGGCCAGGGGACCTACGGCGCCGAGGCGGCGTCCCGGCGGTTCTTTCACGAACCCGCCGCAAGCCTGAACCGCAGCCAGGCGGCGCTGCTCGCGGCCGTGCTGCCGAATCCGGAGCTCTATCGCGTCGCGGCGCCGTCGCGATACATCGAGCGCCGCCGCGAGTGGATCATCGGTCAGATGCAGGCCCTCGGCGGACCCGGCATGCTGCGGGAGATCGACGCCTACCCGAACCGCCACAGGCGCTGATCGGCCTCGCCCGCACACAAACCGGACGCCACGCACACGGCGCGGGTCAGGTCGGCGTGGTTCAGCGTGTAGAAATGAAAGTCCCGCACGCCGTGACTCTTGAGCCGCAGCACTTGTTCGAGGGCGATCTCCACGGCGATCGCGCCGCTCCCGTCGTCGCTCCCGTCGTTGCTCCCGTCGCCACGGGCGCCGCCGCCCGCGGCGAAGCGCCGGCGCAGCCAGTCCGGGATCGACGTGCCGCAGCGCGCCGCGAAGCGCTCCACTTGTGCGAACCGGCGAATCGGCAGGATCCCGGGTACGATGGGGACCGCGATGCCGGCGCCGAGACATCGATCTCGGTAGCGCAGGAACGCGTCCGTGTCGAAGAAGAACTGCGTGATCGCGCCGCGGGCGCCCGCATCGACCTTGCGCTTGAGATTCGCGACGTCCGCTTCGACGGTGCCGGTATCCGGATGACCTTCGGGGTACGCGGCGACCAAAAGCTCGAAATCATGCATCGCCACGAGGTCGGTGATCAGTTCGGACGCATGCCGGTAGTCGCCCGCGCCCTTCGCCGCGTCGGCAACGGCCGCGTCGCCGCGCAGCGCGACCAGCCGGCGACAGCCGGCGCTCCAATAGCGCTCCGCGAGCGCCTGCACCTCGGCCCGCGTCGACCCGAGACAGGTCAGGTGCGGCACGACGCGCCAGCCGGCGCTGCGACGCATTTGCTGAACGCAGTCGTAGGTGCGGCCGCGGCTCGACCCGTCCGCCCCATGGGTCACCGACACGAACTCCGGATTCAAGGGCGCTAGCTGCGCCAGCGCCGCCGCGAGTTGGGCGGCCGCCACGGCATCGGCGGGCGGAAAGAACTCGAACGACACGGCGCTGGATTGGGACATCGTGGGTTCAAGATGCAAGATCGAGCCCTATGATTCAAACTCTATGTTTTCATGGTTAACGTGAAGGGAATTCATATGACGCGGAACGCACTGGAACTGCGCCACCTGGAAACCGTGGTCGCCCTGGCCGAATGCGGCAGCTTTTCCAAAGCGGCGGAGCGCCTATACCTGACCCAGTCGGCGCTGTCGCATCAATTGAAGGCGCTGGAAAACCAATACCGTACCGCGCTGATCGAGAAGAATGCGCGACCGCTGCGCTTCACGGCAGCCGGCAGGCGACTGCTGGAACTCGCGCGCACCGTATTGCCGTTGGTCGCGGCCGCAGGCCGCGACGTCGCGCGCCTCTGTGAAGGCGGCGGCGGCGCGCTCAGGGTCGCGGTGCAGTGCCACAATTGTTTCGATTGGCTGATGCCGGCGATGGATGCCTACCGCGGTCTGTGGCCGGACGTGGAACTCGACATCATTTCCGGCTTCCTCGCCGATCCCTTGCCGCTGGTCGAGCGCGGCGAAGCCGAGATCGCCGTGATCCACGGCTTGCCGCCCGAACGGCCGCAGATCGCGGCGAGCCCGCTGTTCCGCTACGAAAGCGTCGCCTTGATGAGTCCGAAACACCCGCTCGCCGCCAAACCCTGGCTCGAGGCCGAGGATTTCGCCGAACAGACGCTGATTACCTACCCCGTGCCGGACGAGATGCTCGACGTCATGCTGCACTGCCTGTCGCCGGCGGGCGTGAACCCGCGGCGTCGCACGGCGGAACTCACGGTCGCGATCCTGCAGCTCGTCGCCAGCGGCCGCGGGATCGCGGCGCTCCCCGCGTGGACCGTGGGTCATTACATCGAACGCGGCTACGTCGTCTCACGGCCGATCGGCCGCGGCGGCCTGCACTGCGATCTGTACGCCGCAACCCGCCGCGCCGCGGCCGATGCGGCCTACGTCCGTGAGTTCATCGCGCTGACACGCAGCTTGAGTCTGACCGACCTGCGCGGCGTGTCCGCGCGTCAGCCATCCGCGCGTCAGCCATCCGCGCGTCAGCCGCCCGGGCCCGGCGCACGCTCATTGATCTCGTCGATCAGCACGCGCATGTTCTCCGAATAGTCGATCGGCACGGCGACCAGGTGCACGCCACCGTCGCCGAACGCCCGCTCGAGCGTCGGGATGAGTTCGCCGATTGCATCGACCCGCACTCCCTTCGCCCCATAAGCCTCCGCGTACCGAACGAAGTCCGGATTGCCGAACGTCATTCCGAAATCGGCGAAGCGATCGACGGCCTGTTTCCAGCGAATCATGCCGTAGGCGCCGTCTTCGATGACGACGACCACGAGGTTCAGCTTCAGCCGGACGGCGGTTTCCATCTCCTGGCTGTTCATCATGAACCCCCCGTCGCCGCACACCGCCATGACGCGGCGCTCCGGATACAGAAGCGCCGCCGCCATCGCCGACGGCAGCCCCGCCCCCATCGTCGCGAGCGCATTGTCGAGCAACAGCGTGTTGGCGACGCGCGTGCGGTAATTACGCGCGAACCAGATCTTGTACATGCCGTTGTCCAGCGCGACGATGCCGTCGGGCGGCATGACCTGGCGGATGTCGTGCACGAGACGCTGCGGCGTGAAGCGGTTCTCGGTCGAGCGCGCCGCGATGCGGCCGAGAATCCCCTCGCGCAGCGCGAGCAACGCGCCCGCGTTCGGGATGCGGCCCGCGACGCGGTCCGCGAGGAGCCGCAGCGACGGCCCCATGTCGCCGATCACCTCGGCCTGCGGAAAGTACACTTGTTCGACGTTCGCCGGCTGATAGCCGACATGCACCACCCGCGGACCCGAGGGTCCCATGATGAACGGCGGCTTCTCGATCGTGTCGTGTCCGATCGTGACGATCAAGTCGGCGCGGTCGATGGCCTCGTGCACATGGTCGCGCTCCGACAAGGCCGCGGTGCCGAGATACAACTCCGTGCCGCCCGGCACCGTGCCCTTGCCCATCTGGGTCGTAAAGTAGGGGATTCCGGTGCGCACGACGAATTGGGCGAGATCCGAAGTCGAGCGCGGCCGCGATGCCGCGGCCCCGAGCATTACCAGCGGCCGTTCCGCGGCGACGATCAAGCGCGCCGCGCGCTCGAGCGCCTCGGCGCTCGCGACCGGCAGTTCCACCGGGTGCGGCGGAATCAGCGGAACCGCCTCGCATTCCTCGGCGGCGATGTCCTCGGGAAGCTCCAGATGCACCGGACCGGGCCGCTCTTCCGCGGCGACGCGAAACGCCTCGCGCACGAGCGTCGGAATCATCCGTGGCGAGACGATCTGACGCGCGAGCTTGGTCAGCGGCTTCATCGCCGCGATGACGTCGACGACCTGGAAACGCGCCTGGCGCGATGACAGGATGCCCTTCTGGCCGGTGAGCATGATCATCGGCATCGCGCCGAGCAGCGCATAGGCGGCACCGGTCGTGAGATTGAGCGCGCCGGGCCCGAGCGTCGTGATGCACACGCCCGGCTTGCCGGTGAGCCGCCCGTAGGTCGCGGCCATGAACGCCGCCGCCTGCTCATGGCGCGTCAACACCAATTCGATCGACGAGCGGCGGATCGCCTCGACGACGTCCAGATTCTCCTCGCCGGGAATTCCATAGATCCGGGTTACGCCCTCGTTCTCGAGCGCCGCCACCAGCAGGTCCGATCCTTTTATCATCGCCATGTCATCCTCACCCTCGCGCATCCGATCAGGGCCTAGGATACCAAGGGCCGCGCAACATAACCGGGCCGCGCTCCGCGGCCCGCTCGCATCGTGCTAGAAGTGCCAGCGGAAGCCGGCGACCGGCGTGAGCTTCAGCCAGGGCGAGCGGCTCTCGGTCAAATTATAGGTACCGCTCGCGTCCCGCAGCACCGCATAGCTGGTGCAGCAGGCGATCTGGGAATCATTGAGGTCGTAGATGTTGACGTACGCCTCGAACAGGCCGCCGCCGAGACGATGCCGCCAGGCCAGACGGGCATCGATCGAAAAATAGGCGCCGAGCCGCGCGCTGTTCAACGGCGCCAGGGAGATGGTCACGCTTTTCGGGTCGGTCCAGGTTGTCGATGAGGCCAGCAGGGGCGTGTACGGCCACCCGCTATGCCAGGACACGGTGCCCGCCACGCTCCACGGTCCGCGGCGCCACAAAGCATGGATGTTCAGGGACTGCGGCTGATCCCAGGCGCGGGGCGTCCACTGCCCGCCGATGAGGTCCGCGGCCCGCGACCAAACGTAGGACACGGAGCCGCTGAGCGCGCGGGTCCGGTCGCTCGCCAGGCTCAGTTCGAACCCGTCCATGCGCGCGCGCCGTGTCGTAACCGTCAACTGATCCACCGCGAGTTCGGGCACCAGCGCGAACGGCGAAAACGCATAGGTGGAGACCGACAGCGGCGATGCCTCGCGTTTGTCGTAGATTTCCGCGCGCACGGCGAAGCCGCCCGCCAGTTCGTGATCGATGCTGAGATTGGTTTGCGTCAGTCGCCGCACCGGTGGCGGGAAGGTCTGGTCGACGGTGCCGATCGGATAAAGCAGGTCCGCCTGGGACTCCTGTCCCCAGCCGACGCGCAGGGCGGTTGCCGCCGACAGTCGGCGCCACAGATTGAATCGCGCATTCCATTGGCTGTCCTGGGAGTATCCGTAGACCTTGCGCTGATCGCGCCGCAATCCGACGTCCAGAATGGTGTCGGCGCGCGGTCGCCAGCGGACGTTGGCGTACAGCGCGTTCGTGGCGGCGTCGGCGCGCGCGTTCCCGTCGAGGCCGATGTGCTCGGTCGTCTGCAAGGCCGGAATGAACGGTGGAAAGAACTCCACGAAACCGCTGTTCTGGTCGACGACATGAACCGCCGTCTCCTCCATTCCGAGCCGCAGGAACACTCCGCGCGCGAGTGCACCCTCCGCCTCCTCGCGCACCGCGTACAGCGAATGGCGGGTGTTGCCATAGACGCTGCCGCTCAACACACCGCGCTGGCTTGCGTCGCCGGACACTGCCTGATGCGCGTTGTCGACCGAGGCGAGGACCAGATTGCGCCAGCCGCCGGAAAACTCGTGCGCGAGGCGCAGCCAGACGTAGTACTGCGCGCCGCTCGTGTCCAGATCCTGTCCGCCGCCCGCCTCGAAATATTTGTGCTGATCGATGCTCCCGAGAAATCCCGCCGTGAGGAGCGTGCGCGCATCCACGGCCCAGCGGACGTGGGCGATCAGATCATGGAACGAAGGCGCGGCGATCTTGGTCGCGATCCAACCGACGGGAGAATATTCGTTCTGCGAGCGCAGATCGGCGAACACTTCGCCGCGGCCGTGACCGAAGGTCGTGCCCGCCAGCCCGTTCACGCCCTGCTCCGACGCCTCAAGGTCCACGGTCGTTGCGGTGATCCGCCGCGGCGTGATGTCGACGACGCCGCCGATCTCGCCGCCGAATTCGATCGGCGCGACACCGGTCCACGCGGTCACCGAGTCCACCGCCGACGGATCGATCGGACTGAACAAACCATAGAGCGCGTCGACGTGATAAGGATCGTCCAACGTGACGCCGTCGTAGCGATACAGGACCTCATCATCGCGACTGCCGCGCACGTGGGTTCGCGCCGTGTAACCGGCGACGGCGGTTCCCGGGACTGCCTGCAGGGCGCGAAGCGCGTCGCCATGCGTCTCCGGCGAACTCTCGAGCGTCGTTCGACCGACCCGGACCCCGGGGGAGGCGGTCTCTTGATAGCGGCTGGTCTGTACGACGATGCGTTCGAGCGCGTCCGCCCCGGCCGGCACGGCGGGCGGGGCCCGCGCCGGGGCGCGCCGCGTGCGGACGATCACATAGCCGCCGCCGGTGAGCGGCCGCGCCTCGAGGTGCAGGGGCGCAAGCAGCGAGCGCAATTTTTCCGCGACCGTCCCGGACGGCGGGGCGCCCCGCGTCCGCAGATCGGGCGGCACGACTTGCGAGCTGTAGATGAGGCGCACACCGCCGCGCGCGATCGCCTTCAATTCGTCCGTGAGCAGCGGCCCGGGCACCGGCGCGCGGGCCTGCGCGAACGCCGGCAACGACCAGGACAAGACGCCGGCCGCGATGAGCGACGCGATAGGGCGCCATCGTGCGCGACGGGCGCGCCCTCCGCTCACCGGGCTGGCTGAACCGCAATGCGGTGTATCGATGCGGTTGAACGGCAACCCGGATCCCCATCCGTCGCGCCGACCATGCTGGTCGCGGCCGCATCGTATCACCCGGCCGAGACCCCGACTCAGTGCACGGCCGCTCGGGGGCGGACGCGCATCGGGACGGCGCGGCGCGCCCAGTGGGCGATTGTCACCCAACTGTGGTTGACCGGGCATAATCCGGCGGATCACGCGACATTACGCGCAAAATCGTGATCGATTCGCGATTGATTACCATCGCGCGTCCCCTCTAACCGGCCATGACCGACCATGGGAACTGACAGCCACATGCATGAGGAGGATCGTCAACTGGTGCGTACGCTTATCCGGGGCGATGCCGCCGCGTTCCGCAATTTCTTCGACGACTACTTTCCGCGATTGTTCCGCTTCATCCTGCGACGGGTCAACGGCGACGAGGAGAGTGCGCGCGACGTGGTGCAATCGGCGCTGATTCGCGCGGTGCGCAAACTCGACACCTATCGCGGCGAGGCGAGCCTGTTCACGTGGCTGTGCCAGGTCACACGCAACGAACTCGCCGACCAAGTCGCCAAGAGCGTGCGCCAGGAGACCTATATGCGCCGCTTGGTCGACCTCGAGGATGACCCACAGGCGCGGGGGATCCTCGAGTCGATCCCCGCCGGCGGCGAGGCGGAACCGGAATCGGTGCGGCAGCGCGAGGACCTCGCCGCACTCGTGCACGCCGCGCTCGATTACCTGCCGAGCAAGTACGCGCGCGTCCTCGAATTGAAATACATGGAAGATTTGTCGGTCGAGGGGATCGCCGAAGCCATGGGCGTGACCGCGATCGCGGTTCAATCGCTGCTCGCGCGAGCGCGCGTCGCGTTCCGCGACGTCGGCGAGACCCTGCTGCCGAGTCTAGGAGGCAATTGGTGATGGATACACAACCGGATCCGCGCGCGGACGAACCGCCGACGGACGATCTCGCACGCTTGATCCGCCGCGCGGGCCGACGTCCGCAGCCGGATCCCGAAATGCACGCCGCGGTGCGCGCCGCCGTAGAGCGCGAATGGAGCGCGCACGCATCGCACGGTGGCCGTCGCGGGGCTATGGTCTTGGGCGTCGCCGCCGCCCTTGCGGCGCTCGCGATCGGCTTGTCCTGGTATTCGCTGCACCCGGGCGCGCCGGCCGGATCGGCCGAGGTGGGCACGTTCGTCGCCGCGCGCGGACCGGTGCATGTCGCCCCGACCGATGGTCACGAGATGGTCGTCGCCGGCAGCCGCCTGAATGCCGGCAGCTCCATCGAGACCGGTCCGGCCGGGTACGCGCTGTTGACCGTGGCCTCGGTCGCGGCGCGCTTGGGTCCGGGCTCCTTGCTCAAGCTCAATAGGCCGGGTCACGTCGAACTCGTGCGCGGCCGGATCTACGCCGACAGCGGGTCACCGAGCGCGCCGCCCGATGCCCTGGTGATCGACACCGCATTCGGCCAAGTGACGCATCTCGGCACCCAGTTTCAGGTGCGGGTCGATCCGGAGGCGATGTCGGTGAGCGTGCGCGACGGCAAGGTTCTCGTCAGTCAGGGCGGCGGCCGATCCATCACGATCGACCGCGGCCAAGGCTTGCGGGTGTCGAGCGACGGCGAAGTCAGCCGGCTCAATGTCGCGCCGTATGGCGCTAATTGGGCCTGGGTGAGCGAATTTTCACCGAACTTCCCGATCGACGGTCGGCCTCTGTCGGCGTTCCTCTCGTGGTATGCGCGCGAGACGGGCCTCACGCTGGTATTGCGCCGGCCGGTCACGCAGGCGGATCTCGATCGCCCGACGCTGTCCGGGAGCATCACCGGCTTGTCGCCCGCGCAGGCGCTGGCCGCGGTGATGGCGACGACGCAGTTTGAATATGATATGACTGTCCCGGGTGAGCTTCGCATCGAAAGCCGCGCGACGAGAGGCGCAAACTAAAGGCCCGGAGGCACGCGACCTGCGCGGTCGAGCAACACTGTTGGCCGCAGTTTGCGTCCTGTGCTTCACGGTGGCGCACGCCGGCGACGGCGCCGCGACGCCGCTGCTGAAAGATGCGCTGGCGAAGATCGAACACGGCGGCGTCCGTCTGATCTACAGTTCGCAGCTGGTGACACCCCGTCTGCGCACCCTCAATACCGCACGCGGTGCCACGGTCGCGGCGCGCCTGCGATCACTGCTCGCGCCGCTGCACCTGCGGGCGGCGCCCCTGTCCGGGGGCGGCTACGTCATCGTGCGCGCACCCGCGCGGACGCCCGCGCCCGCGCCCGCATTGCGGGCCCCCGCGCCGGCGCGCCCCGCTCCCGATGTGGAGACACTCGACCGCATCGTCGTGCAGGCGAGCCGCTATGAGTCGAGCGTCGCCGGCACGAACCGCGCCGCCCGCGCCGCGCTCGAGAGTTCGCCGGAGACCCATAACGACGCGGTGCGCGCGCTGCAGGTGATCCCGGGCACGGCGGTTGCCGGCTACACCGCCCGCACCCACGTACGCGGCAGCCGCGACGACGAGGTCCTGTTCCGCTACGACGGCGTAACCCTCAATCAGCCCTACCACTTGAAGGAACTGCAGAGCCTGTTCAGCCCGGTCGACCCCGCCGCGGTCGAATCGGTGACCTCGTGGACCGGCATCGCGCCGATCGAGTTCGGCGGTCAGATCGGCGGCGTCGTCGACATCGAGCCGCGGCGCATTGCGCGGCCGACCGTGGATCTGCAGGCGTCCGAACAGGGCCTGAGCGCAATGGGAGGCACCGTGTTCGGCGGCGGACGAGGCACCTTCTTCGCCGATCTGCGCCTGCAGAACGAATTCTCCCCGGTCGCGTGGATCGATACCAGCATCGGCGCGCCCACGCTGAATGATCTCGTCGTGCACGCAACCTGGGCATTCTCGCGGCACACCGCGCTCGCGGCCGGCGCGCTGGCGATCGACGATCGGCGCAAATACTTCTCGGCGGAGAATTCGCAGAACAAATCCGTGAATGGCGGTGAAACGTATGCCTGGCTGCGACTGCGCCATGAATTTTCCGCTGCGCTCACGAGCGAGACCCTGATCTCGAGCGAGGATTCGCACGAGAATGTCGACGGCACGGTCGACCAGCCGAATGTCGCCGTCGGAACGCTCGCGGAGCACAGCTGGCACTCGGTCTACACGGTGCGCGAGGACATCCGCGGCTCCCCGGCGACGCGCTGGTCATGGCACGCCGGGGCCGAGGCGACCGCCGTCCATCTGATCGATCTGTCGTCGGGATCGGCGCAGGTTTCCGCGCCGTTCGCACCTGATCTGCGCCCGGCTTTGATCCTCTCGAACGAATCGGCTACCGCGCGCGCGATGACTTATGCGATATACGGCGCCGTGCGCCGGAAACTCGCGCCCGGCACCATCATCGACGTAGGCCTGCGCCGCGACCGGCGCAAGTTCCGCTACGCGACCGCCGATCAGCAATGGAGCATTCGCGCAAACCTGCGTCGGGACCTCTCGGAGACGACCACCTTGCGGCTCGGTTGGGGCCAGGAATCGCAGGCCGATATTTTCGATCCGCACGTTCACGCGGGCATCGTGGATCCGCGTTCGCTGCGGCGAATCACCGAGACGACCGCGAGCGCGGAGCACGAATATCCGGATCGATCGGCCGTGCGCGTCGAGATCTACGATAAGATCGAGGGTACGCCGTATTCCCGGTCGACCTACGTATTCTCGCCGTTCGCGCTGCTGCCGGAACTCGCTCTCGACAAGGTGCACATGACCTCCCGGCGCTCGCGCATGTACGGTGCGGAACTCAGCCTCACCAGCGACCGGGCGCGCCCGCTCAGCGGATCGATCTCCTATGCCTGGTCCAGGGCCGAGGACGACATCGCCGGCCGCTGGACGCCGCGCACCTGGGATCAACCGAGCGCGGTGAAGGTCAACGGCCTGTGGCACTCCGGCCCCTGGAGCGTCGCGGGCTCACTGTCCTGGCATAGCGGCTGGGCGTACACGCCGCTGCTGGCGTCAGCGACGACCTGGACGAATCCGGCCACCGTGACGCTTTCGCTCGCGCCGCTGAACAGCGCGCGGCTCCCCGATTTTTTTTCGCTCGACGTGCGCCTCGCGTGGCAGCACCGTCTCGGAGCCGGCGTCCTGCAGGCCTACCTGAATCTCTATGATCTGACCGACGCACACATCGCCTGTTGTCACAGCTACGCGGTGCTGGCCGGCCCGAGCGGCACGTATCGGCTCATCGAGAGCCGCTCGCCGTGGCTGACGCTGACGCCGGTCCTCGGAGTTCGTTGGCATTTCTAGCGCAAGCCGCGCGCCCCTGTGTCAAATCGGTGACAGCCGATTGCCCGAAATGCACACGGGCGGACGGCCCGTTCCCGGACGATCGCAATCGATTGATTTTGCCGCGGCGGGCCGTCCCACGATCCAAGAAAAACTACCGTGGGCAGCCAGTCATGCACGATTTCCACTCTTGCCGCAACGCCCGATCGCGGGCCGTCGGAACCTAGGCCTTGCCCGCCGCCGCGCAGGTCTCGACTCTGCAAGCGCTGCCTCGCGCGTATCGGCGCCTGCGCTTGATCATCGAGCATCTGCCGCAGGCCGTGATCGTCGCCGACGTCGCCGGCACGGTGCTGCTCGCCAATGATGCCGGCGCCCGCCTGTTCGCGCGGTCGGTGGCCGAAGCCGAGGGCCGGCGGATCACCGCGCTCGCCACGGCTGGACCCGATTCACTCACCGTGATCGGATCGAACGGTGCCGCGCACACGCTGCGTGCCACGCCGCTCACCGAAGAACTGGGCGAGGATGCCGACTGCGTGCTGTGGATGAGCGCGGATGGCGATCCGGGCGCGCCGCATCCTGCATTGGATCATGCCGTGCTGCGCGAAATCGTCGATCAAATGCCGAACCTCGTCTACGGCAAGGATGAGACCGGACGATTCATCTACGCGAATCGTGCGACGGCGCGCGCATTCGGCACGACCGTCGAGGATCTGATCGGACGGCACGAAGCCGAGCTGTCGCCGGTGTCCGGGGAGACCGGCCGATTCCGTGCGCTGCAGCCGCCGCCGGACCTCGCGGACGGCGTGCCCGCATTGCCGGAACACACCGTGACCGACGCGACCGGCGCCCACCGGATACTGCAGACGGTGGCGGTGCCCGCGAGCGATCGCGGCGGGTTCGACATTTGCGTGGACGTCACGCTGCAGCGGCACATGGAGGGGAGCCTGCGCATCGCCACGGAAGTCTTCGAGCGCTGCCGTGAGTCGATCATGGTCACCGATCCGGTGCGCAGCGTGATTTTCGTCAACCCCGCCTTCACCACGATGACGGGGTTCGGCGCCGACGAAATCGTCGGCCGATCCGCCGATTCGCTGCGCTCGGGCAACTACGACGCGGCGTTCTACGCCGGCATCTGGTCCGAAGTGGATACGGTCGGCTACTGGCAGGGATGCCTGTCTAGCCGCCGCAAGTCCGGCGAACTGTTCGATCAATGGCTGTCCATCACCGCCGTGCGCGACAGCGGCGGATCGATCGAGCGCTACATCAGCATCGCCGCCGACATCACCGGATACAAGTACGCCCAGGCGCGCGTCAGTTACCTTGCGCACTACGACACCGTCACCGGGCTGCCCAACAGGGCCCTGCTGCAGGAACGCTTGAACACGATGATCAAGGACGCGGCGGAAGGCTGCGGCTCGTTTGGCGTGCTCTACGTCGATCTCGACCGGTTCAAACAGATCAACGACTCCTTCGGGCATCACGTCGGCGATCAGGTGCTGTGCGAGGTGGCGACGCGCCTGCAGACCGCCGTGTCGCCCGAATGCACCGTCGCGCGCTACGGCGGCGACGAATTCGTGATTCTGATCGCCAAGGCGGACGAACGCCGCGTCGCGGCGATCGCCGAGGCGATCCGCGCTAGTGTCGCCGCCGATTTGATCATCGAGGGCGTGCAGCTCGGTACGACCGGCAGCGTCGGCGTGAGCTTGTATCCGCGACACGGCACCTGCGCCGCCGACCTCTTGAAGCACGCGGACCTGGCGCTGTACCACGCGAAACAACGGGGCCGGAATCACCTGCAGCTGTTCGCCCCGTCGATGACGCACGCGGCCAAGGAGCGGTTGCGGATCGAGGCCGGTCTGCGCCGCGCGATCGACCTCCGGGGCTTCCGCCTGCATTACCAGCCGCAGGTCGATCTGGCGACCGGGCGCCTGGTCGGTGCCGAGGCGTTGATCCGCTGGCTGGATCCTGACCGCGGCCTGGTCAACCCGAACGACTTCATCGGGATAGCGGAGGAGTCCGGTCTCATCGTGCCGATCGGCGAGTGGGTGATCGCGGAGGTTTGCCGTCAGCAGCGCGCCTGGCAGCAGGAAGGCAGGCAGATCGTGCCGATCGCCGTGAACGTGTCGGCGCTTCAGTTCCAGGACGCCGGTTTCGTCGCGCGAACCATCGACGCGCTCGCGCGCCACTGCGTGCCGGGCGCCGCGCTGTGCCTGGAGATCACCGAGTCCGTGCTGATGCACAGCCCCGACGTCGTCGGCCAGTCGATGCGCAACCTCGCGGCCTTGGGAATCCGGCTGGCGCTCGACGATTTCGGCACGGGCTTCTCTAGTCTCAATTACCTCAAGCAGCTGCCGCTGCACCGCTTGAAGATCGACGGATCGTTCGTCAAGGGACTGCCTTCCAATGATCATGACGCGGCCATCGTGCGCGCGGTGTTGAGCCTCGCGCACCACCTCGGCATCGAGGTGGTGGCCGAGGGCGTCGAGGCCGCCGAACAAGCGCGATTCCTCGCCGAAAGCGGCTGCCGCCTGGGCCAAGGGCACTTTTGGAGCAAGGCGATGCCGCCGGCGGATTTCAGCGGCGCGCTGGCCACCCCGCCGGTGCTCCCATGACTAGGCTCAGGCCCCAGCGAAGCGGCGCGCGCGCCGCGGTCGCCTACGTCCTGCAGCGTCCCCCGCGTCCGGCCGACCGGCGCATCCTGAACGAGATCCGGGCGATGGAGCGATTGGGCACGCGCGTTCAATCCTTCGCGCTCGACGTGCCGGAAGACGAGCGGATGGTCGGCGTCGCGGCGAGGGCGCGGATAATGGCGGCGATTCTGCGGGCGCATTGGCTCGCGCTGCGCGCGATGCCGCGGCGTTACCTGCGCTCGCTGGCGACCGTCGCGCTGTGGTCCATCGACTCCGACGATCCGCTCGCATTGTGGCGCCGGTTCGCCCGTGCCGCGGTCCTCGTCGAGACCTGTCGCGCCCAGGACATACGCCACCTGCACGCCCATGTCGCGCAGGACCCGACGTCGGTCGCGCACCTTGCGCATCTGCTGTCGGGGATTTCCTTCAGCTTCACCGCCCACACCAGGGACATCGAGGCGGCGAACGCCGAGGTGATCCGGAGGCAGATCGCGGCGGCCGAGTTCACCGTGACCTGCACCGCCCGCAACGCCGCGCAATTGCGCCGAATGGCAGCGGCGATCGACGTGCGCAAGATTCGTTTGATCTACCACGGCGTCGATCTCGATACGGCCGCGGCGGCCGCGGTCGCCACGCGGGCCGCAGCACGGACTACGTCGTTCGGCCCGCCGTTGATCCTGTCGGTCGGGAAGCTCGTCCCGAAGAACGGCCATGCGGATCTGATCGGGGCCTGTGCGCGGCTGCGGGACGCGGAGATTTCGTTCCGGTGCGTGATCGTCGGCAGCGGCCCGCTGCACGACGCGCTCGTCGAGGAGATCCGGCGCCACGACCTCGAGGCTGAAGTGTCGCTGCGCGAACCACCCGCGCAGGAGGAACTGGACGGGCTGTATCGACAGGCCCGCCTGTTCGCGCTTGCGCCCCGAATCGCCGATGACGGCGATCGGGACGGCATTCCCGGCGTGATCCTGGAGGCCATGGTGCGCGGTGTACCGGTGGTCGCAACCGGCGTGCCCGGCATCTGCGGGATTTCCGAACTGGTTCACCACGAGCGCACCGGTCTGCTCGCCCCGCCGCGCGATCCGGCGGCGATTGCGGTCGCGATGCAGCGGCTGCTCACCGAACCGGCGCACGCGCGCGTGCTGGCCGACCAGGCGCGCAGGCTGCTGCGGCGGGACTTCAATCTATGGGATACGACCCGGGCACTGCGCGATCTGATCGCGTGCGCGGCCGGCGATCAGATCGCGCCGCCCGCGCCGGCCGGCGCGGAGGGTCGCGAGCTGCGCGGCGAGGCGTGTTGCACGCAGGCGTCTGAATGAAGGTCCTGTATTTGAATTTCGACCGCGCGACGCCGGTGCTCGGAGAGCACGACGAGGCGGCCCGCATCAGGGAGTTCGTGCACGCGGCCGTTGATCTCGGCCACGAGGTGGTGCTGGCCTGCGCCGACCGCGGCGGCGGCAACGCGCCGCCGCCGGCGTGCATCATCGAATTCGCGGCGGACGACTCGCAGGCGATCGACGACGCGCGTGGGAAGCCGCTCGCGGCCGACCTGCCGGACGAACTGGCCGCGACCCTGCGCCGCGAGCTGGCGAGCGTCGCCTACGACCGCGACGTCGATGCGCGGGTTCTGAAGCGCCTGGCGGCGCTCGGCTTTCGTCCCGATCTGGTTTACGAGCGCCACGCCCTCTTCCATCGCGCCGGAGCGACGATCGCGCGCTATTTCGGCTGCCCGCGCGTGCTGGAGGTCGACGCCCCCTTGGTCGACGAACGACGCTGCCATCGCGGCCTGTACCTCGAACAGACCGCGCGCACCATGGAAGCTTCGTCGCTGCGCTGTGCGGATCGGGTCATCACGACCTCCGAGGCGCTTCGCGACCAAGTGCGCGCGTCCGGCATCGACGCGGCCAGGATTCACGTGATGCACGCCGGCGTCGAAGTGCGCCGCTTCGGCCTGGCCGAGGCGGGCGTACGGTTGCGCGCTGAACTCGGTTTGCGCCGCGGTGACCGCCTGATCGGCGCCGTCGCCAGCATCCGCTCCCCGCAGGATGCAACATTCCTGCTCGATGTCTTTCGCGAGATCGCGGCGCAGCGCCCCAGCGCGCGACTGCTCACGGTCGGCGACGGCCCAGGCTCGGCGGCATTGCGAGAGCGCGCGGGCCGATCCGACTGCGCCGACCGCATCACCCTCGTCGGGCCTGTCCCGCGCGCACAGGTCCCCGCCTGGATTGGGACGGCCGACGTCATGATCGCCCCGTGCGGGAACGTGCGCGATTCAGCTTTTCCCCCGTTCCAGGCGATGGAGGCCGTCGAAGCCCTGGCAAGCGGAAAACCGATCGTCGCGCCGAGGCTCGGCCGCTTCCTCGATGTCGTGGATCACGGCCGCACGGGTCTGTTGTACGAACCGGGCGATGCCAGCGGCTGCCGCGACGCCATGCTCGACCTGATCGACGATCCGGCGCGTCGCCGCGCGATGGGGCTGGAAGCGCGCCTCCAGGCAGTCGATCACGATTGGGAACGCATCGTCCGCCGCATCATCGAACCCGCCGCATGGTCCGATGCGACTCGCGCCCGGACCGGCTCCTGAGCCGGGCGGATCCGGTCCGTCCGGCGATGATGGTGCGTTTGATTTTCATCCGCCACGGCCAGACCGCGTGGGACACTGCCGGCCGCTATCAAGGACGCACCGATACCCCGATCTGCGCCGCCGGTGTCGCCGAGGCGCGTTTGATCGCCCGTCGCTTGCTCGGGACCGGAATTGAGGCCTTGGTGTCGAGCCCCATGCGGCGCGCGCTTGCGACCGCGGAAATTCTCGCGCCGATTTTGGGCGCGCTTCCTTGCACCACCGATGCCCGTCTCGCGGAAATCGCGTTCGGCGAATGGGAGGGAATGACGCCGACCGAACTGCGCGCCGGATCACCGGGGTCAATACGTGAGTGGAAACGCAGCCCGGAGACGTTTTGCTTTCCCGGCGGCGAACCCCTGGCGGACGCGCGCGCGCGGCTGCGCGATTTTTTGCGCCACCCGCCGTGGTCCGGCGGCACGGGACCCCGCTGCGTCGCCGCGGTCACGCACCCGGGCTTGATTCGACTGGCGACGCTGGAAGCGCAGGGACGCCCGCTCGCGGACTACCGGCGCATCGAGGTGCCCTGCGCCGACCTGCGCGAGTTCTTGCTGGAGCCGCACGGGCGGCTCCGCCCGAACAGCCGCTGGGACAACGACCGCCACCCGTGAAGCGTCCAGGACGCCGTCGCGGGCGGGGGCTCGATCCACTGAGTTAACTGGATGCGCCAGTCGAAACTCACCGGTGCGGCGGGCGGATACAGCTCAAGTCCGGCCAATACGCTCGTCTCCGCTCAGTACGCCTACGGCATCGGGGCATTCAAGACCTCCGCGGCCGACATGGATTTGGGCGCGCGCACGTACACCGTCGATGCCTTGGGCGAAGTCACCGCGTAC
>JAJXYR010000060.1 GCA_021780475.1 Pseudomonadota bacterium
TCTACGACCCGGACAATCCGCAGCAGTATCACGTCGTGATGGAGGTCGCGCCGCAATATCAGCAAAATCCGGACATCCTCGACAAGATCTACGTCAGCACGGCCGGCGCGCCGGCGAGCGGCACACTGGAGACGCAGCCGGTCGCCGGCACGACGACGGCCGCGGGCACGGCGACTGCGGGCGCCGCGGCGGCTCCCGATGCGGCGCGCAATCTGGCGGCCAATTCGCTCGCGAACGCGGGGCGCCGCGACACCTCGACCGGCACCGCGGTGAGCGTCGCCCGGGAGACCATGGTGCCGCTCGCCGCGTTCAGCCGCTTCGCGATCACGACGATGCCGGTAACCGTGAATCACACCGGCACGTCGGTGTCGACGTCGATCGCGTTCAATCTGGCACCGCACGTCGCGCTCGGCCAGGCGCTGGCGGCGATCGACCGGACGATGGCGGCGATCCGTGTGCCCGTCAGCATCCGCGGCCAGCCATACGGGAATGCGCGGCTGTTCGAGCAGAGTGCCGGCCATGAACCGTTGATGCTGCTCGCGGCACTGCTCGCGATCTACGTCGTGCTCGGCATGCTCTACGAGAGCTATGGCCAGCCCTTGACGATCCTGTCGACGCTGCCGTCCGCGGGCCTGGGTGCGCTGCTCGCGCTGCTGGTCACGCGCACCGAGTTCAGCCTGATCGCCTTTCTCGGCATCCTGCTGTTGATCGGCATCGTCAAGAAGAACGCCATCATGATGGTCGATGCGGCGCTGCATGCCGAGCGGATTCTCGGGCTCGATTCCCGGGCGGCGATCGCGCATGCTTGCGCGCTGCGTTTCCGCCCGATCATGATGACGACCTGCGCCGCGATCGCGGGCGCCCTGCCGCTGGCGCTCGCCTCCGGCGACGGCACGGAGTTGCGGCGGCCGCTCGGCATTTCCATCGTCGGCGGGTTGATCGTGAGCCAGTTGTTGACGCTGTACACGACACCGGTCGTCTATCTGTACGTGCGCCGGCTCAGCCGGCGCCGGGGACGCGCGCGGCGCAACGATGAGGCCGGGCAACCGCGGCCGCTGGAGGCAGGGGCATGAGATTTCGCAGCGTCGCACTGGGTTTGCTGCTCGCAACGGCCGCCGGCTGCGCCGTCGGTCCCGATTACCACAGGCCGCCGGTCGACGTCGGCGCCGCGTACGAGGAGAGCGGCCGCTGGATGCCGAGCGAACCGGCCGACGCGCTGGATCGCGGCCCCTGGTGGAGCGTGTTTCACGACACGCTGCTCGACCGGCTCGAGCGCCGCGTCGATATCTCCAACGAAACGATCAAGTCGGCCGGCGCGGCCGTCGAGCAGGCGCGGGCGCTGGTGCGCGAGGCGCGGGCGGGATTTTGGCCGACGTTGACGGCGAACGCCGGCCGGCAGCGGACGACCGATTTCGCGGGCACGCACACGCAGAACACCGCCGGCCTCGCCGGCACCTGGGATCTCGACATCTGGGGACGGGTCCGCCGCAGCGCCGAAGGCAGCAAGGACGCGGCGCAGGCGAGCGCTGCCGCGCTCGCGGCGGCGCGCCTCTCGGTGCAGGCCGCACTGGCCTCGGATTATTTCGCGCTGCGCGCGCAGGACCGGCTCCAGGCGCTGCTCGCGGACACCGTGGCCGCGCAGCAGCGCTCGCTCGCGATCGCCGAGAGCCGCCATCGATTCGGCGTCGCGGCGAAGGCCGACGTCGTCAGCGCACGCACGCAGCTGCTCAACAGCCAGGCGCAGCAGGTCAACGCCGGAATTCAGCGCGCGCTGCTCGAGCATGCGATCGCGGTGCTGCTCGGCGAGCCGCCGTCGCGCTTCTCGCTGCTGCCGGCGCCCATACGCGCCGATGTGCCGACCGTGCCCGCGGGGCTGCCGTCGGCGCTGCTCGAGCGGCGCCCGGATGTGGCCGAGGCCGAACGCCGCGTCGCCGCGGCGAACGCCCAGATCGGCGTCGCGCGGGCGGCGTATTTCCCGAGTCTGCAATTGTCGGGCTCGGATGATTACGCCGGCGGTGTGTTCGCCGACCTCTTTCGTGCGTCGAACCAGGTGTGGGCCTTCGGTCCCGCGGTCGCGGAGACCTTGTTCGCCGGCGGGTTGTTGCGCGCGCAGGCGGCCGCGGCGCGGGCGGCCTACGCGGCGAGCGTCGATGATTACCGGCAGACCGTGCTGTCCGCCGTGCAACAGGTCGAGGACGACATGGCGACGCTGCGCATTCTCGCGCAGCAGGCGGTGATCGAAGGCCAGGCGGTCAAGGCGGCCAAGGAGGCGGAGGAATTGACGCTCTATCAATACAAGGAAGGCGTCGTTCCCTACAGCAGCGTGATCGCCGCGCAGACGACGACGCTCGCGAGCCGGGAGACCGCGCTGAACGTTCTGCAGAGCCGCCTGAACGCGAGCATCGCGATGATCGAGGCGCTCGGCGGCGGATGGAACGCATCGCGGCTCGACTGACCGGGTGCGTGCCTAGCCGGAAGGCGGAATTTCGGGGCCTTCGCGCGCCAGCGCGCGCGCGCCGATGTCGCGCCGATAGCGCATCGAGTCCCAGTGAATCGCATCGACCAGGGCATAGGCTTCGCGCCGCGCCGCGCGCACCGTCGAGCCCATGCCGACGGCGCACAACACGCGGCCCCCGTTGGTGACGACCTCGTTGTTCCGCAGGCGCGTTCCGCCATGAAACACCTTGCCCGGCAGGCGCGCCGCCCGGTCCAGACCGCGGATCGGGTCGCCGGCGGCAGCGGTGTCGGGATAGCCCCCGGCGGCGAGCACGACCCCGAGCGCCGCCCGTGGGTCCCAGTCGGCCCGGGTCCGGTGGAGTTCGCCGGCGAGTGCGGCTTCGCACAAGCCCGCGAGATCGCTTTGCAGCCGCATCATGATCGGCTGGGTTTCCGGATCGCCCAGGCGACAGTTGAATTCCAGCACGTTCGGCGTGCCGTCGGCCGCGATCATCAGGCCCGCGTACAGGAAGCCGGTGTACGGATTGCCGTCCGTGCGCAGGCCGCGCAGCGTCGGTTCGATCACCTCGCGCATGATGCGCGCGTGCAGCGCGTCGGTGACGATGGGCGCCGGCGAATACGCGCCCATGCCGCCGGTGTTGGGTCCGAGGTCGCCGTCGTCCCGACGCTTGTGGTCCTGCGAGGTCGCGAGCGGCAGCGCCTCCTGGTCCGCGGCGACGACGATGAAGCTGACTTCCTCGCCCCTCAGGAATTCCTCGATGACGATCGTGTCGCCGGCCGCGCCGTAGGCGCCGTCCAGCATGCGCGTCGCCGCAGCGAGCGCTTCGTCGTGCGTGTCGCAGATCACGACGCCCTTGCCCGCGGCGAGGCCGTCGGCCTTGACGACCACCGGCAGGCGGCAGGCACGCACATAGGCGGGATCGAAATCCGCCCTCGTGAAGTTGCGGTAGGCCGCCGTCGGAATGCCGTGACGGACCAGGAAGTCCTTGGTGTAGGCCTTCGAGCCTTCCAGGCGCGCCGCGTCGCGCGAGGGGCCGAAGCAGGCGAGGCCGGCCGCCGCGAATCGATCCGCGATCCCCGCGACCAGCGGGGCTTCGGGCCCGATGATCGCAAGGTCTATGCCTTCGCCCGCGGCAAAGGCCGCGAGCGCCTCGATGTCCGTCGCGGCGATGTCGACATTCTGGGTCTTCGGTTCGAGCGCCGTGCCGGCGTTGCCTGGTGCGACGAACACCTGCCGCACCCGCTCCGATTGGGCGCACTTCCAGGCGAGCGCATGTTCGCGGCCGCCGCCGCCGACGATGAGCACTTTCATGGCCGCGGCCCGGCCACGCTCAGTGGCGGAAATGGCGCATGCCGGTGAACACCATCGCGATGTCGTGTTCGTCCGCGGCGGCGATCACGTCCGCGTCGCGCAGCGAACCGCCGGGTTGTATCACCGCGGTGACGCCGAACGCGACCACCGCGTCCAAGCCGTCGCGAAACGGGAAAAAGGCGTCCGACGCCATGACCGCCCCTTCGCAGGACAGACCGGCGTCCGCGGCCTTCATCGCCGCAATGCGGCCGCTGACCACGCGGCTCATCTGGCCCGCGCCGATGCCGACCGTGGCGAGGTCCTTCACACAGACGATCGCGTTGGATTTGACATATTTCGCGATCCGCCAGGCGCACAACAGGTCCTCGACCTGCGCCGCGGTCGGTGCGCGCCGCGTCACGATGCGCAGGTCCGCCGCGTCGACCCGGCCTTCGTCGCGCGTCTGGACCAGCAATCCGCCGGTCACGCTGCGGTACTCGAGCCGCTGCGCGACCGGCCGGGCGAGATCGCCCACGTCGAGCACGCGGACGTTTTCCTTGGACGCGAGCAGCGCCGCGGCGTCAGGCTCGATGCCGGGCGCGAGTATGACCTCGACGAACTGCCGGTCGATGATGGTGCGCGCGGTTGCGGCGTCGAGCGCGCGGTTGAACGCGATGATGCCGCCGAAGGCCGAGGTTTCATCCGTGCGGTACGCGCGCTCGTAGGCCGTCAGGATGTCCGGCGCAATGGCGACGCCCGCGGGGTTCGCGTGCTTGACGATAACGCAGGCCGGGCCGTCGAATTGCCTCACGCATTCGAGCGCGGTGTCCGCGTCGGCGATGTTGTTGTACGACAGGGCCTTTCCCTGGCGCTGCTCGGCCGTGGCGACCGATGCGCCGATCGCGCGCGGATCGGCGTAGAACGCCGCCTGTTGGTGCGGATTCTCGCCATAGCGCAGATCGAGCCGCTTGCGGAACGAAAGATTCAGGTCGTCGGCGAAGCCCGCGCTCTCGCCGCCGACAGCGCCGGTGAAATACGCCGAGACCATCGCATCGTACTGCGCCGTGTGCGCGAACGCCTTGGCGGCGAGGCGCTGGCGCATCGAGAGGCTGGTGCCGCCCTGGTTCGCGGACATCTCGTCGAGCAGCGAGCGGTAGTCGGCCGGATCGACGGCGACGGTGACCGATGCGTGATTTTTCGCGGCCGCGCGCACCATCGCCGGCCCGCCGATGTCGATGTTCTCTACCGCGTCGTCGTAGGTGCAGTCGGCGCGCGCGACCGTCGCCGCGAACGGGTACAAATTGACCGCGAGCAGATCGATCGGCTCGATGTGATGATCGCGCATCACCGCCTCGTCGACGCCGCGGCGGCCGAGCAGCCCGCCATGGATCTTCGGGTGCAGAGTCTTCACGCGGCCGCCCATGATTTCCGGGAAGCCGGTGTGTTCCGCGACTTCCTTGACGGCGATGCCGTGCTGCACCAGCAGTTTCGCGGTGCCGCCGGTCGACAGGAGGTCCACGCCGCGCTCCTTCAGCGCACGCGCGAACTCGATGATCCCGGTTTTGTCGGACACGCTGAGCAGGGCGCGGCGGATCGGCGTCGAGGTTAACAAGGGCGATTCACTCGCTGATGCCGAACTCTTTGAGCTTCTTGCGCAGCGTGCCGCGGTTGATCCCGAGGATCGTCGCGGCGCGGCTCTGATTTCCGTGGACGTGGTTCATCACGACCTTGAACAGGGGTTCCTCCACCTCGCGCATCACGAGATCGTACAGGTGGGCCGGCTTGTGGCCGTTCAGCGCTTCGAAATAGCACTGCAGGGCTTCCTCAGCCTGATTGCGCAGCGGCACACCCTTGCCGTTGACCTTCAAGTTCCTGCCGTCGAATTCCGGCGGTGAGTCCTTGCGAATTCGCGGTTTCTTGCGTGCGGCCATACGTCAGGTCTTCAGACTTCCCGTGAGATCTTTTTTCTTGTGTCCGATCACGCCGCTCGATCGACGTCAGGGTCGAAGAGCGCGAGCGCCGCGTGGAGTTGCTCTTCGGGAGTCTCCTCGCGCATCGCGCTCGCGCGCAAGGTCTCGTTCCCCGCGTGTCGCCGGCAGTACCAGCTCAAATGTTTTCGCGCCACCCGCACACCGGTCTCATCGCCGTAGAACGAGTACAGGTCTTCGAGGTGGGCGCGAATGATATCACGGACCATTTGTCGTGGAAGAGCGGCGCGCGAATCGCCGTTTGCGAGGAAAAAATTGACTTCATCGAAAATCCATGGCTTGCCCTGCGCGCCGCGTCCGATCATCAGTCCGTCGCAGCCGGTCGCCTCGAGCACCGCGCGCGCGCGCGCGGGCGAATCGATGTCGCCGTTGGCGAACACCGGGATGCGCACGGCCGCCTTGATCTCGCGTACCGTGTCGAATTCGGCGGCGCCCTGGTACAGATCCGCGCGCGTGCGCCCGTGGATCGCGAGCGCCTGGATGCCGCAGTCCGCCGCGATCCGCGCGATCGTCACGCCGTTCTTGTGCTCGCGGTCCCATCCGGTTCGCGTCTTCAGCGTCACCGGTGCCGCGACCGCGCGCACGACCGCGGCCAGTATCCGCGCGACCAGGGATTCATCGCGCAGCAGCGCGGAGCCGGCGAGCCGGCTGCAGACCTTCTTCGCCGGGCAGCCCATGTTGATGTCGATGATCTGCGCGCCGGCATCGACGCAGCGGCGTGCCGCCTCCGCCATCATCGATGGATCGTAGCCGGCGATCTGCACGACGCGCGGCTCCGGTTCGCCGGCATGGTCCTTGCGGCGCCGCGATTTGTCCGTGTGCCACAGCCGCACATCGGCGCTCAGCATCTCCGACGCCGCGAGACCCGCGCCGAAGCGGCGGCACAACATCCTGAACGGCCGGTCGGTGAC
Organism: Pseudomonadota bacterium; assembly: GCA_021780475.1. Taxonomy (GTDB): domain Bacteria; phylum Pseudomonadota; class Gammaproteobacteria; order Steroidobacterales; family Steroidobacteraceae; genus Bog-1198. The sequence continues at coordinate 6,648 of JAJXYR010000060.1, forward strand.
GCCCGCCATCGGCGCGAGCACGATGTTCGAGGCGAGCCGGTACGGTCCGATGGCGGGACCGCTCATTGCGTGCGCGGCTTCGCGTCGTCGGCGCAGAAAACGGCGGAGCCGCTGCCGCGCAGGCAGACGTCCAGCTCGAATCCTTCGGCGTCCTTGCCGGGATCGACGATCGCGATCGTCACGTCCGCGCGCATGCCGGGCGCCATCAGTCCGGCGGGCGGCTTGCCGAGATATTCCCGCGGCTCGAAATCGCGTGTGCCGACGCGGTGGCCGAAGCGATCGGTCAGCGCCACGCGCAGCAGCGGATAAGGCTGGAACGTCGCGGCGGTGTTCAGGATGCTGGCGCGCACGCGCAGCGTGCCGGTCGCGGTGGGGTCGCCGGTCACGCCCCATTGGCGCAGTTGGTAGGCCGACAGATGCGCGGGCACCGGCAACGCGACGCCGAGGCGCGCGTATAGCGACTGCAGAGCGCCGCCGAACGGCGTGTGGGTCGCGATGTAGCCGCGATTTCGATGCACGATCTGCGCCGCGAGCGCGAGCGCGAGCACGAGCGCCGCGACGACGCCGAGCGCAGTGGCCATGCGCCGCCGCGGCGGCCGCAAGGATATCGGCGCCGCCGGCGGGACCGGGGGCGCCGGCGATTCGAACTCGACGTCGATCGGCGGATCGGCGGCGGTCCCGACCTGGGGACCGGGCGGTGCGATGAAGATGCGGTCGAGTTCGCCAGGGGGCAGCGTGAACTCGAGCGAGCCGTCCTCCTCCGCCTGAGGCTCCTCGAGGACTTCCAAGCGCTCGAAGCGCAGCGCCGCCATCTCGGGTCCCTCGAACCGTTCGCGCTCGTCGGGCTCATCACCGTCTTCGATGCCGCCCCGGCGCGGCGCGATGTCCGGCAGGTCGGTCGCGGATTCGAGGATGCGATCGGCGCGGTTCTCCAAATCGAGCGGCGATTCGCCCACCGTGAACCCGTCGGCGCTTTCTGCGAGGCGGGAGATCGCGTTGAACGCCTCCCCGCAGCGGCCGCAGCGCACCTGGCCCGCGGCCGCGCGCAGCACCTCGGCCGACAGCCGGAATATCGTTTCGCATCTCGGGCATTGCGTGTACACGCTAGGACTCCCCGCGGACGCCGGCGCGGCGATGAAGATGGATGCAGCACCAATCGTCGCGCTGCTCCATCGACAGGACGTCGAACCGCGGCCGATAAGCCGCGATGACCGGCCCGGTCTGCGTGTCGAGTATGCCTGATAACAGCAGTTCGCCGCCCGCTTTGCATGCGCCGCCGATGCGCGCGGCGAGTTCCACCAAGGTGCCGGCGAGAATGTTCGCGCACACCACGTCGAAGCGGCCGGGTTCCCCGCCGGCCGCCAGCGTCGTCAGCCGGGCGGACACGCCGTTCGTCTCGGCGTTGGCGCGGCTCGCCGTGAGGGCCTGCGGGTCGAGATCGACGCAGCACGCGCTGGATGCGCCCAGCTTCAACGCCGCGATCGCGAGAATTCCGGAGCCGCAGCCATAATCGAGCACCGTCCTGCCGCGCAGGTCGAGCGCGCTCAGCCGTTCCAGGCACAAGGCCGTCGTCGGGTGCGTGCCGGTGCCGAAGGCGAGCCCCGGATCGAGACGCAGGACGACGGCCGCGGCATCGGCCGGCGGATCCGCGGTCGTCGGACAGACCCACAGGTGAGCGCCGAAGCGCATCGGCTTCCAGTCGTCGAGCCAGGCACGTTCCCAGACCCGTTCGGGCACCGCCCGCAGTTTGGCGCCGGCCGCGGCCCGCGGTCCGAGCTGCGCCGCGATGCGCAGCAGGCAGTCGGCCGGATCGAGCGCGGCGTCGAACAGCGCGCGCACCAGCGTGTCGCCCCACAGGCGCATTTCCCCGGGCAGAGGTTCCAGGATGGGTTCGTCGCCGCGGTCGAGCAGCGAGATGGCGATCGCGCCCGCCTCGGTCAACGCGGCTTCGACGCCGTCCGCATCCCGTCCTTCGAGCGGCAGTTCTATTTCAAAGTAAGGCATCGGCCCATGGCGTCCCGCAGCCTCACTTGATGCCGAGGCGCCGCTCCAGATAATGAATGTCGGTGCCGCCCTGGCGGAACGCCGAGTGATTGAATATCTCCTGGTGCAGCGGGATGTTCGTCTTGATGCCCTCGACCACCATTTCGGCGAGCGCGTTGCGCATCCGCGCGATCGCCGTTTCACGCGTGTCGCCGTAGGCGATGAGCTTGCCGATCATCGAGTCGTAGTACGGCGGCACCGTGTAGCCGGTGTACACGTGGCTGTCGACGCGGATGCCGGGACCGCCGGGCGCGTGCCAGAGTTTGACCGGACCGGGGGACGGCGCGAAGGTCTTCGGGTCCTCGGCGTTGATGCGGCACTCCACCGCATGGCCGCGGATCTGGATGTCGTTCTGCTCGTACGGCAGAGGTTCGCCGGCGGCGATCAGCAGCTGCGCCTTGACGAGGTCGATGCCGGTCACCAGTTCCGTGACCGGATGCTCGACCTGTACGCGCGTATTCATCTCGATGAAGAAGAACTCTTCGTCCTGATACAGGAATTCCAGCGTGCCGGCGTTGCGGTAGCCGACCTCGCGGCAGGCGCGCGCGCAGCGCTCGCCCATCGTCTTGCGCTGTTTCGGCGTCAACCCCGGGGCCGGCGCCTCCTCGATGACCTTCTGGTGGCGCCGCTGCATCGAGCAGTCGCGCTCGCCCAGATGCACGACATTGCCGAAGTTGTCGGCGAGCACCTGGAATTCGATGTGGCGCGGCCGCTCGAGGAACTTCTCCATGTAGACCTGGTTGTTGCCGAACGCGGCGAGCGCCTCGGCCTTGGTCACGCTGATCGCGTTCAGCAGCGCGGCGTCGCTGTGCACGACGCGCATGCCGCGACCGCCGCCACCGCCGGAGGCCTTGATGATCACCGGGTAGCCGATGTCCTGGGCGATCCGGAAATTCTCGTCCGGATCATCCCCGAGCGGTCCGTCGGAGCCCGGCACGCAGGGGACGCCGGCCGCGCGCATGACCTTGATGGCCGACACCTTGTCGCCCATCATGCGGATCGTTTCCGCGCGCGGACCGACGAAGATGAAGCCGCTCTTTTCCACGCGCTCGGCGAAGTCCGCGTTTTCCGACAGGAATCCGTAGCCGGGATGAATCGCGACCGAGTCGGTCACCTCCGCGGCGCTGATGATGGCCGGCATGTTCAAATAGGAAAGGCTGGACTGCGGCGGCCCGATGCAGACGGTTTCATCGGCGAGCAGCACATGCTTCGTATTGTGGTCGGCGGTGGAGTGGACCGCGACCGTCTTGATGCCGAGTTCGCGGCAGGCGCGCAATATCCGCAGCGCGATTTCCCCGCGATTGGCGATGACGACTTTTTCGAGCATGGGGGGCTATTCGATGATGAACAGCGGCTGGCCGAACTCGACCGGATCGCCGTTCTTGGCGAGAATGGCGGTGACCCGGCCGGCTTTGTCGGATTCGATCTGGTTCATCATCTTCATCGCCTCGATGATGCACAGCGTGTGGCCGACCTTGACCTCATCGCCCAATTCGACGAATGACTTCGCGCCCGGCGACGGCGCCGAATAATAGGTTCCCACCATCGGCGAAGTCACGGTGCCCTCGTGAACGCGCGGCGCGCGCTCACCGGCCGCGGTGGCGGCGACCGGGGCCGGTATCGCGGCCGGCGGCGTGGCGGCGGGCGCCATGGCGGGCATCATGAAGCCGCCGCGCGGATGGCGGCTGATGCGCACCGACTCCTCGCCCTCCGAGATCTCGAGTTCGGAAATTCCGGACTCCTCGAGCAGTTCGATGAGCTTCTTGACCTTGCGTATGTCCATTTGTGCGTTCCCCCTGCCGAATCTAGTTTGTTGGAGCGCCGGCAATGCGCGTCGCGGCCGCGTCGAGGGCCAGATCGTAGCCCGCTGCGCCGAAACCGATGATGCAGCCCTCGGCGATGTCCGAAAAATAGGAGTGGTGCCGGAATGCCTCGCGCGTGTAGATGTTGCTGAGGTGCACCTCGATGAAGCGCAGCCTCACGCCGGTGATCGCGTCGCGCAACGCGATGCTGGTGTGCGTGAAGGCGCCGGGATTGAAAATCATGAATGCGACGCCTTCGCGAGGCGCGGCGTGAATTTTCGCGATCAGTTCGTGTTCGGCGTTGCTTTGCAGGCACTGGAGATCGATTCCCAGCGTGCGGGCGCGGGCGCCGAGGCGGGCTTCGATGTCAGCGAGCGTGGTGGTGCCGTAGACCGCGGGTTCGCGCGTGCCGAGCAGATTGAGATTCGGGCCGTTCAGCAACAATAAGCGGGTCATGAGGAACGTGCGCGCTGCGCCTCCAAAACGAACGAGCGCGATAATAACCAGATTTGGGTGCGAAATGGCAAGCTTCTGCAGCGAACATCGCCGACCGTCGCCCTGACCGGGTTCAGCCCGCGGCGCTCTCGGCCTGTAATTGAGCGAGGCCGGCGTCGATCGCGTGACGCGCCTGCGGCAGTCCTAGATGGCCGTCGTTCACGCGCTGCACCACACCGAGAATCAGGTTGATTTGCGGGCGGTGCAATTCGCCGAGGTAGAGTGCGACGATGCGCCGATGCGCGTCGGTGAATACGGTGAATGGAAAGGCCGGCGTCGCGACGCCGAACGCGGCGGCGACGTCGAGGGCGTCTTGTTGTCCGGCCAGCAGCGGATAGCTGATTCGCAGTTTCTGCGCGAAGCTCGCTACCTGCGCGCGCCGATCCACGGCGATGCCCAGCACCTGAAAGCGGCGGTCCTTCCAGGCGGCGTCGACGGTTTTCAGCAACGGGATTTCGCGGCGGCAGGGCGCGCACCAGGTGGCCCAGAAATTGATGATCAGCGAGCGCCCGTCGTAGGCGCTGATCGCCGTCGGCCTGCCGCTGAGATCGGGCAGCGTGAACGGCGGTATCCGTTCGGGAATCCGCGGCGCCGGCAGCGCGCCGGGAACGGGTGTCGGGATCGCATCCGCCGCCGACGGTGGACTGGTCTCGCCCACCGCGACGCGAATCCCCGACGCCCCGCGGGGGTTGCCCTGGCTGACCAGTTGATGCGCGCCGTACCATCCGGCGGCCGCGACGACCGCGATCACGGCAAGCAGTCCGCGGTTCATAAACCGGGGCTGGGTAACGCGCGGCCGCGCCGCAGCGCAAGGCCGGCGGCCAGAAATCCCGCGAGCGCCGCGAGGATCAGGAACCACTCAGCCTGCGTTCCCGGTGCGGCGACGGGGGAGGCCGCGGCCGGCATTTCGGTCGGGTAGATCACTTTGACGATCGGCGGGTAGCACAGTCCCGCTTCCGCGCATCCCTGATAGGTGAGTTTGATCTGCATCGGGTGTGCGCCGAAGTCCAGGCGTGTGTAGGCCGCGTGGCCCTCGACCCGGCGGTAGTAAACCTCTTGCGGGCCGAAATACCGGTCCGTCAGCAGTGCCCCCGGCGGCAGCGTCAGCGGTTCGACGATGAGGTCGGGGCTTTCCGCCGCGACGTGAATCTTGTTGCGGTAGAGATAATAGCCGTGCGCGATGTCCCAGCGGACCGTGACCCGTTTGCCGTCCAGCTGCGCCGAGACGCGAAAGGCGGCGTCCGGCGGCAGGAAGTCCTGGCCGTTCGCGGGCACACCCCGCAGCCACCAGGGTCGCGCGCCGACGATCCCGGCGAGCGCGACGGTCGCCAGCAACAACGAGGCGGTGCGCCAGGCGCGAGTTCTGGGTGAGCGAACCATCGGCGCACTCTACATCAGGCCAAGTCCTCGCGCCCGTAGTTGCAATGCAGCAATTTCGATCAGTCCGAGTTTAAAGTTCGAATTGCCCTTGAATCCGGAGAATCCGCCGCTATGATTAGCAGCCACGAGGGTGGAGTGCTAATAGACTTTGCTCTCCAACCGAATTCATTGAACCCCAAGCAGTAGGAGTCTCGTCTTATGAAGATTCGTCCCCTCCATGACCGCGTCATCGTGAAACGAGAGGAAGAGGAGCGCAAGTCCCCGGGCGGCATCGTCATTCCCGATACCGCGACCGAAAAGCCGATTTTCGGCAAGGTGCTGGCCGTCGGCAAAGGCAAGATCTTGGAGAACGGCGAGATCCGCCCGCTCGATCTCAAGGTCGGCGACAAGGTGCTGTTCGGCAAGTACAGCGGCACCGAAGTGAAGATGGACGGTGACGAACTGGTCGTCATGCGTGAAGAAGACGTGATGGCCGTCGTCGAGAGCAAATAGCTCCGCCGGTCTTCAATTTTCCACCGAATCAACAGATAGTTAGAGGATTTAGCACATGGCTGCAAAAGACGTACGCTTTAGCGACGATGCCCGGCAACGGATGTTCAAGGGTGTCAATATTCTCGCCAACGCGGTCAAGGTCACGCTCGGCCCGAAAGGCCGCAACGCCGTTCTCGACAAGAGCTTCGGCGCGCCGACGGTCACGAAGGACGGCGTCTCGGTCGCGAAGGAAATCGAACTGAAGGACAAGTTCGAGAACATGGGCGCGCAAATGGTCAAGGAAGTCGCGTCCAACACCTCCGACGAGGCGGGCGACGGCACCACGACCGCGACGGTGCTCGCGCAGGCGATCATCCGCGAGGGCCTGAAGGCCGTCGCCGCCGGCATCAACCCGATGGACCTGAAGCGCGGCATCGACCAGGCGGTCGCCGCGGCCACCGAAGAGCTGAAGAAGCTGTCGAAGCCCTGCAAGGACCCGAAGTCGATCGCGCAGGTCGGCACCATCTCGGCGAACTCCGATGAGAGCATCGGCAAGACGATCGCCGATGCGATGGCGAAGGTCGGCAAGGAAGGCGTGATCACCGTTGAAGAGGGCTCGGGCCTCGACAACGAGCTCGAAGTCGTCGAAGGCATGCAGTTCGACCGCGGCTACCTGTCGCCGTACTTCATCAACAATCAGCAGAGCCAGAGCGCCGAGCTCGACAAGCCGCTGATCCTCCTCGTCGACAAGAAGATCTCGAACATCCGCGAGCTTCTGCCCCTCCTCGAGGGTATCGCCAAGGCCGGACGGCAGCTGCTGATCGTCGCCGAGGACGTCGAGGGCGAGGCGCTCGCGACGCTGGTCGTCAACACGATCCGCGGCATCGTCAAGGTCGCCGCCGTCAAGGCGCCGGGCTTCGGCGATCGACGCAAGGCGATGTTGCAGGACATCGCGATCCTCACCGGCGGCACCGTGATCTCGGATGAAGTGGGACTCTCGCTCGAGAAGGCCACGCTGAACGATCTCGGCGAAGCGAAGAAGATCCAGGTGGAGAAGGAAAACACCACGATCATCGACGGTGCCGGCAAGGCCGCCGACATCAAGGGTCGCGTGGAGAGCATCCGTCAGCAGATCGAGGAGGCGACTTCCGATTACGACAAGGAAAAGCTGCAGGAGCGCGTCGCCAAGCTCTCCGGCGGTGTGGCCGTGATCAAGGTCGGAGCCGCGACCGAAATCGAGATGAAGGAGAAGAAGGCGCGCGTCGAAGACGCACTGCACGCGACCCGTGCGGCCGTCGAAGAGGGCGTGGTTCCGGGCGGCGGCGTGGCGCTGGTGCGTTCGCTGAAGGCCGTGGAGAAGCTGCAGGGTGCCAACGAGGACCAGACGACGGGCATCAAGATTCTCGCCCGCTCGATCGAGGAGCCCCTGCGCCAGATCGTCAGCAACGCCGGTGAAGACGCGGCGGTCGTGCTGAACCGGGTCCGCGAGGGCAAGGGGACGTTCGGCTACAACGCGGCGTCCGGCGAGTACGGTGACATGATCGAAATGGGCATCCTGGACCCGACCAAGGTGACGCGTCTTGCGCTGCAGAACGCGGCCTCGGTCGCCGGACTCCTGCTCACGACGGAAGTCATGATCGCCGAGTCTCCGAAGGAAGAAGAGCATGCACATGGCGCCCCGGGCGGCGGCATGGGTGGCATGGGCGGCATGGATATGTAACGCGCGAGCGCGGGCCCCGGCGCCCGCGCCCGACCGTTGCTGTCGCGAAAGAGCGGGCTTCGGCCCGCTCTTTTTTTTTACACAGGTTTTTCACGCGCGCGGCGTTAGCTTGGGCACCGCTCTTTACACAGCGGAGACATGCCCGATGGATGCCGTCTATTTGCTGATCCTGGCCGCGCTGTACGCCGCGACCCATTGGCTCGTCCGGGCGCTCGGCCGCCTGGGTACCCCGTCATGACCGGCATGTACTGGTTCTGCGGCCTGCTTGCGCTGCTGCTGTTCGGCTACCTGGTGTACGCCCTCCTCGCGGCGGAGCGCTTCTGATGCACCCGGGCGTCCTGTTCGCGCTGATGCTGTCCGCGTTCCTCGGACTCGTTCTGCTCGTCGTCAAGCCCCTCGGTACCTATATCGCCGACGTGATGGAAGGACGGCCGAACTTCGTCCTCCGCGCCGGCGCACCCATCGAGCGCCTCGTCTATCGCCTGAGCGGCGTCGACGCGGGCGAAGAGATGCCCTGGGCCCGGTATGCGATCGCGCTCGTGCTGTTCAACGTCCTGGGTGCCGTCGTCGTCTACGCGCTGCAGCGCCTGCAGGGGCATCTGCCCCTGAATCCGCAGCAATTCGCGGCCGTGAGCCCCGACTCCTCGTTCAACACGGCGGTGAGTTTCGCCACCAACACCAATTGGCAGGCCTACTCCGGCGAAACGACGATGGGCTACCTCGTGCAAATGGCCGGCCTCGCGGTGCAGAATTTCCTCTCGGCGGCGACCGGCATCTGCGTGGCGATCGCGATGATCCGCGGGTTCACGCGGCACGGCGCGGCGGCGATCGGCAACTTCTGGGTCGACCTCACGCGTTCGACGCTCTACGTGCTGCTGCCGCTCTCCGCGGTGCTCGCGCTCGTCCTCGTGAGCCAGGGCGTCATCCAGAATTTCGCGCCCTACCGCCAGGCGACGACGGTGGAGGCGCGGACGCAGACCCTGCCGATGGGGCCCGTCGCGTCGCAGGAATCCATCAAGGAACTCGGCACCAACGGCGGCGGCTTCTTCAACGCGAATTCCGCGCATCCGTACGAGAATCCGACGCCGCTGTCGAATTTGCTCGAAATGCTGGCGATTGTCGCGATCCCCTTCGCGCTCACGTACACGTTCGGCCGGATGGTCGGCGATACGCGCCAGGGCTGGGTCCTCCTCGCCGCGATGCTGATCCTGTTCGTGCCGCTCGTGGTCACGGCCTACCACTTCGAACAGCGCGGCAATCCGCTCATCGCGGCCCGGGGGATCGATCAGCGCGCGGGTCCCGCGCAGGCCGGCGGCAACATGGAGGGCAAGGAGACGCGATTCGGCATCGCCGCGTCGGCGTTGTTCGCGGCCGCGACCACCGCCACTTCCTGCGGCGCGGTCAACTCGATGCACGACTCGATGACGCCCCTCGGCGGCTTCGTGCCGCTGTTCCTGATCGAACTCGGCGAACTGGCGCCGGGGGGCGTCGGCACGGGCCTGTACACGATGCTGATGTTCGCGATACTCGGCGTCTTCATCGCGGGCCTGATGATCGGGCGCACTCCGGAATACCTCGGGAAGAAGATCGAGGCGCTCGAAATGAAGCTTGCGTCGGTGTTCATCCTGACGACGCCGTTCCTCGTGCTCGCCGGCACCGCGGTCGCGGTCGCGACCGCGGCCGGCCGGGCCGGTGCCGCCAATCCCGGTGCGCACGGCTTCAGCGAAATCCTGTACGCGTTCTCTTCGGCCGCCAACAACAACGGCAGCGCATTCGCCGGCCTCGCCGCAAACTCGGTCTTCTACAACGTCTCGACCGGCCTCGCGATGTTCCTCGGCCGCTACTGGCCGATCGTCGCCTCGCTCGCGGTCGCGGGCTCGCTCGCCGCCAAGAAGCGGATTCCCGTCACCGACGGCACGATGCCGACCCACGGCGCCTTGTTCGTCTCCCTGCTGATCGGCTCGGTCCTGTTGATCGGCGTGCTGACCTACGTGCCCGCGCTCGCGCTCGGGCCCGTGGTCGAGCACTTCATGCTCGCCGCAGCGAAATAGAGAGGCTTCGATGTCTCGGCAAACATTGTCCCTGTTCGACCGGAAACTCCTCGGCAACGCGCTGATCGGGGCCGTGATCAAGCTCGATCCGCGCACGCAATGGCGCAATCCCGTCATGTTCGTCGTGTTCGCAGGCACCCTCGTGACCGCGATCCTGTACGTTCAGGCGCTCGCCGGCCACGGCGAAGCGCCGCGAGGCTTCATCCTCGCGGTCACGGTGTGGCTGCTGTTCACGGTGCTGTTCGCGAATTTCGCGGAGAGCCTGGCCGAGGGGCGCAGCCGCGCGCAGGCGGCCAGCCTGCGCGGCATGCGTCAGACCGTGTCCGCCAAGAAGCTCGTCGATCCGTCGCGCATCACCCGCGAAACCACGCAAACCAGGGCCGAGGACCTGCGCCGGGGCGACGTCGTCTTCATCGAGGCGGGGGACATGATTCCGGCGGACGGCGAAGTCATCGAGGGGGCGGCCTCGGTCGACGAGAGCGCGATCACCGGCGAGTCGGCGCCGGTCGTGCGCGAGTCGGGGGGGGATTTCACGTCCGTGACCGGCGGCACCCGGGTGCTGTCCGACTGGATCGTCGTGCGGGTTTCGGTGAATCCGGGCGAGACCTTCCTCGATCGCATGATCGCGATGGTCGAGACCGCCAAACGGCAAAAGACTCCGAACGAGATCGCGCTGACGATCCTGCTGGTCGCGTTGACGCTCGTGTTCCTGGTCGTCATCGTGACCCTGCTGCCGTTCTCGCTGTTCAGCGTCGAAGCGGGCGGGGCGGGCAGCCCGGTGTCGATCACCGCGCTCGTCAGCCTGCTCGTTTGCCTCATTCCGACGACGATCGGCGGCCTGCTGTCGGCGATCGGCGTCGCCGGCATGAGCCGCATGATGCAGGCGAACGTCATCGCGACGTCGGGGCGCGCGGTCGAGGCGGCCGGCGACGTCGATGTGCTGCTGCTCGACAAGACCGGCACCATCACGCTCGGCAATCGACAGGCCGCGGCGTTCCTGGCCGCGCCGGGGTTCACCGAGCAGCAGCTCGCGGACGCGGCGCAGCTCGCCTCGCTCGCCGACGAGACGCCGGAGGGGCGCAGCATCGTCGTGCTCGCAAAAAAGCGCTTCAATCTGCGCGAACGCGATCTCGGCGGCCTCGATGCGACGTTCGTGCCGTTCTCGGCCCACACCCGCATGAGCGGCGTGAACCTGGGCGCGCGGCAGATCCGCAAGGGCGCGCCCGATTCGATCGCCAAGTACATCGGCGCGCTGGGGCAGTCCTTCCCGGGCGCGGTCGCGGAGACGGTGCAGCGCGTCGCGCGCCTGGGCAGCACGCCGCTGGTGGTCGCCGACGCCGGCCGCGTCGTCGGAGTCATCGAGCTCAAGGACATCGTCAAGGGCGGGATCAAGGAGCGCTTCGCCGACCTGCGCCACATGGGCATCAAGACGATCATGATCACCGGCGACAATGCCCTGACCGCGGCCGCGATCGCCGCAGAGGCCGGCGTCGATGATTTCCTCGCCGAGGCGACCCCCGAGGCCAAGCTCAAGCTGATCCGCTCCCATCAGGCCCAAGGACGGCTGGTCGCGATGACCGGCGACGGCACCAACGATGCGCCGGCGCTCGCCCAGGCGGACGTCGCCGTCGCGATGAACACCGGCACGCAGGCGGCCAAGGAAGCCGGCAACATGGTGGATCTGGACTCCAATCCGACCAAGCTCATCGAGATCGTGGAGACCGGCAAGCAGATGCTGATGACGCGCGGCGCGCTGACGACGTTCTCCATCGCCAACGACGTCGCGAAGTACTTCGCGATCATCCCGGCCGCCTTCGCGATGACCTACCCCGAGCTCGGCGCGCTCAACGTGATGCACCTCGCGACGCCGCGCTCGGCGATCCTGTCGGCGGTGATTTTCAACGCGTTGATCATCGTCATCCTGATCCCGCTCGCGCTCAAGGGCGTCAAGTACCGGCCCTTGGGCGCCGGGCCCCTGTTGCGGCGAAACCTGCTGATCTACGGGCTCGGCGGCCTCATCGTGCCGTTCCCGGGGATCAAGCTCATCGACATGCTGTTGTCCGCCGCCGGCTGGACCTGAAGGAGACCGCCGATGTTCCTGCGACTCATCCGACCCGCGGCGAGCCTGCTCGTGCTGATGACGGCGCTGCTCGGGATCGCCTATCCGGTCGTGATCACGGGCGCCGCGGCGGCGCTCTTTCCGCGCGCGGCCGGCGGCAGCCTGATCTACGGCCGAACCGGCACGCTCGTCGGCTCGGCGCTCATCGGCCAGCGGTTCTCCGAGCCGAAGTATTTCTGGGGACGGCCGTCCGCGACGACGCCGCAGCCGTACAACGGCCTGGGCTCGACCGGATCGAACCTCGGACCCTTGAATCCGGCGCTGCTCGCCGAGGTTGGTGCCAATGTCAGCGCGCTGCGGGACGCCGATCCCGGGAATCGAATGCCGATACCGGTCGGGCTCGTCACGTCGTCGGCGAGCGGCCTGGACCCCGAGATCAGCCCGGCGGACGCGCGGTTTCAGGCCGAGCGGGTCGCGCGCGCGCGCAAGCTCCGGCTGTCCACCGTCGAGGCGCTGATCGCGGCGCACCGGCGCGGGCGCCTGCTCGGCTTGTTCGGCGAACCGCGCATCAACGTGCTCGAACTCAATCTTGCGCTCGACCGTCTGCATTGAGCCGGATTTGCCCGGGTCCCGGCGCACCGATATCCTGAGGCTCGCGCCGGCGCCACGCGGCGAGCCACCGATCGACGGCACTTATGTCAGCACCCGGCGAGCGCCCTGATCCCGACGCACTGCTGGCCGGCGTGCAGCGCGCCCAGGCGCGTGCGCGGCGCGGCCGCCTGCGGATCTTCTTCGGCGCCTCGGCGGGCGTCGGCAAGACCTATTCGATGCTGGAGTCCGCGCGCGCTGCGCGTGCCGGCGGTGCGGACATCGTCGCGGGCTATGTCGAACCGCACGGTCGCGCCGAGACGGAACGCCTGCTCGAGGGACTCGAACGGCTGCCGTTTCTCGAGGTCCGTCACCGCGGCATCACGCGGCGCGAGTTCGATCTGGACTCCGCGCTGCGGCGCGCGCCGGCGATCCTGCTGGTCGACGAACTCGCCCATTCGAACCTGGTACTGGGCGAGCCGCGGCCGCGGCACGCCAAGCGCTGGCAGGACGTCGAGGAATTGCTCGGCGAGGGCATCTCGGTCTGGACGACGCTCAACGTCCAGCATCTCGAGAGCCTGAACGACGTCGTCGCCGGCATCACGGGCATCCGTCAACAGGAGACCATTCCGGATCGGATCTTCGACGAAGCCGACGAGGTCGAGTTGATCGATCTGCCGCCCGACGATCTGCTGGCGCGCATGAAAGCCGGCAAGGTGTACGTCGCCGACCAGGTGGGCGTCGCGACGGAACGCTTCTTCCGCAGGCCGAATCTGCTCGCGCTGCGCGAGCTCGCGCTGCGGCGCACCGCCGATCGCGTGGACGCGGCGGCGCTCGAGTCGGCGGGCGAGGCGCGCAGCTCGAGGCCGTGGCTCGCACGGGATCGGTTCCTGATCGCGGTTGCGCCGGACGATCAGGCCGAGCAGCTCGTGCGCGTCGGCAAACGTTTCGCCGACGCGCTCGACGCCGAGTGGCTGGTCGTTTCGGTCGAGACGCCCGCGGATCTGCGGCTCTCGGAGGCGCGGCGCAACCGCCGCGTCGACGTGCTGCGGCTCGCCGATTCGCTCGGCGCGGTCACGGTCACGCTCGGCGGGCCGTCGGTCGCGGACGTGTTGGTCGAATACGCCAATCTGCGCAACGTCACGCGCATCGTCGTCGGCGAGTCGCGACGCACGGGCCTGCGCGCCTGGCTGCGGCGCTCGACGCCGGCCGAACTCGTGCGCCGCCGGGCCGCGTTCGACATCTCGGTGATCGCGCGCCGCGACGCGCCCGCCCGCAGGCGCCGCG
>JAJXYR010000068.1 GCA_021780475.1 Pseudomonadota bacterium
GGCAAAAAATACCTTCGGGACGTAGGAGTCGCAGGTTCAAATCCTGTCACCCCGACCAATAAAATCAGGTGGTTAGTTATATCTTCCGGGGCCACCGCCCAGCCGAATTGAGGCTTAAGTCCACAGTATGTCGATTTGCAGCTAAAACCGACCCAGGTTTTCCATTGAAGTATGTCCCTCCTGTCGAAGCCGGCGTATGGCTCTGAAATTGTCTCGACGTGGCTCGGTTTTCGATGCAAATACCTGCCCTAGGTGGACCAATTTTCAGTGCAGATCAACACCAATAGAGTTCGTCGTCCTTCGCCGGCGTAATTTGGGCATCGCACACGATCCCCGACTCGATCTTCCTTGGGGTCGCCTCCTTGGCGCGAACAGACGACCATGGCATGGCAGCCATGACGCAGCGGATCGAAGCGCGTCAGTAGTGGCCGTCCGTATGGACGACACTCACTGACGACCTCGATCCCATCGAATTCGAGTCAAGGGATGTCTCAGATAGCCCAAAGCTCTCGATGAATGCGGCGGCATGACTGCGGCCTATCCAAGCCTCGAAGCCTCCTGCGCGTCGGGCCAGTATCGCCGGACAGTCGAATAGGTGGACACTGGCGCAGTCTCGCCCGCGCAGTATTCGAATCGGATCCACGGTGGAGAGCAGACACCGTTCGGCGACCGGTCCCTGGAGATCGAATTTTAGCCACTTTCCGCTGACGTCGAATATTCTTCCGATGCCATTGGCCTGCATCGCCTCGAGACGCTTCATGAGCACCGGTGTCGGCGCGGGCGCGAGAAAATCACCCGGCCCGACGTGCAAGAGCACGGCATCGCCACCTTCGTTCCTCTCGACTGCCCCCGGGGCGCTCACCCGTTCGATCCCGTCGGCTCCAGTGATCGGGAATACGTAGGTCTTGAACGCTACGATGAGAGCCGTAGCAGACCACGGCGACGTTGGCGGCGGCGTTCCAGTGTGCATCATGACCTCAGCCGCTCGCCTAGCGGATCGAAGTGAACCGATCGGGTAATGCGGACTTCCGTGTCGTGGCCTTGCAGCGGATCACGTGCGAGTAGCGTTGCGCCCTCGTTCGCAACAGTGCGTGAAACGAGACCGAGGCCGATCCATTCTCGCAACATCGGGCTGAAGGTCGCCGCGGTCACATGTCCCAGCGATCGATTCGGCGCGTCGGTGGCCGTGATTTGCGCTCCGGCGCTGATCGATGAGGCTCCATCGGATGCCCGTAATCCCACTAGTACGGGCCGCGCGGGCTCTCGAAATGCCGGCCTGTCGAGCAGCGCGCGACCCACACAGCGATGTCCCGGCTGCAGGTGCCGCGCCAAGCACAGATCGAGCGGTGTCGTTTGACCGTTGATCTCCGATCCGGACAAGTAGCCTTTTTCGAGACGCAGGATCTCGAGAGCCTCGAGCCCGTAAGGTGCGAGGCCGGACCCGACGAGCGACTCCCAGGTTGATGCTGCGATCTCCGGACGACAGTGCAACTCGTAGGCGAGCTCACCCGAGAAGCTGGCGCGCACGACCCGCAATTCCCGCTCTCGCCAGGCTCCCGCCGCGAATTCCATGTGCGCCATTTGGGCAAGCTCACGCTTCCAAGCCGCCCCCAACACGAAGGCAAGCGTTTCTCTGCTCCGCGGGCCTGCCACGACGATCACAGCCCAAACGTCGGTTACGTCGACGATCGCAACCTCCGCCCCACCCCATTCGGTGTCTCGGTAGAATTCAAAGTGCGACAGCATACGGTCCGCATGCCCCGTGCTCGTCGTCGCGACGAATCGGTCCGGCGCGAGACGGAGTACGATCCCGTCATCTAATACCATGCCATCCTCGCGAAGGCTCACCATATATCGGCTCCGACCCACCTCGATGGTGCTCGCCCTCGTGAGGTATAGCCGATCGAGGAACGCGGCGGCATCTGTGCCCGCGATTTCGATTTTCCCCAACGTCGATCCATCGAAGATGCCTCCGCTCGTGCGCACATGGGCTGCTTCGACGAGACCCGCCGACCGCGCGTCCGGCCCGTTTGTTCGATAGAACCGCGGCCGGATCCAATGTCCCGCGGGTTCCATGACGGCACCATGCGCCAAATGGCATTCGTGAAGCGGCGTTCGGCGTGTGACTCGCCACCTCGCGCCGCTGCGGTTGCCGACGAGCACGCCGATTGCTACCGGGTGATAGGGAATGCGCGTCCGGCTGACACCAACCTCGTGCATCCCCACCCCCCGAAGCTCGGAAACGATGGCGGCACCGAGAACGGCGCAGGCCCTGCCCTGATCGGTACCCGTCCCGAGCGTCGTATAGCGTTTCACGTGCTCGATATGGGTGAACCCCTCGGCTAGCGCCTGCCGAAGATCCGCGACGGTCACGTCGTTCTGCAGGTCGACGAATTGTCTGCTTTCCTGCCGCCGCGTCGCTGGGGATCGCCAAAATGGGACCAGGTCCGGTGAACGATCGCCGTCGGCGTTGGGAGCGGCTCCTGCATCACGGTCGTGACCCATCGCTCGCGCCGCTCTCGCCCCGACTGCGTAGCTGTTGCTCATCACCGTGCCGAGTTCGAGCTCACCGTTGGCGGCTCCGGTCGCAATTCGCCAGTCCGGTTGATCGTCCGCAGTGAAATCGGCGATGGACGGGGAGAATCGGCGTGCTCCCGCCTCATGCAAGGTCACCTGCAAGTTGGGGGACCACCCACCGCTGACGAGGATCGCATTGCAGTCGATCCGACGACGGCCATTAGAGGGAGCGAGCGGCTCGACCCACGCTCCGGCGACCGCGGTTCGGCCCCGAGCCGCAACGACGGCGTGTTCGCAGAGACATTCCACCCCGGCGCGCACCAAGGACGATCGCGGAACAACGGCCCCCGGATCGGCTTCGATGGACCGTGCGCTGCGCGAATCGACGACGGCGCGGACGCGTATTCCGGCTTCGATCAAGCGCAGAGCCGCCGCATAGATTCGGTGGTGGTTTCCGAAAATTACCGGGCGATCCCCGATGGCGACGCCGTACCGCACCATCATTCGCTCCGCGGCACTCAAGAGCACGACGCCGGGCCTGTCGTTGTCCACGAATGCGATGGAGCGCTCGACGGCGCCCGACGCCACCACGAACCGGCCGGGACGCATGCGATAGAGGGTCTCGGATCTTCGGACGCCGTTGGATCGAGCGTGCGCGACGACCAGCC
The DNA here is from genome assembly GCA_021780475.1 of Pseudomonadota bacterium. GTDB lineage: Bacteria > Pseudomonadota > Gammaproteobacteria > Steroidobacterales > Steroidobacteraceae > Bog-1198. Next base: position 3,186 of record JAJXYR010000068.1, read on the forward strand.
CGTCCGTTCCGCCAACGATCGTGGTACGGGTGAGCAGCCGTGCCCCGCGATCGATGAGCTCCGTCTTCGTCTTGGCGAGCCACTCGGCCGCGGCCGCACCATCGATGATGGCCTTCTCGAATTCCAATTCCCCGCCGATCGTCGATTCTCGCTCGCAGATCACGACCTGCGCGCCGGAACGAGCGGCGGCCAGCGCAGCGGATAGGCCCGCGGGTCCCGCTCCGCCCACGAGCACGTCGCACGACAAGTGTTCGACGATCGCCGGCGGGCCTTGCGCGACGCCGGGTGCTGTGCCGAGTCCCGCCAAACGGCGGATGATGCCTTCGTAGCGACGCCACGAGGGCCAAATGAAAGTCTTGTAGTAAAAGCCCGCTCCGAACGCGCCGCGGGTCGCCTGGAGCATCGACGCCAGATCGTAGCGCAGCGTCGGCCATCGGTTCTGACTGCGCAGCGACATGTCATCGTCGATTTCGATCTGTGTCGCGACGACGTTGGGAACGATCGCCGGTGGCTCACCGACACCGAACAATGCGTTCGGTTCTTCAGGTCCTACCGCGAACAATCCCCGCGGTCGGTGATACTTCACGCTGCGGCCGAAGACTCGCACGCCCCGCGCCAGGAGGGCGGACGCCGCAGAATCGCCCCGCTGCCCAACGTATTCGCGTCCGTCGAAAGAGAAGCGAACCGACTCGGGTCCGATCCGCAGGCCGACCCGCTTCTTTTCGCCACTCAAGATCGGAATCCTCCGAGGAGCTCGATCTCATGGATCTCGCCGGTGGAGGGATTACGGCACACTTTCAGCCAAGCTCTACAGCCTCGCAGGTGTTGCCAATGTTCGACGCTCGACTCGAGTCGACTCGTACGCAGATAGACGCTAGCGACGTCGTCGGTATCGGGTTCAGGCAAGGTCTTGCGGAACGCGAATTCCTCGACCTCCCGAGAACCGCAGTAAGGACAGTGCAAGTTCGTCATAGTCGTGCGGGGAAGGGCCCGTCACCACGCTCGTCCAAGAGCTTGCCGCTCGCGAAACGGGACAAGCCGTGAGCGCGTATCAAGTCGGGGGCCGTCCCGGTGGCGACGAGTTGAGCGCAAGCGGCACCTGAAGCCGGGATCGCCTTGAATCCGCCGTAGCACCAACCGCCGTTCACGAATACGTTATCGTAGCGGACGCGGTCGATGATGAAGCTGCCGTCCATCGTCATATCATTGGTTCCCGCCCATTGGCGTAGAATTCGCAAGCCAGCGATTTGCGGCAACAGAGCCACGGCGGTTTGCGCAACGTCTTCGAGCCGCGACCACCGACCCTCGCGGGTATACGAGGGATACCCGTCGAGCAACCCCCCCATGACGACTCCGCCGCGATCGGATTGCGTCATGTAGACCTCGCCATGTGGCGGTGCGTAGACATAGACAGAATTCAACAGGGGCTTGATGGGTTCGGTCACCATCGCCTGCAACAGGTGCGTCTCGAGCGGGAGTTGAACTCCGAGCAGCCCCCCGATCGTTCCGGTGTGTCCTGCCACGGCGAACACGATGCGATCCGCCCGGACAAACCCCGCCGAGGTTTCGACGCCGACTGCGCTGCCCGCGGCCGTATGTACACCAGTCACTTCGCATCCTTCGACGATTTCCACGCCGAGCGCCGCTGCCGCTCTCGCATAGGCCCAAGCGACGGCGTCGTGGCGCACCGTTCCCGCGCGCCGCTGCAGGAGCCCGCCGACGATCTCGAATCGCCTCGGTTGGGACGTCGCCAGCTCAGGCGCGAATTTGACCACTGCACGGGCGTCGAGCAATTCCGCGTCGATGCCCGAAAGGCGCATCGCATTGCCTCGCCTCGAGAATGCGGTCATGTCGTCGTCCGACGTGGCGAGATCGAGCACGCCACGCGGACTGAACATGACGTT
>JAJXYR010000292.1 GCA_021780475.1 Pseudomonadota bacterium
AATTTCAATAGGACGGGCCCGCGCGGGCCCCCCACCCTCCCAGTGGTAGAAGTGGCGCATGGAACATTGCTTTATCGGCAGGCAGCCGATTCTTGATCGCGAAGGCAAACTCTATGCCTACGAACTGCTCCATCGCTCGCCGGCGATGACTCCGCTCACCGACGGCGATCGCGCTTCGTCGGACATGCTGCTCAAGGTGGTTTGGGAGCTCGGAATACCTCAAATCAGCGGCACGCACCCGTCGTTCATCAACATGACGCGGAATCTCCTGATGAACCGCGGCCTGGATGCTTTGCCGCCGGCTGGCCTCGTGCTGGAAATCCTCGAGGATGTGCCGGCCGACGCCGCGCTGGTCAGGCGGGTGGCCCAATTGCGGGACCGGGGGTTCAAGATCGCTTTGGACGATTTTGTCCACATACGGGAGCGCGAACCTCTCGTCGATCTTGCCGACATCGTCAAACTCGATTGCCTCGCACTCGATGAGCCGGCCCTTCGCTGGCATGCCGAGTGGCTGTCGCGGCGCAAGATCCGCCTTCTGGCCGAGAAGGTGGAAACCCACGAGATGCACCAACGCACGATGGCGCTGGGATTCGACTACTTTCAGGGCTATTTCTTCGCGCGACCGCTGGTGCAGAAGCGAAGCCGGATCCTCCCGAACAAGCTGGTCCTGCTGGAGTTGTTGGCGCGGGTCAACGACCCCGCCGTGACGCCGGAGGAACTGGGCGCCATCATCCGGGGCGACGTCTGGACGAGCATCACCGTGCTCAAATGGGCGAACGGGTCGATCTACGGGATGCGCCGGGCGGTCGAGTCGGTCGAGCGCGCGATCGTCGTGCTCGGCCTGCAGACCATCCGCAACTGGGTGGCCTTGCTGACGATGGCGCGGATGGGGACTACGCCGACGGAATTGCTCAAAATGCTGCTCGTGCGCGCTCGCGCCTGCGAATTGCTGGCGAGCGAGGCGGGGCGGGACGGTCCCGAGGGCTATTTCACGGTGGGCCTGTTGTCGGCGCTCGACATCATCCTGCAAACGGACATGGCGCACGCGCTCGAGGTGGTGCGCTTGAGCGACGAGCAGAAGGCGGCGATCTTGTCCCGTGCGGGCGATCCCGGCGCGGCCCTTCAGGCGGTGATCGCGATGGAATCGGGCGATCTCGCCCAGGCGCGGTTTTGCGGTCTGGCGGAATCGGACGTCACCGGTTGTTACCTGAGCGCGCTGACCTGGGCCGACGCGCTGAGCGGCAACGGAATCTAGGCACGCCCGCGCGCGGCGCGCCAATTCCCCGGCGCGCGGTTCCCGCTATACTCAGGATTCGAATCGGCCCGGGTCGATTGCCGCGAGGGGGTGCGCATCATGCGGGAGAATCGGGAGGCGGCCGCTTCGGAATTTCCGGCGGCGCGACAGGCGCGCATTGATTTGGCCGCCTGTCATCGCGTCGCGGCGCGCCTCGGCCTGCACGAGGGCATCGACAACCACATGACGCTGCTCGTGCCGGGACACCGGGATCGGTTCTACCTGGCGCCGTTCGGGCTTCACTGGTCCGAAGTGCGGGCCTCGGATTTCATGGAAATCGATTTTGACGGGCGGATATGCGCCGGGACCGGCCCGGTCGAGGATACTGCGCTGCACATCCACCTGCAGACCCACAAGCGGGTGCCGCGCGCGCGCTGCGTGCTGCACACCCACATGCCCTACGCGACCGCGTTGTGCGCCTTGAAGAATCCGCGGCTGGAAATGATCGTGCAGAGCGCGTTGACGTTCCATGACGACATCTCCTACGAGGCCGACTACGGCGGCCTCGCATTCGACTGGGGCGAAGGGGCGCGCCTCGCGCAGGCGCTCGGCGACAAGTCGGTGCTGATGATGCGCAATCACGGCGTGCTGGTGATCGGGCGCTCCGTCGCCGAGGCGTTCGAACGCCTGTATTTTCTGGAGCGCGCATGCCAGGTCCAGGTGCTCGCGCTGTCGACCGGCCGGGAACTGGCGCCGGTTCCGGCGGATGTCGCGCGCACGGCCGTGGCGCAATTCGCCTCAGGCACCATGGTGGGCGGCATCGAGCGCACCGAGTGGCATTTCGCGGCCTGGAAGCGGCTGCTGGATCGCAGCGAAGCGGATTACGCCACCTGAACGGTGCGGCCGCCGCCACCCTCGGGGCGAAGCGGGCCGCGCGCAGTCCGTTCGTGTGGCTGTTGGCCGCGATCCTGTTCATCAACTATGTCGACCGCGGTTTGTTGCCGGCCGCCGCCAGCCTGATCGGAACCGAACTCGCCTTGAAACCGGCGCGCCTCGGCGTGCTGTTGTCGGCCTTCTTCTGGACCTATGCGCTCGTGCAGATTCCGGTCGGCTGGATCGCCGAACGCTATGGCGCCGGCCGTACGCTCGTGCTGGGTCTGATCGTCTGGTCGGCGGCGACGATGCTCTCCGGCGTCGCGACCTCGTTCGCGGCGCTGCTCGGGCTGCGCCTGTTGCTGGGACTCGGCGAGAGCACCGGATTTCCGTGCGTGTCGAAGCTGCTCGCGAGCCGGGTGCCGGTCGAGGGCCTTGGCACGGCCAACGGCATCGTCGGCTTTTCCTATCTGTTCGGTCCGGCCTTCGGTACCTATCTCGGCGGAATTGTGATGGCTCAGGCGGGCTGGCGCGCCGCATTCCTCGGCTTCGGTGCGCTGTCCCTGCTATGGCTGTGGCCGTGGTCGCGCGTCGCCGGCACTTCGCAGCGGCCGGCGCCCGCCGAGCGGCCGGGCGACGGTCCGCCGTTCGCGGCGCTGCTGCGCGAGCCGGCCTTGTGGGGCGCGAGTCTCGGCCACTTCGCCGCGAACTACACCTATTACTTCATGTTGTCCTGGCTGCCCTATTACTTGGTGCGGGACCGCGGCTTCTCGACGCTCGCGATGGCGAAGGTCGCCGGCAGCGCCTATCTGGTGACCGCGGTCTGCGCACTGGCCGCCGGGCTGCTGATCGACCGCCACGTGCGCCGCGGCGGCTCGGCGAATTTCGCCTATAAGTCGATCATGGTGGCCGCCCACCTCGGCGCCGTGGTCAGCATGCTCGGCATGGCGCTCGACCCCACGGCGCTCGCCATTCCCTGCATTTTCCTCTATATGACGCTCTGCGGCGCCTCGTCGCCCGGCATCTACGCGATCGCGCAGATTCTCGCCGGGCCGCAGGCGACCGGCCGCTGGGTCGGGATTCAAAATGCGGTGGGCAATCTCGCGGGCATCGTCGCCCCGGCGTTGACGGGCCTGATCATCGGCCGCACCGGCCACTTCACCGCGGCGCTGCTGCTCTGCGCCGCGGTCAGCCTGATCGGACTGTACGGCTGGGTCGGCATGTTGCCGCCCCTCGTCCCCTTGCGCTGGCCGCCGGCGCGCGGCGCCTGACGCGCAGGCCTCAAACGCTGCCGGCCGCCTGCAGCTCAGCCCATTCGGCGTCCGTAAACAGCCGCGAACGCGTGTGAAAGGCCTTGCCTTCCGGGCCCTCGAGCGAGAACGTGCCGCCCTGGCCGTCGATGACGTCGATGATCAGCTGCGTGTGCTTCCAGTATTCGTACTGTGACTTGCTGATATAGAACGGGCTGCCGCCGATGTCGCCGAGCCATACGTCGCCCGCGCCGATCGTGATCTCCCCGGGCAGATAACAATTGGCGGCGCTGTTGTCGCAACAGCCGCCCGATTGATGGAACATCACCGGCCCGTGCCGGGCCTTGAGGCGCTCGATCAGCTCGAGCGCCTCGGCGGTGGCGATGACCTTCTCGATCATGGTGTCCTCCGACCGGCGCGGCCGGCCCCGTCAGAAGAACCCGAGCTTCTTCGGGCTGTAGCTCACGAGGAGATTCTTCGTCTGTTGGTAGTGATCGAGCATGACCTTGTGCGTCTCACGGCCGATGCCCGACTCCTTGTAGCCGCCGAACGCGGCGTGCGCGGGATACGCGTGATAACAATTGGTCCACACGCGTCCGGCCTTGATGCCGCGGCCCATGCGATAACAGGTGTTGGCATCGCGCGACCACACGCCGGCGCCGAGACCGTATAGCGTGTCGTTCGCGATCGCGAGCGCCTCGGCCTCGTCCTTGAACGTGGTCACCGCGAGCACCGGGCCGAAGATCTCCTCCTGGAAGATGCGCATCTTGTTGTGGCCCTTGAACAGGGTCGGCTGGACGTAATAGCCCTCGGCGAGTTCGCCGGCGAGCTGCGCGCGCGCGCCGCCGATCAACACCTCGGCGCCTTCCTGCTTGCCGAGATCGAGATAGGTCAGGATCTTGGTCAGCTGTTCCTTCGACGCCTGCGCACCCATCATCGTGTCGCTGTCCAGCGGGTTGCCCATCTTGATCGCCTTGACTCGCGCGAGGGCCCGCTTCATGAACTTCTCGTAGATCGACTCCTGGATCAGCGCGCGCGACGGGCAGGTGCACACTTCGCCCTGGTTGAACGCGAACAACACGAGCCCCTCGAGCGCCTTGTCGAAGAAGTCGTCATCGGCTTCGGCCACATCCTCGAAGAAGATGTTCGGGGATTTGCCGCCGAGTTCGAGCGTCGCCGGTATGAGATTGTTCGCCGCCGCCTGCGCGATGAGGCGTCCCGTCGTCGTCGAACCGGTGAATGCGATCTTGGCGATCCGGCGGCTGGTGGCGAGCGGCAGCCCCGCTTCGCGGCCGTAGCCGTTGACGATGTTGAGAACGCCGGCCGGCAGGATGTCCGCGATGAGTTCGGCGACCAGCAGGATGCTGATCGGCGTCTGTTCGGCCGGCTTCAGCACGACGCAGTTGCCCGCGGCGATCGCGGGCGCGAGCTTCCACGCCGCCATCAGGATCGGGAAATTCCACGGGATGATCTGGCCGACGACGCCGAGCGGATCATGGTAATGATAGGCGACCGTCGTTTCGTCGATCTCGCCGATCGACCCTTCCTGGGCGCGGATGCAGCCGGCGAAGTAGCGGAAATGATCGACGGCGAGCGGTATGTCCGCGTTCAGCGTTTCGCGGATGCCCTTGCCGTTGTCGATGGTCTCGGCGTACGCGAGCTTCTCGAGGTTCGCTTCGAGGCGGTCCGCGATCTTCAGCAGGACGTTGGCCCGCTCGGCGACGGCGGTGCGCCCCCAACGGTCCGCGGCCGCGTGCGCGGCGTCGAGCGCGAGTTCTATGTCTTCGGCGGTCGAGCGCGCGGCCTGCGTGTACGGCCTGCCGGTGATCGGCGTGATGACGTCGAAGTACCCGCCCTTGACCGGCGCGACCCACTTGCCGCCGATGAAGTTGTCGTATTTGGCCTTGTATTGAACCTTGGCGCCGGTGGTGCCTGGGAACGCGTAGATCATGGGAACTCCACGAGATGAGTTGCTGATATCACGCAGGCGGCTGCCGTTCACGACGACACCGCGAAATAGTCCCGATTATAAACCTTTCCCGAGGCTCAAAAGCCCGACAGGTACAAATAGCCGACGATCGCCGCGGCGGCGACGCAATAAATCCCGAACAAATGCCAGCGGCCGCCCTCGAGCCAGCGGCTCAGCCATTTCAGCGCGATGAGTCCGGCGAGGAAGGCGACGATCGCGCCGAGCACGCACCGTCCCGCGATCGACCCGAGATCAAGACCCGGGTTCCGGTGCTGCGCCTGCACCAGACGCCAGGCTTCGCGCGCGACCACCGGCGGCGTGAGCACGACGGCGAGCGCGAAACTGAACGCCTCGGACCGCGCCTTCGACACGCCGAGCAGCATGCCGGCGGAGATGGTCGCGCCGGAGCGGGAGAATCCGCGAAACGGCAGGCACAGGCCCTGGACCGCGCCGATGACGCCGGCCTCCCGGAGGTCCGGATCCCGCGACGCGGCCGGCCGCCGCGACGCCCGCCGGTCCCACAGGCCGGTCGCCCAGATGAGAATACCCGCGGCGAGAAGCGCCGGGGCGATCCATTCGAGGTGGCTGAACAGGTCCTCGATCTGCGCGTGCGCGACCCGGCGCAGCACGGTCTTCTCGATGAGCTTGATCAGCGCCTCGCCGATGATCGCGGTGACCACGGTCGCGACGACGATCGGTCCGGTGATGCGCTTGAACGATTCCAGGTCGCGCAGATACGTGGCGCGCCATTGGCGCCAGAAATACACGATCACCGCGAACATCGTGCCGGTGTGCAGCGACACCAGCAGCAGCGTCATCGGCGGCGAGGACGGATCCAGTCCCAGGAGCTTCTCCGTGACGACCACGTGAGCCGAACTCGACACCGGCAGCAGTTCCGCCAGACCTTGCACGAATCCGAGAATGATGATGTGAATGATGGTCATTGCGATTTATGCGGCGCGCGGCGCGCTCCTGTGCGGTTTTGCGGGTGCGGGTCGAGGATTGTACCTGGGAGATTTCGATTTGCGCGGCGCGGCGCATCCGGGTACCCGCTATAATGACCTTCGCTCGGCCGCGTTCCGCGGTTTTGTAGCCCTCATATGACAGAGATAAGGACATTTGCATGACGACCACGCTGTTCGATCCCATCCGTTTCGGCGATCTGCGCGCCGCCAACCGCATCGTCATGGCGCCGCTCACGCGCGATCGCGCCGGACCGGGTCAGGTGCCGACGCCGTTGATGGCGGTCTATTACGAGCAGCGCGCGAGCGCGGGGCTGATCGTCTCGGAGGCGACCCAGGTGTGCGCCACCGGCCAGGGCTATCTTGACACGCCGGGCATCTACAGCCCGGAACAGGTGGCCGGCTGGCGGCGGATTTGCGACGCCGTGCACGGCCGCGGCGGCACGATCGTGCTGCAACTGTGGCATGTCGGCCGCATCTCCCATGTCTCGCTGCAGCCGGGCGGCGTGGCGCCGGTCTCGAGCACCGCACGGCGCGCCAATGCGAAGACCTTCACCGCCCAGGGCTTCACGGAGGTGTCGGCGCCGCGCGCCCTCGAGCGCTCGGAGCTTCCCGGCGTCGTCGCCGACTACGCCCGCGCGGCGCGCAACGCGATCGAGGCCGGATTCGACGGCGTCGAGGTGCATTCGGCGAACGGTTACCTGCTCGAACAGTTCCTGCGCGACAGCGTCAACGACCGCACGGATGAGTACGGCGGGTCGATCGAAAACCGCGTGCGGCTGCCGGTCGAAGTGATTCAGGCGGTCAGCGCCGAAATCGGCGCGGGCCGAACCGGCGTGCGGATCTCGCCGGTGACGCCGGCCAACGACGCCGCCCAGGACAGCAACGCGCAGGCACTGTTCAATCACTATATCGAACGCCTCGCGCCGCTGAAGCTCGCGTTCGTTCATGTGATCGAGGGCGCGACGGGCGGCGCGCGCGACATCGCCCCGTTCGACTACGAGGCTCTGCGCCGCACGTTCAAGCGGGATCACGAGCACGGCGCGTGGATCGTCAACAACGGCTACACGCGCGCGCTCGCGATCGAGGCGGTCGCGAGCGGCCGCGCCGACCTGGTGGCCTTCGGCAAGCCGTTCATCAGTAATCCCGATCTGGTCGAGCGTCTGCGCCTCGATGCGCCGTTGAACCCGCTGGTTCAGGCGACGCTGTACGGCGGCGGCGCCGCCGGCTACACCGACTACCCGACCCTCGCGGCGGCGGCCGGCTGATGCCGCGGTGAACACCGACGCGACCGGCGACCTCTGGGCGGATTGGCTGCTTCACAAGCGGCACGCCGACGATCCGGAGTACGGCCGCGCGGTGCTGGCCGCGACGACCGGCTACGCCGACCGGGTCCTCGACGGTGCGCGCCTCGCGGCCGGCATGACGCTGCTCGACGTGGGCGCGGGCGACGGACTCGTCGGGCTGCGCGCGATCGAGCGCATCGGCGCCTCGCTGCGGGTCTGGATGGCCGACCGGTCGATGCCGCTGCTGCGCGCGGCGCGGGCGCGCGCCGACGCCGCCGGCGTCGAGGCGCAATGCGCTTTCCTGTGCTGTCCGGCCGATGCGCTCGCGCCGGTCGCGGCCGCGACCGTCGACGCGCTGACGACGCGCGCGGCGCTCGCCTACGTCGCCGACAAGGCCGCCGCGCTCGCCGAATTCCACCGCGTGCTGAAGCCGGGCGGCCGCTTGTCGATCGGCGAACCCGTGTTCCAGGACGAAGCGCTCGCGGCAAATGCGCTGCGCGCGGCCGCGGCCGCCCAACCGGCCGGCGCCGCAGACGAATTGCTGCCGCTGCTGCACCGCTGGAAGGCCGCGCAGTTCCCCGACGAGCCCGCCGCGATCGGCGCCGACCCGCTCGTGAACTTCTCGGAGCGCGACCTGTTGAACCTGGTGCATGCGGCGGGCTTTCGCCGCATTCATCTCGAGCTGCACATCGACGTATCCGATGGGGCGGTGACCTCGTGGCCGGTGTTTCTCGGCAGCTCGCCGCATCCGCTCGCACCGGCGCTCGGCGAGATCCTCGCGGCGCGCTTTGCGCCGCGCGAGCGCGAGTACTTCGAGGGTATCCTGCGGCCGATCGTCGAGTCGGGCGGCGCGATGCACACCGATCGCATCGTCTACATCAATGCGGTGAAACCGGACGGCTGACGCCGGCCGTGCCAAGGAGAAGCGGATGGATCTTGGAATCAAGGGCAAACGCGCGATCGTCTGCGCATCGAGCCGCGGCATCGGCAAGGGCTGCGCGCTGGCGCTCGCCGAGGCCGGCGTCGCGCTGGTCATCAACGGGCGCGACGCGGCCGCGCTCGAGGCGACCGCCGCGGAGATCCGCCGGGCTACCGGCGCCGAGGTGACGGCGGTCGCGGCCGACGTCGGCGATCCGGCCGGACAGGAGGCGCTGCTCGCCGCCTGCCCGGAGCCGGACATCCTGATCAACAACAGCGGCGGCCCGCCGTTCCGCGATTTCCGCACGCTCGACCGCGCGGCCATGCTCGCCGGGGTGACGATGAACATGGTGACGCCGATCGAACTCATCCAACGGGTCATCGACCGCATGGCGGCGCGCGGCTTCGGCCGCATAGTCAATATCACGTCGATCAGCGTCAAGATGCCGGTGTCCGGTCTAGACCTGTCGAGCGGCGCGCGCGCGGGCCTGACCGCGTTCGTGGCCGGCGTCGCGCGCTCGGTCGCGGCCCGCAACGTGACGATCAACAGCCTGCTTCCCGGCTATTGCGACACGCGCCGTCTGCGCGAGGGATTCGCCGCCGCGGCGCTGCGCTCCGGGCGGCCGCCCGAGGCGGTCGCCGCCGCCGAAGTGGCGACGATCCCGGCGCGCCGCTTCGGCGACGCCGCCGAGATCGGTCAGACCTGCGCGTTCCTGTGCAGCGTGCACGCCGGCTACATCACCGGCCAGAGCATCCTGTTGGACGGCGGCCTGTATCCGGGCGCCTTTTGACGCTCAAGCCGGCGCGCGCGCCAGCATCTCGATCAGACCGCGGTAATCGGCGAGTCCGCGGGTCTCGAGGCCGGCGACCTTGCCGCGATCGTCCCAGCGGCGCACGCGCACCGCCTCGGCGTGGAACGGCTCGCGCTCGAACGCCGCGATCTCGGCCGGGGACATGCGACCGCCCTGCAATTTCAAGGTCACCACCGACGCGGCACTGAGCTCGCCGAAATAGCCGCGGTCGACGGCGCACAAATAGCGCTTCGCGGGGACATGCAGGCGCACCGGTTCCGACACCGGCGCGCCGAAGTGCGCGCCGAGCCAGCGGGCCCCGCTCTCTTCATGTCGCGCATCGCTGATCCAATCGGCGAGGTCGTCCGGCACGTCCTCGATCAAGTGACCGATGTCGTGCAGCAGCGCCGCCGCGACGAGCGCCGGCGCCGCGCCGTCGATGCGCGCGAAATGCGCCGCCTGCAGCCCGTGGTCCAGCATGGTGACCGGTTCACCGAAGTACGCGCCCGAACCACGGCGGGCGTAGATCGCGAAAATCTCGTCGGCGACGCTCATGGACGCGCCTGCGCGGCGCGCGAATGCACGCTGTCGCGGGTCAGGTAACAGCCGCGCAAATGGCGTGCATGGCGCGCGGATTGAAACGCCGTGCGCCCGTGCAGGATGCGCTGATTGTCGAACAGCACCAGATCGCCGGCCCCGAGCGTGCAGCGCAGCTGAAAGCGCGGCTCGCGCAGCAGTTGGGCGAACGCGCGATAGGCCGCGTAGAACGTCTCGGCGGGCCCCGCGGCGAGCCGCAGCGGCGCGATCGAGCGGTTGTTGTAATGCACGGCCGCGATGGCGCCGTCGCAGCGTAACTGGATCAACGGCCGCTCGGCATACAGTTGCGCGTCCGCCGAGCGGTACAGGAACGGCACCGGCGTCGCGGCGAGCAGCGCGAACGTCGCCGGATCCGTGGCCCGCAGGTGCGCGGCGATCGCGAAGCCGTCGGCGAACAGGCTGCTGCCGCCGTCGGGCGACGCATGGAGCACGTGCAGCGCCTGGAAACCCGGCACCGGCTCACGATACGGGTTGTCGGTGTGCAGGCCGAGGCCGAGATCCGAGTAGGCGAGATTCTCCGGGCTCGGCACCGCGCGTACGTCGAAGACCTCGCCGTAATTGGTGGTCGCGACGCGGCCGACGCGGGACATGGCCTGCAGGATACCGGCCTCGGTCGCCGGCACGCCGCTGCAGAAGGCGATCCCATCGCGCAGCAGCCTCTCGAGCCAGGCGCCGCGGGCGGCCGCATCGGCGTCGAGAGCGGCAAAGCCGAGCCACGCGAAATCCCGCGCGGCATCGAGCGTCGCGCCCTCGAGCCAGGGTGCGCGCCGCAGTTCGGGCCGCGGCGGCGCGCCGGGCGCGTGCGCGCGCAGCCACGCGAACGCAAAGCGCGCGCCCGCGGACTCCCCCTCCCACTCGACCAACAGGTGGTCGGCGAGCACCGATACCGCGGTGATCCGCGGGGCCGGCGGCAAATCGCAGACATCGATGAGCCGCTGCCCGCTGTGCGGGTCGCGATCCTGGGGACGGTTGTCGCGCAGCCACAGGCTCGCGAATTCGGCGGCCTCGCCGCCCCGCCATTCGACGGTCACGGCCCGGGCCGTCCAGGCGATCGTCGGAATTCCGTCATCGTCGTGGTCGTTCATCGTTCTCCGTTCGCGCCCGCCGGCGGCATCAGGATCGTCCGATCGACGCCGCGGATGTCGGTGCGGCCGCAGAAGGCCATCGTCAGGTCGAGCTCGTTGCGGATCAATTCCAGCGCCTTGGTGACGCCGGCCTCGCCCATCGCCGCGAGGCCATACAGAAAGGCGCGGCCGATCAAGGTGCCGCGCGCGCCCGACGCCACCGCCTTCAACACATCCTGACCGCTGCGGATGCCGCCGTCCATCCACACTTCGATGCGCGACCCGACCGCCTCGGCGATCGCCGGCAGTGCCTCGATCGACGAGGGCGCGCCGTCGAGCTGGCGGCCGCCGTGATTGGACACGACGAGCGCGTCCGCGCCGCTGTCGGCGGCATGGCGGGCGTCGGCCGGGTCCATGATCCCTTTCAAGATGAGCTTGCCGCCCCAGCGGCGCTTGATCCATTCGACGTCTCCCCAGCCGAGCCGGGGGTCGAATTGAGCGTGGGTCCACTCGGCGAGCGAGTCGAGGCTTTCCACGCCCGGCACGTGGCCGACGATGTTGCCGAAACTGCGGCGCCGCGTCCGCAGCATGCCGAGGCACCAGCGCGGCTTGGTGGCGAGATCGACGAGGTTGCGCAGCGTCGGCCGCGGCGGCGTCGACAGGCCGTTCTTCAGGTCCTTGTGGCGCTGCCCGAGAATCTGCAGATCGAGGGTGAGCATCAGCGCCGAACAGCCCGCCGCCTTCGCGCGGTCGATCAGGCGCTCGACGAAGCCGCGGTCGCGCATCACGTACAGCTGGAACCAGAACGGCGCGTCCGTCGCCGCGGCGACGTCCTCGATCGAACAAATGCTCATCGTAGACAACGTGAACGGAATGCCGAATTTCGCCGCCGCCCGCGCGGCGAGAAGTTCCCCGTCCGCCCACTGCATCCCGGCAAGGCCGGTCGGGGCGATCGCGACCGGCATCGCCACCGGCTCGCCCAGCATGTGCGTCGCGAGGCTGCGCCGTTCGATGTCCACCGCGACCCGCTGGCGCAGCTTGATCCGGCCGAGATCCGCCTCGTTGGCGCGGTACGTCGATTCGGTCCAGGAACCGGAGTCGGCGTAATCGTAGAACATCCGCGGCGCGCGCCGCCGCGCGATGATCCGCAGATCCTCGATACAGGTGATGACGCTCATCGATGACGCCGCGCAATGCGCTCCGGGGGCGGGCTTGACCGCCGCCTAGTCTAGCGGTTTGCACGCAGCGCGTCCGCGCGCGCCACCCTGTCCCGCGCGCCGCGCCGCGCGTAACATAGGGTTGCTTGGCCCCCGCTGAAATTCCTGGAGTATGTCGAATGAGTGAGCCAGAACCGATCGTCGCCCGCCGCGGCGCACGCGCCGCCCGCCGCGCCGCGCGTGCCGCGCCGCTGCCGGATAACTTGCGCCCGGTGATGCCGGGCATGCCCGGGGGGCTGTACAAGCCGCTCGCCGACGCCGACGTGCTGCGGATTCACCGGGCCGCGCTCGACGTGCTCGAACAGATCGGTCTCGCCGACGCGCCGCCGTCGGGGGTCGAGTACATGACCCGGGCGGGTGCGCGCCAGACGGCGGAGGGGCGTCTCGTGTTCCCGCGCGCGCTGATCGAGGACACGCTCGCGCAGGCCGGGCGCCACTTCGTGCTCCACGGCCAGGAGCCGAAACACGACATGGAACCCTGGGGCTCGCGCGTCTACTTCGGCACCGCCGGCGCCGCGGTGCACATCGTCGACGGCCTGACCGGGGCCTACCGCGACTCGACGACGAAGGATCTGTACGACATCGCCCGCGTGGTGGACACGCTCGACCATCTGCATTTCTACCAGCGTTCGATCGTCTGCCGCGATCTCGTCAGCCCCGAGGAACTCGACGTCAACACGGCCTACGCCTGCGTCGCCGGCACGACCAAGCACGTCGGCACGAGCTGGGTGCGGCCGGAACACGTCCAGTCGAGCCTCGAGATGCTGCACTTGATCGCGGGCGGCGAGGACAAATGGCGCGCCCGGCCGTTCGTCAGCCAGTCGAACTGCTTCGTCGTGCCGCCGCTGAAATTCGCCTACGACGCGTGCCTGTGCCTGGAAACGGCCGTCCGCGGCGGCATGCCGGTGCTGTTGCTGTCGGCCGGCCAGGCCGGCGCGACCGCGCCCGCGGCGCTCGCGGCGGCGCTGGTGCAGGAGGTCGCCGAGTGTCTGGCGGGCCTCGTCTATGTAAATTCCATCAAGCGCGGCGCACCGGCGATATTCGGCACCTGGTGCTTCGTGTCGGACTTGCGCACCGGCGCGATGTCCGGCGGGAGCCCCGAACAGGCGCTGCTGTCGGCGGCGAGCGCCCAGCTCGCGCGCTTCTACGACCTGACCGGCGGCACCGCGTCCGGAATGAGCGACGCGAAGCTGCCGGACGTGCAGTCCGGCTACGAAAAGGCCTACAACCATGCGCTCGTCGGCAACGCCGGCGCGAACCTGATCTACGAATCGGCCGGCATGCTCGCGAGTCTGCTCGGGTTCAGCCTGGAGAGCCTGATCATCGACAACGACATCATCGGCGCCGTGCAGCGCACGATCAAAGGCATCGACGTCAGCGACGAATCGCTGTCGATCGAGACGATCCGCAAGGTCTGCATCGAAGGCCCGGGCCACTACCTCGGCTCCGATCAGACGCTGCAGCGGATGCAGAAGGAATACGTCTATCCGAGCGTCGGCGACCGGTCGAGCCCGAACGAGTGGGTGATCCAGGGCAGGCCGACCGTGATCGAGCGGGCCTCGCGCAAGCTCGAGTCGATTCTGTCGAGCCATTATCCGACCCACATCCCGGATGCGGTCGACGCGGCGATCCGCGCGCGCCTGCCGATCCGGCTGCCGCGCGAGTCGATGCGGCCGGGCGCGCCGAAAACCTAGCGCAGCGGCGCCGGCGGGGCCTCGAGCAGCCCCGCCAGCGCACCCGGCGCGAAGCCTGAGTCGACGAAGTCGGCGAGTCCGTTCAGCGTGTCCTCGAGCGTCGGCGTGTCTCGCCCGAACAGGGCGCGCAGCACCGCCGGGCATTCGAACATCCCGTGCACGTAGAGCGCGAGGGTCGCGCCGCATTGCCAGCCGCAATCCTCGGCGAGCACCGGCACGAGCGGCGGCGCGCCGCCGCCGTCCGCCCGCGGCGTCGTGCGGCCGTGGCGGATCTCGTACGCGTCGAACTCGACCCCCGCGAGCGGCGCCCAGAAGCCCGTCGTCGCGCCGAGCGTGTAGCGGCCGCGGTGGTGGCGCTTTTTCGCCTGCATCTCGGTGGCATAGGGCAACAGTCCGAGGCCGGCGGCGGCGCCTTCGACACCGTGCGGATCGCAGACCTCGGCGCCCAGCATCTGCAAGCCGCCGCAGATCGCGAGCAGCGGCTTGCCGGCGCGCGCGTGCGCGTCGATCAGCGCCGCGATGCCGCGGCGGCGCAGCCACGCCAGGTCCGCGGCGACCTGCTTCGATCCGGGCAGGATCAACACGTCGGCCGCCGCGACCGCGGCGGCGTCGCGGCCCCAGCGCAGCGCGATGCCGGCGACGCGCGCGAGCGGCGTGAATTCGTCGAGGTTGCTGATCTGCGGATAGGCGACGATGACCACCCGCGGGCCCGAGCCGCCGGCGGGCGCATCGAACACCCCGTCCTCCTCGGGCAGGCCGTGGCCGCGCCACATCGGCAGCACCGCGAGCGTCGGCACGCCGGTGAGCCCCTCGAGCTGTTGCGGACCGGGCGCGAGCAGCCCGGCGTCGCCGCGAAACTTGTTGAGCACGAAGCCGCGGATCAGCGCCTGCTGGCGCGGCGGCAGCAGCTGGTACGTGCCGTACAGGTGGGCGAACGCGCCGCCGCGGTCGATGTCGCTGATCAGCAGCGTCGCCGCGGACGCGAACTCGGCGACGCGCATGTTGACGACGTCCGAGGCCTGCAGGTTGATCTCGGCCGGGCTGCCCGCCCCCTCGATGACGACGACGTCGTACTCGTCGAGCAACTCCTCCAGACAGCGGCTGATGGTCGGCCACACCAGCGCCGAGCGCGCGCGCCACTCGGTCGCGCCGAGCGCATCGTTGCGCTCGCCGAGCAGGATCACCTGGCTGCGCAGGTCCGTCTCGGGCTTGAGGAGCAGCGGATTCATGCGCACGTCCGGCGCGCACCCGGCCGCGAGCGCCTGGAAGTACTGGGCGCTGCCGATCTCGCCGCCGTCGACGACGCGCGCGTTGTTGCTCATGTTCTGGGCCTTGAACGGCGCCACGCGGTAGCCCGCGCGCGCATACCAGCGCGCGAGCGCGGTGGCGAGAAAACTCTTGCCCGCGCCGCTCGTCGTTCCGCAGACCATGACGGCGCGGCGCCGTCTAGTCATCCGCCGTCGCCCGCACCGCCGGCCGCCACAGATACACGCCGCCATGATCGACGACGTCGACCCGCGTGCGGAAGGCCTGGGACAGCCAGTCGCCGGCGAGCGCCTCGCGCACCGGGCCGTGACCGACGAGGCCGTGCTCGCCGAGCACGATCAATCGATCGGCGGTCAGCGCGAGCGACAGGTCATGGATCGCGCTGACGACGCAGACCCCGCCCACATGGGCTTGTTGGCGCAACAGCCGCGCGACGTCCTCCTGATGCGGCGGGTCCAGATGGGTCGTCGGCTCATCGAGCAGCAGCACCCCGGCCTCGACCGCGAGCACGCGCGCCAGGTGCACCCGCTGCCGCTCGCCGCCGGACAGCGTCGAGACACGCCGCGACGCCCAGCGCAAACACCCGGTCGCGACCATCGCCCGATGAATCGCCGCCTCGTCGTCGACGTCGCGGTGCGCGAGCCAGCCGCCGTGCGCGAACCGGCCGAGCGCGACGACCTCCGCGGCGCACAGATCCGTCGTCGCCGGCGTCTGCGCAAGCCAGCCCAGGCGGCGCGCCCGCGCGCGCCGCGACCACGCGCCGAGCGGCCGGCCGCCGAGTCGGATCTCGCCGCCGCGCGGCGACTGGAGTCCGCCGAGCGCGCGCAGCAGCGTCGACTTGCCGCAACCGTTCGGGCCGACGATCGCGGTCCAGCGTCCCGCCGGGATCTCGAGCGTGATGCCCGAGAGCACCGTGTGCGCGCCGTAGGCGACGACCAGGTCGCGGCAGGCGAGCGCGGTCGCCGGTCCGACCGGCGCGAGCTGAGCTTCAAGCATCGCGCACCCGGCGCCACAACAGGATCGCGAGATACGCCCCGCCGACACAGGCGGTGACCGCGCCCACCGGCAGTTCCGCCGGGCGGATCACCCAGCGGCTCGCGAGGTCCGCCGCCTGCAGCAAGGCCCCGCCGCACAGCGGCGAGGCGATCAACAAGTGGCGATGATTGACCCGCAGCGTCTGACGCACGATGTGCGGCGCGACCAGGCCGACGAAGCCGACGATGCCGACCTCGCCGACGGTGGCGGCGGTCGCGAGCGAGATCACCCCGAGCAGCGCGAGACGCAGTGTCGGCAGCGACAAGCCCAGGGACTGGGCCGTTTCCTCGCCGAGGGTGAGCGCGTCGAGACCGCGCGACAACAGCACCGCCGGTATCAGGCACAGGACGAACACCGCGCCGAGCAGCGCCACCGACGACCAGCCGAGAAAGCCCGTGCTGCCGAGCAGGAACACCTGCATCGTGCGCCACATTTGCGGCCTGGTCAGCAGCAGCAGCGAGGTCGCGGCGCTCAACAAGAAGCCGACGACGATGCCCGACAACAGCAGGCTCGGGGTTTGGAGCACGCCGCGCGCGAGCGCGAGCGTCAGCACGATCGCGGCGCAGGCCCCGAGACAGGCGGCGCCCGTCAGGCCGATCTGGCCCGCCCAGGCGAGCGCGCCCACGGAGGCGCCGGTCGCGAACAGGCTGATCGCGACGCCGAGGGCGGCGCCCGAGGCGGTGCCGAGGAGGTAAGGTTCGGCGAGCGGGTTGCGGAACACGCCCTGTGCGACCGCGCCGGCGAGCCCGAGCAGCGCGCCGGCGAACCAGGCGCCGACGGTGCGCGGCAGGCGGATGTCCCACAGCACGACCGCGGACTGCGCATCCGGATTCAGGAGCCAGCGCAGCGACGTGTGCAGGCTCGAGGTGCCGACCAACAGGCCGCCGCAGGACAGCGCCACCGTGATCGCGATGCAGGCCGCGAACCAGAGCGCGAGCGGGCCGTGATCCGCGCCGAGCCGCTGCGGCAGTTCGCCGATCAGGCCGGAGCGCGCGGCGCTCATGAGCGCACCTGGTCGAGACACGCGGCGATCGCGCGCATGCCGTCCGCGACGCGCGGGCCGGGCCGTACCACGGTGTCGCGCACCGCGTCCGGGAAGGTGCAGATGTGGTGCTCGCGCACGGCCCTGATCTGCGACCAGCCGGGGCGGTCGGCGAGGTGCCCGGCGTCGGTGCGCGACGTGAAGATGACATCCGGATCACGCCGCACGACGTATTCGGGATTGAGCAACGGAAACGCGCCAAGCCGGGCGGCGACGATGTTGCGGGCGCCAAGCATCGTCAACAGCTCGCCGATGTAGGAGTCGGGTCCGGCCGCATAGGGGCCGGGACCGACCTCGAAATACACCTTGAGTCCCGTGCCCGCGCGATGCGCCCGCGCCGCGGCGCTCACCGCCTGCACGGCGTCGCGGATCCGCGCATTCAACGCGGCGGCGCGGTCCGGCAGGCCGAGCAAGGCACCGACCCGGCTGACCGTGCGGGCGATGTCGGCGTAGCGGTCGGTCTCGAGCGCGAAGGAGACGACGCCGAGCTGGCCGAGTCGGGCGCCGACGCGCTGCGAGCTGCTCATCAGCACCAAATCGGGCCGCAGCGCGACGATGCGCTCGACGTTCACGTCGTCGAGGCCGCCGACTTTCGGCAGGCCCCGCACGCTCGGCGGCCAGTCGTCGAAGTCGCCGGTTGCCACCAGCCGGTTGCAGGCGCCGAGCGCGCAAACCGTCTCCGTCAACGAGGGCAGCAGCGTGATGACGCGTTGCGGATCACGCGGCACGACGACGGTGCGATGCAAGTCGTCGCGCAGCACGACGATGCCGGTGGCCGCGTGGGCGTGGGCGATCGCGCCGCAGCCGAACGCGGCGATCAACGCCAGGCGGCGGATCGTCGATTTTGCGCTCGCTGTGCCGACCATGAGCCACTCCACCGCGCACCCGCCGTGCGCTTGCCGGAACCGAATGACCGCGCGCGGAGCCGAACTGTCGGGGTGTGGATCTTAAGGGGGTGAGGGACACCGGCCAATCCGCACCGCCGTCGCCCGCCGCAACACGTGCCGTCGCGCCACAGGTCGGTATACGGGCTTGCGAGTGGGAATTCCCGGCCGGAGTCGCCTTCCCACGCCGCGGCGTAGTGGCATCGAATGACTCGGCTTGGCTCGCTTACCGTTGCGGGGGCAGCGCCGGACTGACCCTCAGGGGCTTCACCGGCTTCCCGTTTCACCCAGCGGCCGCACCGGCCGATGGACTCCTGGACACAGGCCTAGTCTGCCCGCGAACCGGGGCCGGGTCAACGCGCGGGCGCGAGCTCGACCGGCCGTCCCGAGCGGGCGCTCGCCAGCACCGCATCGAGCGTCGCCATGATGTCGAGCGATTCGGCGGCGGTCGCGCCGCTCCAGTGGTCGGGGCCGGCGCGCAGCAGGCGCTCGAAGGATTCGGCCTCGGCACGGAATCCGTTCAAGGCCGGCACCTGGATCGACTCATAGTCGAGGTCGGCGGCGACGCCGCGCTTGATCTCGACGATCCCCGGCTGCCCCGCGGGCGGCGTATTGGGGTAGGTCGTCCGCAGCACGCCGGCCGTGCCCGCGATCACCGCGTAGCGATGCGCGCTCGCCGCGAAGCCGCAGCTGATTTGCGCGAGCGGCCCGTCCGCGTGCTCGAGCGTGGCGACGAGCGTTTCGTCGACTCCGCCTAAGTCCCAGCGGGCGACCGCGTGCACGCGCCACGGCCGCGCGCCGACCAGGACGCGCACCAGGCTGATCGGGTAGACGCCGACGTCGAGCAGCGCGCCGCCGCCGAGGGCGGCATCGAAACGGATGTTCGCGCGGTCGGCGAGCGTGAAGCCGAACGCCGCCTGGATCGTCTGCAGGCGGCCGATCTCGCCGGCGGCGACCAGTTGACGCAGCTTCAGCGCATGCGGCTGCGCCAGATACGGAAAGCCCTCGACCAGCACGCGTCCCGCCCGCCGCGCGGCGGCGAACATCGCCGCGGCCTCGGCGTGCGTCGCCGCGAGCGGCTTTTCACATAAGACGTGCTTGCCGGCGTGGAGCGCGCGGATCGCCCATTCGGCGTGCAGACCGTTCGGCAGCGGCACATAGACCGCCTCGACGTCGGGATCGGCGATCAGGCTTTCGTAGGACCCGTGCCAGCGCCCGACGCCGGTGTCGGCCGCGAATTGCGCCGCCCGCGCCGCGTCGCGGCTCGCGACCGCGACGACGCGCACGCTCATCGACGGCGCGACGCCCGCGATGAAGCTGCGCGCGATCCGCGCGGCGCCGAGGATGCCGAGGCCGAGCGGCGCGTTCAACTGACGCCCGCGGAGCCGAGCGGCAGCGTGCCGAGCAGTTCCGCGGCCCCGTTCCACAGGACCTGGATGCCGATGCAGAACAACAGGAACGCCGACAGGCGCACGACGATCGTCGTGCCGGTCGCGCCGATCCATTCGGCGAGTCGGGCCGAATGGCGGTAGAACTCATAGACCAGCAGCGTCAGCAGCACCACGGCCGCCAGCGTCTCGATGAAGAACGCGAGCAGCTCCGGATGAAAGCCGGCCGGGCGGCCGGCGCCGAGCGAGATGGCGACCGATATCGTGCCCGGCCCGGTGGTCAGCGGCATCGTCAGCGGATAGAACGCGAGGCGGCTCGGCGGGATCGCGATCGAACGCGGACTCGGCGTCTCGCTGCGCCGCTGCTCGGTCGCGTCGGGCTCGGTCAGCATGCGCCAGCCGGACATCGCGATGATGATGCCGCCCGCGACCCGCAGCACCGGAATCGAGATGCCGAAGAAGCTGAGCACGTAGGCGCCCACGTACAGCGACACGGTGACGATCGAGAACGCGTAGATCGCGACCCAGCGCGACACCTGGGCGCGCACCCGCGGCTCGAGCCCCTGGGTCGCGCCGAAGAAGATGAACGCCCCCGACAAGGGATTGACGATCGAGAACAGCGCCGTGAACGCGAGGAGAAAGGATTTCACCGCGACCCCCGGCGCCGGCCGTGCGGCGGTGCCGCCCGCGCGGTGCTGCTGGCGATGCTGTTCAATTCACGTTCACGACGACTCGTCCTCGGACCTGGCCCGCCAGGATCTCCCGCGCCAATCGTGGCACATCGCCGAGGCCCGCCTCAACCGTCATCGCGGCGAGCGCCGCGCGCGGCAGCTCGGCGCCGATGCGCGCCCAGGCCGCGAGCCGCTGCGCGCGCGGGCACATGACCGAGTCGATTCCCAGCAGGTTCACGCCGCGCAGCAAGAACGGCACGACCGAGTGGTTCAACTCGCT
>JAJXYR010000030.1 GCA_021780475.1 Pseudomonadota bacterium
GCGGTGACCGTACGCCCTCGCTGACTGCCCGACAGCAGCGCCTGCGAACACGCATCCAAGCGGCTTTTGAGGATGTAGCGAGCCACGGTCTCGTCACCGTCGGAGAACAGGTAGTGCAGATAGCGCGTGGTGATGCCGCACGCGGTGGCGATCTTCATCGGCGTCAGATCAGAGTCGTACAGATGCGCATGGATGTAATTGATGATGCGGATCCGGTGCGCCGTGCCGCGCTCGGAACGGTCGACGCTCGTCCGCGGCACCTCCGCGTAGGCAGCGCCGAGCAACTCGAGGATCGCGACGGCGATCTGCGCCGCCGCGGCGTCGTCGAGGGGTCGCCGGCAATGGAGCCAAAAGTTCCGCAGAAAGCTCGACAGCAGGCCGCTGACGCCGCTCGGCGCGCGCATCGCAATCGCGGCCAGGGATTCCGGACAGGCGATGTAGCGGCGGATCCTGGCGGTGGGAATTGCCAGCGCCAGCATGCGGCTGGCGCCGTGGAGTTGGATTTCATACGGCCGAGCCCCGTCGCACAAGATGAAGTCACCGCCTTGCAGCAGCGCCTCTCGCCCGTCCTGGCGAGCGCTGCCGTCACCGTCGAGCGGCAGGAACAGGTAGAAACCCGGAACACGGCTGGATGCGGCGAGTCCCCGCATATGGCGCGGTAGCGCGTCCGAGCCGATCTCGGCGATCCGGAGGTCGCCAAGCGCCGACCAGGCGATCAACGACTCGATGCGACCCATGTGCTTTCCCCCCTGCGAGCAGCCACTCGGCGAGCCGAGTCTCGACAGTTATACGGAGGCGTGTGGACCCCAACAAGCAGGCGGCGCTTATAGGAGGTATCGACGCAGCTTGGGTTGCCGCCGAGGCGCCGCGTCACCCGCCCGCGGCACGGTTCGCCATCAGCCTCATGCAGTTTCGCCATCGGTGGAACGAGCCCGCCAGGCGCTCGTTACACTCGACCCGGCGGATATCGGCCGCATTCAAGCGAAAACCAGTGGGCGCCAAGAGACCCGGAGCATGGACACGATGAAGCAGGAAAACCTCGAACAGCTATTGCAGCGCAGCGGGAATCCGGTTCAGATGCTGCGTAATTCGCAGATCGGCGCCTACGTCTATCCGGTGGTGCCTTACGAGTTCAGCAATTGGCGTAGCGAGCAGCAAGCGTGGCAAAAGACCGCCGTGCTCTTCGACCAGACGCATCACATGGCGGAGATCACCGTCAAGGGTCCGGATGCGCTGAAGATGCTCTCGTATCTCACGATCAACAGCTTCAACGGGTTCATCAAGAACAAGGCGAAGCAAATGGTGCCGTGCAGCCACGACGGCTATGTGATCGGCGACGGAATCTTGTTCTACGTCGACCAGGACGAACTGCTGTTCGTAGGGCGCGCGCCCACCGTGAACTGGATCGAATTCCACGCGCATAAGGGCGGCTACGCGGTCGAGGCGATCCGCGACGACCGCTCACCCTCGTATCCGCGCGGCAAGGCGGTGTTCCGCCGCCACTACCGCTTCCAGGTGCAAGGGCCCAACGCGACGCAGGTTCTGACCCGCCTCAACGGCGGCCCGCTGCCGGAAGTGAAATTCTTCAACATGGACGTGATCAACATCAAGGGGCGCAAGGTGCGTTGCCTTCGCCACGGCATGGCCGGTGCCCCGGGCCTCGAGCTATGGGGCCCCTACGCCGAGTACGACGAGGTTCGCGAGGCGATCGTCGAGGCCGGCGCGGAATTCGGCATGCTGCAGGTGGGCGCCCGCGCATACTCCAGCAACACTCTGGAAAGTGGCTGGATACCCTCGCCGCTGCCCGCGGTCTACACCGGCGAGCCAATGCGCGCCTACCGCGAGTGGCTGCCGGCCGCCGGCTACGAGGGGTCGGGATCCATCGGCGGCAGCTTCGTTTCCGACAACATCGAGGACTACTATCTCACCCCGCACGCGCTCGGCTACGGCCCCTTCATCAAGTACGATCACGACTTCATCGGCGCCGAGGCGCTCAAGCGCCACGACGCTCGGCCGCAGCGCAAGAAGGTGACCTTCGCGTGGAACCCGGCGGACTTCATCAAGATCTACGCATCGCTCCTCGAACCGGACGGCGAGAATTACAAATTCTTCGACTTTCCGAACTGCAACTATTCCTCCGCGTCCTATGACCGGGTCATGGTCGGCGGCCGGACGGTCGGCTTCTCGATGTTCGGCGGCTACAGCTTCAACGAGCGCACCGTGCTCTCGCTCGGCGTCGTCGATCCTGACATCGAGGTCGGCGACGTGCTGACCCTCGTCTGGGGCGAGGAGAACGGCGGCACCCTCAAGCCCACGGTGGAGCGGCACAAACAGCTCGAAGTTCGTGTCAGGGTCGCCCCGACGCCGTACGCAAAAGGCGCACGCGGGGACTACAAGGAAGGATGGCGGAGCCGCCAGGGCTGAGGAGGGTCGGCCGCGAAATCGCGGCTACCCGCCGGCGTCGAGCCAACCTTCGAGCGCCGCGGACACGTCCGCCGGACGCTCCATCGTCGACATGTGGCCGCAGTCCTCGATGATCGCAAGGCGCGCATCGCGGATCGCCCGGACCATGTCCTGATGCCGCCCGAGCGGGCTCCAAGCGTCCTCGCGTCCGCACAGTACCCACGTCGGACAGCGGATCTCGGCCAGCAAGCTCTCCGCCGACGGACGATCGAGGAGCGCGCGGATCTGCGCCGCGAATGTCGCGACCGTCTTGCGCTCGATCATCTCGAGGATGGATTCGATCAGCGGCGCATCCCGCAGACGGCGAGGATGGACCATGCCCTGCACCCACTCGCGTCCCATCGCGCGCATACCGTGCGCGTTGGCAATTTCCAGCAGCCGGTGGCGCCCGCGCGCTTCCTCCTCGCCGGCTTCGCCGGCGGGTCGCGCCTGATAGCCGGTGTCGAGCAGCGCCAGTCGCGCGACACGCTGCGGCGCGTCGCGCATGATCTCGAGAGCGACGCGCCCCCCCATGGAATGACCGGCGACGCAAAAGCGCTCGGGCGCCGAGGACAACACCCGCTGCGCCATCGCTTGGATCGAATCCGCCGCGCCGTAATCGGCGACGATGCACTCGCGCCGCATCGACAGGACGGCGAGCTGCGGCTCCCAGACCGCGCGGTCGCAGACCAGTCCCGGCAGCAGGATCACCGGTTCCCGGGCCATCGCGTCAGTCCCGGCGCAGTGAATAGTCGCGCTGGGTCGCGGCGTATTCGATGAAGAAATCGAGCGCGCCCGGATTGGCCATCGCGCTGCGGTTGGCGGCCTCGTCCGGTGGCACCCCTTGCAGGATGCGCCGCACCGGCACCTCCATCTTCTTGCCGGTGATCGTCACGGGAATGGCAGGCACCGGGATGATCTTGTCGGGCACGTGACGCGGTGTGTACTCGCGACGCAGAGTGTCGCGGATCTTCTCGGCCACCGCCGTCGGTGCGACACCGGGTGCGAGCTTCACGAACAGCGGCATGAAAAATCCGCCATCCGGCAGATCCAGGTTCACGATCAGGCTATCCTCGACCTCGGGCAACGCGGCGAGCGAACGGTAGATCTCGGCGGTGCCGATCCGCACGCCGTACCGGTTCAACGTCGCATCCGAACGCCCCAGCACGCAACAGCCGCCGTTCGCGTCGATGCGCAGGAAATCCCCGTGCCGCCAGACGCCGGGGAACTGCTCGAAATAGGCTTCACGGTAACGCTCGCCGTCGGGATCGTTCCAAAACGCGACGGGCATGGACGGCAACGGCGCCGTGATCACGAGTTCACCCACCTCGTCGAACACGCTCTGCCCGCTCTCGTTGAACGCCTTGACCGCCACACCGAGCGAGGGCGCCTGAATCTCCCCCGCACGCACCGGCAGCGTCGGCACGCCGCCGACGAACCCCGTGCAGCAATCGGTGCCACCGCTGCCGTTGGCGACCCACAGATCCTGTTTGACGTTGCGGTAGAACCACGCCATGCAGTCCGGGGTGGCGGGCGACCCGGCGAGCGAAATGCTGCGCAAACTCGCAAGATCATAGCGCTCGCGCGGAACGATGCCCGCGCGCGACATCTGGTCGACGTAGGTGGGGCTTGCGCCGAACATCGTGGCCCGCGCATCTTGCGCCAATTTCCACAGCGCATCCGGGGCGGGATGGGAGGGACTACCGTCGTAGAGCACTGGAATCGCGCCGCAGGCGAGCGTGCTCGCGAGGAAATTCCATAGCATCCAGCCGGTCGTGGTGAAGAACAGCAGCCGATCACCCGGATGCAGGTCGAAGTGGAATGTCGCGTTCTTCATCGTCTCCAACAGGATGCCGCCGTGCCCATGGACGATCGCCTTCGGCAGCCCGGTCGTGCCGGAGGAGAACAGCGTCCACAACGGCTGGTCGAACGGGACCGGTTCGAATGAGAACGCGGCGGCGCCGATCGGCGGGTGGTCGAGCATCTCGGCCCAGGTGAGCGCTCCGGGGCGCGGACGGCTCGCATCGCTCGGATCGAGGTACGGCAGATAGATCACCTGTCGGACGCTGTCGAGACCGACCAGGATCCGGTCGAGTTCGGCGCGGCGATCCAGCCGCTTGCCCGCGTAACGATAGCCGTCGATGCAGAACAGGACTTTCGGCGACAGCTGCGCGAGGCGATCGAGCACGCCGCGCTCGCCGAAATCCGGCGAACAGCACGCCCAAATCGCGCCGATCGCGGTGGTCGCGAGCATCGCGACCACCGTATGCGGAATATTGGGCATCCAGGCGGCCACGCGATCGCCCGGCCGAACGCCCAATGCGCGCAGCCGGGTCGCGAGGATGCGCACCTGCGCACCGAGCACCGCCCAGGTCATGGGCTCGAGTCCCCGGTCCTCGGCGGCGTGCAATAGCGCGATCGACCCGTGGCGCTCCGCGCGCAGCACGTTCTGCGCGTAATTCAGTCGCGCGCCCGGAAACCACTCCGCCTCGGGCATGGCGGATCGGCCCAGGACCCGCGTGTACGGACTGGCGTCGATCTCGAAGTATTCCCAAAGCGCGCCCCAGAATGCCTCGATGTCCTCGACCGACCAGCGCCACAGGCTCATGTAGTCGG
>JAJXYR010000302.1 GCA_021780475.1 Pseudomonadota bacterium
CGAGCACCAGAGCGGCATCGTTTCCCCCGAGTTCGAGCGTGACGCGGGTCAGGCTGTGCGAGGCCATTTCCATTATTTTTCTGCCGCCGCGGACCGATCCGGTGAAGCATACCTTGGCCACATCGGCGTTGCGGACCAGCGCGCCCATATCGGCGTCGGCGCCGGTGACGACGTTCAGCACGCCGGGGGGCAGCTGCTCGGCGATGCGCGTTACGATCCGCGCCGTCGCCAGGGGCGCCGTGAGCGGCGGCTTCACGATGACGGTGTTGCCCGCCAACAGCGCCTGCGGAAGCGCGGCGCCGAGAATCGCGACCGGCCAGTTGAACGGCACGATGATGGTGACCACGCCGAGCGGCTGGTAGCTCACCGTGGTCTCCACGGGAATGGCGCCGGGAATGGGTGCCAGTACCTTCGAGGCGTCGATCTCGTCCGCGTGGCTCAGCGCGAGCTTCCAGCGCAATTCCAGCACCAGCGAATCGATCCAGGCCTCGAAGCGAATCTTGCCGTTTTCCTGGGACAGGATGGCGGCGTCTTCGTCCCGGTTCTCGGCGATGCCGTTGAGCGCGGCCAGCATCTGCGCGGCGCGCTCCCGAGGCGGCAACGCAGCCCAGGCGGGATACGCGATTTTCGCGGCAGCCACGGCATCCAGAACGTCCCGCGGGGTGGCGGCGGCCGCGAGTCCCACCACCACTGCGGGCTTGGCGGGATCGCGGATCGCCATGGCATCGGCGGTTCGACGGGCATTGCCCCCGATATACAGGGAGGTGGAAATTGGCTGTGACATCGGGACAACCTCTTTGGTCATGGCACCTGCTTGGAAGAGGCAGATTACGTGATCGCCGGTACGCGCGAAAGTCGGAGCGGGAGATGGGCAGGCGATATGTTCGGCACCGCCGCCGACGCGAATCCCGGCGGCCGTTCAGCGGGTTCGCTGGAACGAACTCGCGAGCCCGGATCTCGCTCGGGCCAGGGCGTTCCACGCCGAACACGTCGGGTTCACGCCGTCACGGCCTCCCAAGTCGTCAGTCGCATGGATGAGCGTTCGTTCATCCGCGCGTGCGGCTGGGCTTCCCGGGATCGCGTGAACTACGAACGACGACCTGACACTACCCTCATAGGATGGTGGCGACGTATCGCGCAAAATTCCCCATTCTCTCCGGTCAACCCGAAGGGCGATACTCATCGGTATTGTTCTTTCTCGTGTACGTCATCCGCAAAACGGCGGGCCGGCTCACCGGCAGGGCGCCCGCGAGTTTGCCGACCGCACAGGGCTTTTCGGCTAGGCGCTGGAAGATCTTGCGCCGTGTGGGGTCACCGAGAGCGGAGGGCACTTCCCGCCTGACTCACTCGCCCCCGAATTTCATGCCGAATTTCACGCCGATGACCCGCGGGCGTATCACGGTCTGGGTTTCGAGCGCCTGCGAATCGCTGATGAACGCCATGCCACGGGTGTCGGTCAGGTTCTGACAGTAAACCTGCACCGTCCACGCGTCCCGCGCGAAGCCGACGGCCGCGTCGTAAGTGGTGTACCCCGGCTGGTTGAATGACTGCGTGGCGTTCACCGACGGGGCGATCGACGGGGCGTTGCCGACGACGTTGACCGAGTGGGCCGTGACCACGGCGCCTAACTGAGCGAACGCGGCGTAGCCGGCGACGTTCCAATCGTAGCGAATGCGCGCGTTTCCCTGGAACGGGGGCGACATGGCGAGCGAACTGCCGACGTCGCCGTAGACGTTAGGTATCGGCTGAACGACCCCGTTGACGACCTGGTACACGGGCTTGCCGAAATTCGCGCTCGCCGGGTTGTTCGCGATCAACACCGGCGAGTTCGTCTGACGCGAACTGTTCCAGGACGCGCCGGCGTGCACCGAAAAGCCGTCGGTTACGTGGCCGTCGAACTGGATCTCGACGCCCTTGACCTCGTAGTCCGGTCCGTTGGTCACATACGCCTGGCTGCCGGTGTACGCCGGATTGAACACCGGGAACTGCACGTTCGACCAGTTCTCCTTGTAGATCGCTCCGTTGAACAGATATCGGTGATCGAGCCATTCGGTCTTCCAGCCGATCTCGTTGTTCACCAACTGATCCGGTGCGTAGCCCTTGGGCGTGAAGTACTGGTTGACTCCGTTGACGTCGGCTATGAACGGTCCGTTGCGCGTGCGGTTGAACCCACCGGGCCGATAACCCTGCGACCAGGTGTAGTAGAGCATCACGTCCGGCGTGAGATTCCACGTGAGGTTGGCGCGACTCTTGAACCCGGAATAGTTCTGCTGCAGGTTCTCGGAATCGATGCTCGCTCCGCCCGCGGAGCATGGCGCCGGCCCCGCCTCGAAACAGCCGAAGCCGCCGCCGTAAGCACCCTTCTCGGTGTTGTTGAAGTTGTAGTAGCGCGTTCCGACGGTGGCGGTCAAGACCTTCGGCAGCAACTGCACGTCGGTCGACAGATAAAACGCGTACTGACGATAGCCGCGGACCGCATCGATCAGGTAGGAGACGTTCGAATTGCGGACGTTCGGATTCTGAACCGTCGAACCCGGCGCCGGGACGATATTCGACAGACAGCCGACATTGTCGGCGGCGGTGCACGCCGGCAAGGTCCGGTACATCCAGTCGGTGCTCTCGTAGACGTTGAAATCCTCCCAGAAGACGCCGCCGATCGCGCGGATCCGCTTATCGTCCGGCGTGCTGATGCGGATCTCGTGGCTCTGGTGGGTCGCGCGCTCCCGGTCGTGCCAACTCGCGCTCGGCGAGTAACAGGTTGCGGTTCCGGTAACCGACGGACCGTAACATTGATAATAGTCGGCGAAAAACCCGCGCGAATAATTGGTGTAGTCCTGCGACTGGTCGATGTTGCGCACCAGATAGCCGCCCGCATAAAGCAGATTCAAGGCGCCGATCTTGCCGTGGATGGTCAGGGCGGTGTTCGAGAAGCGGTCGCGCGAATCGGCGGGATTGAAATTGGTGACCGACAGATCGGGCAGCGCCTGGCCGTCGGAGCCGCGCGGCATCTGATAGAAGACACCCTGGGAATCGATGTTTTGGTAACTCTGAGCGAGCAACGCATCCCAGTCGTCGGCGAACTTCCACAGCAGCTGGGCGCGCAAACCTTTGTAGGTCGCCGGATTGATCGCCCGTTGCACGAGATTGTAGTTGTTGATGACCGGACTGTTCGCGGGAACGCTGCCGCCCGCGTAGCTGATGCCGAGGTCGGAATTGCGACGGGTGAACGTGCTCGGCACGTTGTTGATGTAGCCGCCGCGCTGGTCGTCGTATAGGACGACCCGTGCCGCGAGTTCCCCCTCGATCAGCGGCAGGTTGATCATGGCGTCGTAGGCCGAATTCGGATCGCCGTGGGCGGTCACGCCGTACGAAGCGTCGGCCGACCCCTCGGTGACCGAGAGCTTCGGCTTATTGGTGATGTAGCGGACCACGCCCGCCTGCGCGCCGCCGCCGAACAGCGTCCCCTGCGGGCCCTCGAGGACCTCGACGCGCTCAAGATCCACCGCGTAGATGTCGAGATTGTGGCTCGGCAGCATCGAGGACTGCTCGTCGAGGTATACGGCAACGTTCGGAAAATTGCCGGTGATGCCGTTCCCCTGCGGTCCCTGCGTGCCGAGACTCAGGCCGCGCATGTAGATCTCGCCCTGGCCTGGCCCGTAGGTCGCCGTCGTGACGTTCGGCAGGTACTTCACGTAGTCGTCGAACGTCTCCACGTTCAACTGGGCGAGCGTCTTGCTGGTCAGCGCCTGGATCGAGATTGGCACCGTCTGCAGGTTCTCCTTGCGGTGTTGCGCCGTGACGATGATCTCCTGCAATGCCGCGACCTGCGCCGTATCGTCCGCCGCCATGGCCGGCTCCAGTGCCGCCGACCCGGCCAGCGCCAGCGACACCGCCGCGGCCAGCTTACCCTTTGACCTCATTGCGCCCTCCTCCAGGGATCTACGTTTAGCGTGGCGGGATTCCGTCGAACGGCCGTGTGCGGCCGTAGAACCCGATTCTCTCTTCGTCGGTGAAGTTGACGCCGGCGCGGTCGTAATAGGAAAAGACCGCAACGAGGCGCGATCGATCGCCGGCGACATTCGAGACCCGATGCAGGGTGTTACGCCCCGCGAAGACATTGAGCGTGCCCGCCATCAGCGGATTGATGCGCACGGCGTCGCCGCTCCCGGCGAGAAAACGGGCCACGCCGTCGTAGTTTGGGTCGTCCTCGCTGCGCAAATCGCTGCAGTATTCGAATTCGCCGCCGGCCTCGGCCGCCTGGATCAGCAGCGTGGTCGTGTACCGGGAACGGTCGAAGTGCCAGTTGAGCGCCTCGCCCGGGCGATATTCCATGACGTTGATCCGAGCCAGAGGATCGTCCATCAAATACAGTTGCGGCGCATCGATCGCGCGCGCGATGAATTCGACGAGCGGCGCATATTCGTAGATCCGCTGCACGATCGTGCCGACCAGCTGATCGGCGCAGAGCGTGTGGTTGATCGTCCGGAAACGGATCAACGCGGCGTGATCGGCGGACAATCCCTCGATGTTCTCGCGAAAATAGACGTTGTGTTCGCGGGCATGCGTGTACGAGGCGCGCTGCGCGAGCGGCGCGAGCTCGGCGGTGGCCCGGGCGATCGCCGCGGGCCGGACCAAGCCCTCGAGGTTGAACATTCCCTGCGCGGCCAGCTCCGCCCGACAGCGTTCGACGAGGGGCGACAGGAGTGCGGGCCGGTCGAGCGGATATCGTTCCAGATCGAGAATGTCTTGCATGACGCGCACCTCGACGATCCCTTTTTTTCGAAACTAGCATCGGCCTGCGAGCCTGTCGCCGCAGAAAATCGCCGAGCGCGCGTAGAAAAACTAATGCCCCCCGTCCCGCTCGCGGGCGTAAACCGTCGCTCGACGGTCCATGCCGTCACGCATGCTCAATAATGGGGCGGCCGCTCGTCCTGAATAGTGCGCGGCGTACCATTCTCCTCGTACGCCTGCAATCGAGCCGTTAGCGACGCGAACTGCTCACGCAGCGCATCGATGTCGCGGTGCTGACGAAAGATGACGTCGCCGCACTCCGCGATAGCACGCTCCAGGAAGGCGATCTTGGTTTCAATGCGCTCGATCGGGTCGGCGTCCACGGCGCGAGGGTCTCCGTCTGAGGTCTGCGGTCAGGCCTCATTCTAAACCATTTGCCCCGCCGGACCTCGCCGAACCGGGTCCGGCTACGGGGCATATCGCTTGTCGCTACGTTGACAAGATGGAACTGCATACGCTGATCGAGTTGCTGTTCGGCACCAGCATCCTCGTTGAATTGGAGGACGAACTAGCCCGCGAACGACCCAGCTTCGACGCCGATTGCAGTGCGTCGCAAGATACCGGGTGCCGGAGCATAGGAAGGATAGCCCAGCTTTTTACCCGGTGCTCGCGACGCGGAACGGCATGCGGTGCCGTGCAATCCATGATCCGTTCGGGCTCGAGCGAGGTTGCAGGGTCTTGCGCGGCGCGCTGGATGCCTCGGCGGCCACCTGCGACGGGTTCCGTGTACGCTCGCCTCCTTGCGGGGCACGCTGAATTAGGGCTTCGAACTCGAAGTGAATGGAGTGCCCGAGTCGAGCGCCGGTCGCGAATCCCATGATGGGGCCGGCAACCTCGTCTATCAGAGGGCCTATTCGGATGACTACAACCCTGCCGTCTACGCCGGTAACAGCGCCTACTCCATCACGGATCGCTGCGTCACGGGCGGCCCGTGTCTCGAGGAGACTGGTCCTCAAATGGGCTCGCGCGCAGAATCTATGGAAGAACGCCTAAGCCGGCCGATCAGGCGTCGCTCGCACTCCGGCCCGACTCCGCGCGGACCGAGTCGGCGATCAGCCGGGTCTTGCCGATCGCGGCGCCGATATGCTCGACGGCATCGCCGATTTCGGCCGCACAGGGATGGGCCTCGCGCCGCAGTCGCGCGACACAGGCGCCGAGCAGGAACGAGATACCGGCCAGATCCTGGCTGAGTCCTTCGTGCAGCGATGCGACCAACGCGCCGCGCTGGCCGCGAATCGACCGCAAGGAATCCTCTGTTCGGTCCAGGCGCAAGCCGATCAGCACGCGCAGGTGCGTCGAGTACAGGCCGAGCATCGTCGCGCGACCGAGCGCCAGCAGGATGCTGATTCCCACCAGCGCGCGCTCGAAGGTCGTTCCGCGCGGCAGGTCGAAAGCGGCGGGTTCGTGTGCCAGGATCAGTGCCAGCGGGATCGAAACGGCGAGCCAGGCGAGCAACCCCTCTGGGGGTCTGAGTCGCAGGCTCGCGAATCCGAAGATCACGAACAACACCGATACGAAATACAATGCGACTTGCGGGGCGAGGACCATGAAGGTGAGTTGGATTGCGACCGCGGCGCTCAGCTGCGCCAGGGTCAGATTGGGGTCCTCGAGGCCGACGGACAGCCCTTTGGTGATCAACAAGTAGAAAATCCCGCAGGCCGCGAGTCCGGCGCCCCCATAGCCCAGCGCGATCTTCAGCGAAAGCACGCCGGCAAACGCGAACAATGTCAACAGCACGGTGTCGATTCCGTAGCTGGTCAGGATCAGGACGAGCATCCCTTTCCAAAGCCGCTCGGCGTTCGGGACATGCTCGTACTGGTATCGTCTCATGCGCCTGTTTCCATACGACCGGTCCCTGGCGTTACCGCCTCCGCGGCGATGCATCATTTTGTACGGCCGCGCCGGCTCTGTCGACTCGGTACATCCCGCAGTCGAATCCGGGGACGCCCCGCCGCCGTCCATGCCGGGCGGCGGCCCGACTCGGATACCCACGATTGCGGCCGCCGTCGGTGGCTCTAGCATGCGAAGTGCGGCGCGTTCGCCGCGCATAGAGTTGGTGCTTTGTCGACCTCGAATCTCGACAAGAATCCGGTTGCTGAGCTCGAGATGGCGCCCGCCGGCGAAGCCCCGGCCCTCGACGCCGCGACCCACTCGGGCGCTGGGCCGTCGTCGCGGGAGCAGGCGGAGCTTGCGCGGCTGTTCATCCGCCATGCGCCGGCGGCGCTGGCGATGTTCGACCGCGACATGCGCTACATCGTCGCCAGTCAACGCTGGATGACCGATTATGGGTTGACGGATGCCGTGATAGGCCGCTCGCACTACGAAGTCTTTCCGGAAATCCCGGAGCGCTGGCGCGCCGCGCACGCGCGCTGCCTCGGCGGAGAATCCATGCGTGTCGAGGAGGATTGCTTCGAACGAAGCGACGGCCGAATGCAGTGGCTGCGTTGGGAGATTCGTCCCTGGCTCTCCAATTCCGGCGCGATCGGCGGCATCGTGATCTTCACCGAGGACATCACCTCCGGCAAGCTCGAGGCGGCGGAGCGCGAGCGGCTGCGTGTCGAGATTGCCGAGCGCACCGAGCGGCTCGTCTCCGAGCGGCGGTTCCGGGCGCTGCTCGAGGCGGCGCCGGATGCGATGATCGTCGTCGATTCGCAAGGCCGGATCGTGCTCGCGAACTCCCAGGCAGAGCGTCTCTTCGGCTATACGCGCGATGAACTGCTCGACCAGCCGATCGAGATGCTGCTGCCGGCGCAGGCTCGTTCCGCTCACGTTCGTCATCGCGCGGTGTTCTGCGCGGACCCGCACGTGCGGCTCATGGGCCCCGGCCTCCAGTTGTCGGGGCGACGCAGGGACGGCAGCACGTTTCCGGCGGAAGTTTCGCTGAGCCCGGTACGGACCGATGGAGACGTGTTCGTGTCGAGCGCCATCCGTGATATCACCGAGCGCAGAAAGTCCGAAGAGGCAACCGCCCGCCTCGCCGAGATCGTCGACTCCACCTACGACGCCATCATCAGTCGAGATCTGGACGGCGTAATCCTCAGCTGGAACCCCGCCGCCGCGCGGATGTTCGGGTATTCCGCCGGGGAGGCGATCGGGCGGAATTTCCGCATGCTGATCCCGCCCGAGCGGGAGGACGAGGTGCGGCGGCTGCTCGAGCAGATCCGGCGCGGAAAGCGGGTCGAGCCTTATGAGACCGTACGGCGCAGGAAGGACGGGTCGCTGATCGACGTGTGGGTTACAACCTCGCCGGTGCGGGACGCGCGCGGGACGGTGATCGGAGCTTCAAACATCTCTCGCGACCTCACAGAGCGCAAGGAAATGGAAAGGAAGCTCGAGCAGCTGGCACGCACCGACGCCCTGACGGGCACGGCGACGCGGCGGCACTTCCGCGAAATCGCGCAAAGAGAGCTGGCTCGCGCGCATCGGCACGGGCGCGCGCCCTCGATCCTGGTTCTCGACGTCGATCACTTCAAACGGATCAACGACGAGCACGGCCATGCGGTCGGCGATCGCGTGCTCCAGGCGCTCGCGCGGGCGTGCTCGGAGACGCTGCGCGCCGAGGATGTCCTCGGCCGCTTGGGAGGCGACGAGTTCGTCGTGCTCCTGCCCGAGACGAACCTTTCCCGGGCCGCCGAGGTGGCTGAGCGGCTGCGCGCCGCGGTCGCCGGCGTCGCGATTCCGGGTTTCGAGCCGCCGCTGCCGATTTCGATCTCGATCGGGGTGGCCGCGTCGACGCTCGGCGACGCGGAACTCGACGACCTGCTGCTCAGAGCCGACCGGTCGCTGTATTCGGCAAAGCGTGCCGGGCGCAACACCGTGCATGTCGATGGGTATGACCGCTGGTAACGGAGTCCTCTGCGGGGCCGGCGGGTTCGCCGCAGCGGCCGCCTGGCCGGCGCGGCTTCCGACTGGATGTGCAATTGTCCGCTTGCGACAATTGCCGCCATCCCCGCGCTCCGCGAACACGGTCAGGCCGGCCGCCCGTCGCAGGGTCTTGCGCGGCGCCCCGGGTGCCTCGGCGACCACCTGCGAAGGGCCTGCTGGGCCCATTTCATTGCACGCTCGCCGCGGCGGCAGCTACATGCCGGCGGTCTCGGGGCGCTGGAACTCCTGGTTCATCCAGACTTTGAGGGCATCCATGTTCTGCGGGCGGCCCAGGAAGTCCTTCACCAACTCGGCGGCGGGCTTGCTGGCGCCAGGTTCGAGCACGGTGCGGCGGTAGCGCATGGCAGTAGGTCCATCGAGCAGGTTGTGCTTGTCAAACTGCGCGAAGAAGTCCAGCGCGATGACCTTATCCAACACATAGGTGTAGTAGTTGGATGCGTAGCCGCCGAGGTGGGTGAACGAGGCAAAGAAGTGTCCGCCCGGCACAGGCGTGAAGGGGCTGAAGTGCTTCTGGTCCCTTGCCCAGATGCCGGCGAGATCTATGCCCTTGGGGTTCTGGTTATGGATCTGCAACGAGTAGGACGAATACATGACCTGGGCCTGGAGCCAGCGGCCGCGGCCATAGGCGCTGGCCGCGTTCATTTTGGCGATGAGGCCGGCCGGGATGACCTTCCCCGTTTGGTAGTTTTTGCCGAAGGATTGCAGGATCGTCGGGTCGTGGAACATTTCTTCGAGCATCTGCGAGGGAGCTTCCACGAAGTCGCCCTCCACATCGAAGCCGCCCTCGCCGGACCACTCGCCCTGACTGCCGAGGATGTGGTGCATCAGATGGCCGAACTCGTGGAAGAAGGTGACGACGTCGTTGTACTCCATCAGTCCGGGGTCGCCGGCCTTGCCGCCGGGAAAGTTGCAGACCAGCATGCCCTCGGGCAGCTCATGGCCGCGGATGCCGGGGATGACGGGTGCGGAGGAGAACCACTTGTCCTTGCCCTCGCGTGGATGCATGTCGAGGTAGATGCGGCCGAGTTTCTTGCCCTTGTCCCCGATGGCTGCGTCATACACGTCGTAGACATCCACGGACGAGTCCCAAACCACAGCGTCTTTGACCGGTTTGAAGGCGACATGGAACAGTCGGGCGGCGACCTTGAGGATGCCGGCCTGCACTTCGGCATAAGGGAAGTAGGGGCGGACGTCCTGCGCATTGAAGTCGTAGGTGGCGCGGCGATACTGGTCGCCCCAGTAGAGCGCGTCGGACTCGCTGATGGATTTCAGGCCGGGTTCACGCTTTTGCGCAAAGGCCAGCAGCTCCTCGTACTCCTTGTGCGCGGTTGCGCGCGACGCGTCATCGACGGCGTCCAGCAACTTTTGTACATTGGCGGCGGAACCGATCATCTGGTCCGCGGTGGCCAGGTCGGCATAGTGCGCGTAGCCGAGGGTGGTGGCGAGTTCCTGACGTGCCGCCAACAGGGCGCGGAGGACCGAATCATTCCGCGGATACGCGATGTTGTCGTAGGTCAGATACATACGTCGCCGCAGGTCCGCATTCTGGCTGAAGTTCAACACCGGAAAGACATCGGGCTGATTGGTGGTCAGGGTGTACACACCGCTGGCATCCGGCTTGTGTAGCGCGATGAAGTCGGCGGGTAGCCCGGCCAGTTCATCCTTGGTGGCCTTGATCTTGAGGGTGCCGTCGGCGATGTTGCGGCCGAAGGTGAGCGAGCCCTTGGTGATGCGGTCCTGCAATGCACGGATTTTGGCGCGGGTGGCGTCGTCCTTGTCCACACCGGAGAGGCGGTACTCCAGCAGGGTGCGCGTAATGTAGTGACGCGTGGCCGGATCGTGGACGGGCAGCGGGACAGCCGCGAGCGCCTCGTAGACCTTGCGGTTGAGGCCAAGCGCCGTGGCCGCCTCCGACACCTTGGCAGCAAGCGCCTGACCCTTGTCGCGAAGGGGCGCCACGTCGGCCAGGGAGTACATCAGATAGGCGTTGTTGGCAGCGATGCTGAGTTCGTTCTGCGCGTCGTCGTATGGGCGCAGAGTATTCGCCACCGTGTGCGGTCCCCGCACGGCCAGCAGCTTGCCCACATCGGCCTGCGCGGCAGCCAGACGGGCGTCAATCCAGGTCTGGAGGGCGTCGGGCGTCTTGGCAACGATCCAGGCGTGGAGCGGGTCAGCGACGGGCTGACCGACGGCTTGCGCCAAGGTGATCGGCGAAACCGAGAACAGGATGGCAGTGAATATGGCAACGGGTCTTTCAATTTTCATGCGCTGAGTATTGCATAAGATTCCCGCGAAATTGTCATTTGCCGTCCCAGCCAAGCGTTTCGGCAGAGGAGAGATGGCCCGGGCCCCCGGCCCGAAAGCGAGGCGGGGCCCGCCGCCGGACGCAGCATGTTCCGGCGCCTCGCCGGACAGCACGCGGCGTACCTGTTGAAGCAGCTGCTCGTGATTCACAGCGCGCTGTGCAACACGGCGGGCCGCTCGCCGTCGGGACCACCCCGACAGCGAGCGCGATGACCACGACCCCGGCGACCACGAGCACGTCGGCGATCGCTTTTCGCACCGATCGCCCATTCGATCACGCTCGTCGACCGATCGTCGCCCGCCGCCACTGCCCGACCACACCAAGCAACGACAGGGCGAGGATTTCCCACCATCCGATCGCGCCACCGCCGCTCTTGCCGCCCGATGCGGCCGCCACCGACAAACTGGCGGTCCCGGTTGCGGTTCCTCCCGAACCTGTACAGGCAAGCGTATAGCTCGCCGTACCGATGACGGTTGGCGAGACGGTCGAGCTGCCGCTGGTGGCCTCGGTGCCGCTCCACGCGCCGCTCGCCGTGCACGACGTGGCGTTGGTGGACGACCACGTCAGTGTCGCGCTCTGGCCCGATGTGATCGAGGTCGGCGCCACACTGATCGTGACCGTCGGCGCGGGTGGCGGCGTGACGGTCAATGTCGCCGTCGCGGGGGTTGTTCCGCCCGCACCGCTGCAGGTCAAGGTATAGCTCGATGTGCCCGCCGCCGTCGGCGTTTCACTCATCGTACCGCTGTTCGCCTGACTGCCCGTCCAGGCGCTGGAAGCCGTGCATGAAGTCGCGTTGGTCGACGACCAGGTGAGCGTCGCCGCACTGCCGAGTACGATGGAGGTGGGCGCCACACTGATCGTCACCGTCGGCGCGGGTGGCGGCGTGATGGTCACGGAACTCGCGCCCGACACGGAAGCGGCATTGGCCCCATCGCCCCCGTAGGCGGCGGTGATGGAGTGGGCACCGACCGTCAGCGTGCTGTTGCTGTAGACGGCCACTCCGGTGCCGTTCAGGGTCATCGATCCCAAGCTGGTGGTGCCATCCTTGAAAGTCACGGTTCCGGTCGGCACGCTGGTGCCGCCGCTTTCGGCGACCATCGCCGTGAAATTGATGGTCGTGCCGACGGTCGCCGTGCCCGGTGCGGCGCTCAAGGTGGTGGTGGTCGGCGTATGCACCACGATCTTCGCCACGAAGGCATCCGAAGATC
The DNA here is from genome assembly GCA_021780475.1 of Pseudomonadota bacterium. Taxonomy (GTDB): domain Bacteria; phylum Pseudomonadota; class Gammaproteobacteria; order Steroidobacterales; family Steroidobacteraceae; genus Bog-1198. Next base: position 12,190 of record JAJXYR010000302.1, read on the forward strand.
CGCCGCCGTATGCCGACTGGAATGCGCCGGTGGTCGCCGCCGAACTCGGCGGCGAATCGACGCTCCCGGCGACGTAGATGTCACCCGCGCTGTTCAGCACCAGACCGTCGACCGCGAGCTGCGACTGGCCGCCGGTGCTGAAGAGCGTCGAGAACAACAGCGTCTTCAAACCCGAATCGAATTCCGCGACGAAGGGCGCCGTCACGCCGCCGGTGCCGTTGTTGGTGCCGAGCGGATTGACCTGAGGCAGGCCGTCCTCGGCGACGCCGTCGATGTACACGTTGCCCGCGGCATCGAGCGCGATCGGACCCATCGAAACGACGCTGTCGGGGGGGGTGTTGTTCGCCCCGGCGTAGTAGCCGCCGAAATACGTGCCGGCCAGGAGCGTCGTGCCGCTCGGATTCAACTCGGCGATGAATGCGGAGCCGCACAGTGCATTGGTGTTGCCGTTCACCCCGTACTGATTGCAGGTGGTCTGATACGCCCCGGCCGTCGTCGGAAACGTGGCCTGGTTGGCGAATCCGCTGACATAGGCGTCACCGGCCGCGTCGGCGGCGATGCCCGTCATCAAGAACCCATAGGAGCCGATCACCGAATGACCGAGGTAGGTGCCATAGATCAGGCTGGGCGTGCCGCCACTCAACGGGGAGAACTTGGCCACGAAGACACAGTTGAGCAGACTGTTGTTCGTCACGGTACCGCAGCTCGATGCGCTGGCTTCGTACGCGCCGGTCGTGGTCTCGAGCGATGCATCCTGCGAGGTCCCCGCCAGATAGAAGTTCCCGGCGGAATCGACCGTGACCGCCTGACCCACCGTAAAGCCAGCGGACCGGAACCCTGCGCCGGCATTGGAAACCTGAGGCTCGCCGAAGAGCGAGGAGTAGAGCAAGGTGCTCAAGGTCGGGTCGAACACGCTGATGAAGGCGTCGTTCTGGGCGCTCAACATGTTCTGAAACCCCCCCGTTCCGGTCGAATACGGCGGTGTGACCAATACCGCACCGGCCGTGGTCGGAAAGGGTATCGCCTGGCGAGCACCGGCGGTACCCGCCGGCACGATGGCGCCGGGTTGCGTCTGTCCGGCCACGTATACCGTCCCGCTCGAGTCAACCGCCACCGCGTAGCCGAGGGTGTTGGTGTTGGTGCCGCTCAAGAACGTGGAATCGAGCAGCGCGCCGCTCGGACTCAGCTTACTCACGAACGCCGCGGATTGCCCGGCCGTGGCGCAGTTCGGCGACTCCACGTTCGGCGCCCCGGCGAAGTTCGGGCTGCACACGGTCTGATAAGCGCCGGTCGTGACGGGAAAATCATTCGAGTACGTGGTGCCCACCACATAGGCGTTTCCAGCGGAGTCCACCGCAACGCTCGCCGCCAGATCCGAGCCCAAAGTACCCCCCAAGTAGGTCGAATAGATCACCGACTTGCCATCGGGCGCGAACTTGGTGATGAACGCGGAAGAAGACGTACCGCCCAGGACTTTCACGGGTGCCGTCTCATACGCGGCCATTACCGGAAAGTTCGTCGACTCCGTGTAGCCGGTCACGTACAGATCGCCCGCGGTATCGATCGCCACGGATTGCCCGGAGGTATTGGAAGGACTGCCCGAGGGCGTCGCAACGCCGGCGACGTCGTAGCCGCTGCCACCGAGGTAACTGAAGTAGGACAAGATCGGATCGATGATCAGCCGCCGGCGATGATCGTAGCGGCCGACCTCGAAATGCACCTCCGATCCGTGCACACGATAGTGCGCGCGCACCGCCAGGCGTTCGCCGGCGTCGCCGATCTGATACGCCACCGGCATCTGGAAGGTGATTTGCCGATCCCCGGTGCGGACCCCGAGATTTCCCTCGCGATCGACGCGCAGGTCCCGTGCTCCGGCGAAGTCGATTCCGATTCTCCCGGCATCCGCTCGGGGCGCCACCTCGAAATCGTATTCGAGCTTGCCCGCCGTACCGTAGTACACGAGATCGATTCCCGGATACACATTGGGGTAACGGACCCTGCCGAAGGTCGCGACATTCGTCCGCCATTTCGCCGGATCGTTACCGATGAAATAGTTCACGTGCCCGGGCAGGGGCTTCTCGGCGGTGGGCGTTATCCGGCGATTGGCGCCCTGCACGCGCAGCTGCACGGCCGCAGACGCCTCGGAGGACCTGCCGGACAAGGCCAGCACCGCGCCCTGTCGCGTCAGTTCGATCGCATAAGAAGGTCCGTGGGCGAGGTACTGAACTTTTTGCGGCGCCTGACCGACGTTGGGCTCGAAATTGAGCGGCCGCGCGACGAGGCTCGCACGCAGCGCCATTTGCGTGGGTATCCCCGCGGCCAGCGCCTGAGCGCCGAACGTCCCGCCGGTCAGAGCACCCACCAGCAGGGCCAGGTATCCCCGGCCCACGAGCGATCGGCCGCCACCCCAAGATCCCAAGATGCGTTTCATCGGCCTGTCTCCCTAACGCCAATTACAGAGCCGCGAATACGGCTCCTAGGGACAGAGGCGCAACGAACCGCGAATTCGTATCAGTGCAGCGGGAGCGTCGCAGGGAGGCGCCGGCTCTCAGCGCGCAATCTTGGCGTTCCAACGGGCCGCTTCAGCCGCCCTGCCCGTCGCGGCGTACAGGTCGCGCAGCGCGCGGTAGCCATCCTGGGTCCGGTCGAAGCCGGGGCCTCGTGCCGCCTCGAGACCGGAAACGGCGGCGAGCAGGGTCGATTCGGCGTCGCGATACCGATGCAAGTGAAGCAGGCACACACCGATGCCCAGTCGCGTGCTCTCGACGAGCCAGCTGCCGCGCGGGTAGATGCGCTGCCGTGCCTTGATCACGCGTTCGAGCGCCGCCATGCCTTGCACCTCCCGGTGACTGACGCAGGCGTTCGATCCGTAAAAATTCCACGCGCTCAGCGTATAGTCGTTGTCGGCACCCATCAGCGACTCGAACGAGCGTGCCACCGGCAGGGCGAGATCCGCCGCCTCCCGCTCGCGATGCTCATCCTGAAGGTTGGCCACCAGCGCCAGCTTCGTGAGCAGGGTCTGCTTGTGGTCGGGCCCCAGCTTTCTCGTCTGAGCGGCGATGACGTGGCGAAAGAGGGGATCCGCAGCGGCGTTGTCGTGCTGGGAAGCGAGCGTGTTGGCGTAGCCGGTTTCGATGTTGAGGAGGATCGCGGAATCCGGCGGGAGGTTGTTGCGCGCCAGATCCAAGGCCCGGCGGCCATATTCCGCCGCCTCCGAGTAGCGGCCTAAATCACCGACCAGAACCGCAAGTCCGAAGTAGCCATTCATTTGCTTCGCGCGCAGCGCCGCATCGCCTTTTGACTCGACGGCGATCTCCTCGCGATACATAGCCTCGGCCGCCGGTAGCTGATTCGACCGGTAGAGCACCCACGCGAGGTCGTCCATGGCGCTGCACAGATCGGAAGGCACATGCTGGGCCCGAAGCAGCGCGACGGCCTCCTTCAATGGCGACAGCGCCTCGGACCACTTGCCGAAATCCCGCAGTAGACTGCCGCGGGTCGCGAGTGCACGACCGAGATCGAGTGCGCTGCCGCCTTTGGCGCGAATCAACGCGAGCTGACGATCGCTCGCCGTCAGCGCCTCGGGATAGCGGCCGAGCGAACCGTCGGTGCTGGCGATCACGCCCAACACGGACGCCTCGACCAGGGGCTCCCCGCCCAATTTGCGATCCAGATCCTTCGCCGCCGAGTCCAGCAACGCGGTGACCGTGACGTTCGGATTGTCGCTGGTCGGATCGACCGACGAGAGCAGGCTCTCGATGAATTCGGCCCGGCGCGCGGCGATGGCACGCGCCTTCTCTTCGCGGTGACGCTGCACCCCCATGACGGCGCCGCCGGCGATGAGCGCCACGAACAGCACCCCCGCCAGGCTCACGGCGAGCGCATTGCGACGGACGAATTTTCCCGCGCGGTAATGCAAGGTCGGTACGCGCACCTTGACCGGTCGGCGTTGTAGGTAGCATTGCAGATCCTCTTGCATCGCGACGGCCGAGGCGTAGCGACGCGCGGGGTCCCGCTCCAGCGCCTTGCTCAATATGGCGTCCAGATCTCCCCGCAACTGGCGCGCCTCCGGCGCCCGTCCCGCCTTTTCGGCGGCTCGACTCGGCAACTCCACGTCCCGCTGGGAAACGGCGAGCATGTAGTCCAGGGGTTCGACCGCATCCGGATAAGTCGGTCGACCAGTCAACAATTGGTACGCGAGCGCGCCCAACCCGAACACATCGGTGGCCACCGTGACCTGGCCTCCATTGATTTGTTCCGGGGCTGCGAATCCGGGTGAGAACAGCCGCCCGACGCTGACGGTCGGCGGTCCGCCAGGCACTGTCGCGCCCGCCTCCTGCAGCGCCCTCGCAATGCCGAAGTCGATGAGCTTCGGCACGCCCTCCGCGGTTACCAGTACATTGGAGGGCTTGATGTCGTTGTGCACCACCAGCATGCGATGAGCGGTCGCGACCGCCTGCGCGAGCTGCACCAACAGCCGCACGATCTCGACGACGCCGGCCTCCCTGGCGCGACAGTAGTCATCGATGCGCAGACCATTGACGAACTCCATGGCGATCCAGGCGCAACCGGTCTCCACCCCCGCGTCCACCAAGCGTGCCACCGAGGGATGCTCGATCTGCGCCAGCAAGCGGGCTTCGCGCTCGAAGCGAAACTGAGCCGGGTGACCCGCGATGGCGGCGATGACCTTGATCGCCACGGTCTGCTGGACACCGTCATTGCGCTCGGCGCGGTATACCACCCCCATGCCGCCTTCGCCGATGCGCGCTGTCAGGCGAAAGCGACCGACGGTCCGTCCGACCAGATCCTCGCGCTGCCGCTCACGCGGGGACAACAAGGTACCGGTCGGCGTGGAGTCGCCGTCTGCAATCGCAAGCAGGGCATCCACTTCGCTGCGAAGCCCGGTATCGGCGCCGCATTCGCGCGCCAGGAACCGTGCACGCGCGTCTCCCTCGTAGTCCAGCGCATCGCCGAACAGGCGATACGCGCGGACCGGGTCGCCGCCGCCTAGGCTTCCCGGGTCAGTTCTCGAGCCAGCCACACTTTGCCCGTCACCCAGCGCCGATTGACGGTCGGCACGGAGATGTTCAACACCTCGGCGACTTCCTCGATCGACAGACCGCCGAATACCCGCAGCGAAACGACGTCGGCCGCCACCGCATCGAATTGCTGCAAACGCGACAGGAGTTCGTCGACATCGAGCGCATCGTAAGCCGCCTCGTTCATGCCCAGGTTGGTATCGCTCAAGGTGACCGACCGGCCGCCGTCGCGTTTCTCGGCGCGCCGACGCCGCGCCTCGTCCACCAGGGTCTGGCGCGTGACGCGCGCCGCCATCGACAGAAAGTGCGCGCGATCCTGCCAGTGCATTTGGCGCAAGCTTGACAGGCGCAAATACACTTCGTGCACCAGTGCGGTCGGCCGGATGGTGAGATGCCGTTCACGATGCAGATATCGGACGGCAATGGCGTGGATATCGCCGTACAAACGGGTGAGCAATTGGTCGCGGGCTTCCTTTTCCCCCTTCGACCAACGTTCCAGCAAGTCCGCGAGCTTCGCCGATTCCGGGTCCACTGATTCCGTCATTGATCGAAGACATTACCATACGGACTCCTGTTCCGGGACATCGTACGAAGATCGATTCGACAATGTTCATCCGGGAGTGCGATCTACCGCACACCCACAGCGCCTGTGCCCATAGACGCAGGTTCAGCGGCCGCTCCCGGCGGCGCGCTCCTGACCACATTGGATCGATTCGTGCTCGGATTGATGATTTTATTGGCACCTGTTCTCCTCCGGCGGAACCCGGCGCAATCACGCCGCCGCTCGCTGGCAAAAGTTGAGCACTCCGCCTAAGCGCATTCGGCGATCAATGCGCCCTGACTTTGACGATAGAAGGCGCAGCGGCCCGATCAATCGCAGCTTATCCTTTAAAGGCTCGATGCGGTACGCCTTGGCGCCCGCGCTCTCGTAGAGGTCTCATTGGCGAAGGCAAGCAGGCGCTCACATGAGGCGCGCCAGACCGACGGCTTTCGAGTATGCGAAATCAATCCGACCAAATGGCGGGTACCGGCCGAATTCGGAAGTCCACACACGACCCTCTGGCTAGCCTATGTCGGGAGGCGGCGCGCAGCCCCGCCGAACCGAATAGCGGCTTCCGGGCGATCGCCCTGACGGGTGGTAGGTCCCCTTCTGGCCGTACCTCGCCGGTCGATGGCGAAAGGCCCGTGAGGCAAGGCGCGGATTACCGGACGGATGCGAAGTTCACTGTTGTGACCTCCACGGGGATGAAAGGGCCGATGCTACTCAGGTCTTCGCAACAGAAGAACAGTCCCTAATTTGCGGGGAATTACCCGACCGATTGAGGTCTCAATTTTCCCCGAGCTGCTTCATTGCTTTTGCAGAATGACCTTGGCTGTCCATTCCGCGGGAACGCTGCGGCCAAACTGACCTGTAAGATCAGCGGCAACAGCATCAAGATGGGAGAATTTACCGCATGCTTCGCTCGAGCGGATCTCGCCGGTGAGTGTGTACCCAAACGCGGCATTGCCCGTAATTTGCAGATCCACGTCGCCTGAATTTGGAGGAGCTATCGAACTCTTGTTCTTCGATATCCACTCGCCATACTGCTCGTTTGACAAGATATATCCCTGCAAACGTGGTCCCGGTCTGTCGGCGGAGCCGGCCACAATCTCGCCGACCAAGAGCCCCGAGTCCACCGTCATTGGATGGCCATTCTCCATGTGCAGTTCCATCGTCACAGCTCCGGTCACGTTGGATTTTTGAAAATCGAACGATGAGACCGTGCGATTGAGTAACGGAGCATCTCGCTGGAGTTACCCCGCTTCCGTGGACAGGTTAGTGTCTTAGTCTGTTGATCTACTCTTCATGCTGCTTTGCTCATCTTACCCGACAGTGAGTCTGCCGCCGAAGGCGGCAGTAGACCTGCCATTCTAGTCCTCGCCTCGTGATGTGCCCGCTCGTAATTGACCGGCGATCGGTAGCCGAGGCCTGAGTGGCGACGATGTGGGTTGTACCAGCCCTCGATCCACTCGAACACAGCCATCCGCGCTTCCGCTTGGCTCTTGAAGCGCCGGCGGTTGAGCACTTCACGTTCCAGCGTAGCGAAGAAACTCTCGGCCATCGCGTTGTCGTAGGCATCGCCCACCGATCCCATCGACGGCATGATGCCGGCCTCCTTGCAGCGCTTGCCGAACGCATAACTCGTGTATTGCGACCCCCTGTCGGAGTGATGGATGACGCCGAGCGGCTGGCGCTGGCTCACCGCCATCTGCAGCGCATCGAGGATCAGCTCGGTGCGCATGCTGGTGTCCACGGCCCAGCCGACGATCTTGCGCGAATACACGTCCAGCACCATCGCCAGGTACAACCAACCCGACCAGGTCGGGATGTACGTCATGTCCGCCACCCACAGCTGGTCGGGCGCATCGGCAAAGAACCGGCGCTCCACCAGATCGATAGGCTTTGCGGCCTGCGGATCGCTCTGCGTGGTCACAACGTACTTGCGCAGCGTTGCGCCCCGCAGACTGTTCTGACGCATCAGCCGGGCAACGCGCTTACGTCCCACTCGGATGCCGTGATCGTCGGCCAGTTCTGCGTGGATGTTCGGCGCTCCGTAAGTGTCGCGCGAGCGGCGGTGGATCGCGGCGATCTTGCCGCTCAGCAACAGATCATATCGCCGTCGCTGGCACATCGGTCGATCCTCCCATGCGTAAAAACCACTTCTCGAAATGCCCAGCAGCCGGCACATACGGCCCACTGCATGGGTGGCCTGGTTTGCTCTCACGAATCCGAAGAGCGCCTCGTAGGCGCCTTCTCCGTGGCAAACCAGGCCGCGGCTTTTGAGAGGATCTCGCGGTCCTCCTTCAGCTGCCGGTTCTCGCGCCGCAGCCGACGTAGCTCTTCGCGCTCAGCGTTGCTCAGCCCACCATCGCCATCGCCTGCATCACGCGCGGCCTGCTTGACCCACAACCCAATCGTCCAGGCGGAAGGCCCGAACTCCTTAGCCAGCGATGCCGGCGTCCGTCCCGATCGGACCAGAGCCACCATCTGTCGCTTGAACTCCGGCGTGTACCGGACCGTCTTCTCTGCCATTGTGAACTCCTCCAAATCCAACAGTGAGGTGTCCACGAAAGCGGGTCAACTCCA
>JAJXYR010000144.1 GCA_021780475.1 Pseudomonadota bacterium
TTCCGATCGAGGATGAGTTTCTGCAGCAATCCTCTCAGCGTGCGTCGCTCCGCGGCGGACAGTGCCGCGGTGTATTCGCGCTCGTGGCGCGGGATGATCGTGGAGACTTTGCGCAGCATGCGCCTTCCCTTCGGCGTGATGTACAGCGCGAAGCGGCGCTTGTCCTGATGTGCGACTTCGCGCCGAATCCAGCCGCGCTTGAGGCACACGGCCACCTGCTTGCCGGCGGTGGCCCGTTCACATCCCAGATAGCCGGCCAATTCGGTCTGGCTGATTCCGGGCCGCGCCGACAGGACCGCGGGCGTGCCGATCAGGTGCGGCACTATGGCGCGGAAGATTTTGTTGCGGTTGAGGCCGCGGATCAGGGCTGTTGCGGCGCTGTACACGTAGAAGCCGATGACCGGCTCTCCCGCTGGATTGAAGGCGCGCTCGAGCATCATCAATCTGTCGTCGTAACTCGGCGAGCCGTCGCGTGCGGCGGCCGGCGTCGCGGCGTGTGAGGAATGTTTGAATTTCGATTTCGTCAAGATCGCTTCCCTACGTTGGATGCACAGTATTCATCGATTCCTCATCGTAACTTGAAGTGGCAGGGGGAAAAAGTCATGGGTGAATTCCAAAAAGGCGCGGATGACAATCAGACGGTGCCGATCGCACTGGAGGCGGCGGACGTCTCGCGACGCGATTGTCTCGCCGCGGTCGGCGGCCTGATCGCGGCATCCCTCGTCGTACCCGACGTCGGGCGTGCCGCGGACCCCGCGGAGCACGCCGGCCAAAATCAATCGATCCGGGGCCCATTCGAAACACCGGGTGTGGAATTCATACTGCAGGCGCGGATCACGATCAGCCCGATGATCGACATCGGCCAGATCAGCTACGGACATCGCCGCATCATTCCGATCACCGGTGGAGAGTTTCACGGTCCGCGGCTCTCTGGCACCGTGCTCGATGAAGGCGAGGATACGCAGCTGGTGCGGCCCGATGGAATCACGGAGATCGTCGCGCGCTACATACTGCGCACCCACGATGGCGTGTTGATCTACATCGTAAACCGCGGAATGATCGCCCCCGGACCGGACGTGGACGGTCACGGCGGCCGGGGCCGACCGAGTTACGTGCGCACGATCCCGAAGTTTGAGGCACCTCTCGGCAGTCACTATGAGTGGATGAACCGGGCGCTCTATGTCGGCACGCTGCATCCGCTGCCGCCGGCTGAGCATGCGGTTGTTGTCCGATTTTTCAAAGTTACTTGATTCGGATGCGACCTATGAACAGACATTCACCAGGATATTGCCCGCTGCTCGCATCGCTCGCGCTCTTATGCGCACGCTGCTTCGCGGCGCCTGCAGTGCCGCTGCCGGCGCCCCCATCGGCGAGTGCCTGCCATGCGATGCAGGCGCAATCCTTGCCCGATACGCGGATCACGCGGGCCGTGTGGGTGCCGGCGGGGGCCGCGATCAAGGGCGGGTTCATGCATCGACCCATCGGCGGCCAGCCTGCGCATTGCCTCGTCCAAGGCGAGACCGCTCATCACGTGGGCAAGCATGGCACCTCGTACGGCGACCGCTTCGAGCTGCGGTTGCCGGTCGATTGGAATGGTCGGTTCTTGTTCCAGGGTGGCGGCGGCCTGGACGGTGTCTTGATGCCGGCGATCGGACTGGTTTCGGACTCGTTGCATTCACGCTTGCCGAGCGCGTTGGCCCGAGGATTTGCCGTCGCCTCGAGCGACGGCGGGCATGAGCAGACAAGCTTCGCGTCGGCCGGGAATTTCGGCGCTGATCCGCGCGCGTTGGCGGATTACGCGTACGACTCCACTCGGGTCGTGACCCGGGTCGCGGTTGCGCTGACACGCGCGTATTACAAACGCGCGATCCGTTGGAGCTATTTCATGGGATGCTCGAACGGCGGGCGCGAAGGCATGATCGCCGCGCAGCGCTACCCGGCACTCTTCGACGGGGTCGTCGCCGGCTCCCCCGCCTTCGATCTGACCCGTGCGATGGTCGCCGAGGCGTGGAACACCGATGTGTTCGCGGCGATCGCACCCCGGAATGCCGCCGGCCGGCCGAACATTGCCGATGCGCTCAGCGACGCGGATCTTCATTTGCTCGCCGGCGCGGTGCTCGCGCGTTGCGATGCGCTGGATGGGGTGCGCGACGGGCTCATCAACGATCCGGCTGCGTGCCACTTTGATCCCTCAGTGCTCACCTGCCGGCGCGGGCAGCACGAACATTGCTTGTCTGCCGAAAAGGTGGCTGCGATACGCAAGGTGTTCAACGGGCCGGTGGACTCGAAAGGGCATCGGTTGTACTCGAGCTGGCCCTACGACACGGGAGTCGCGCAGCCCGGTTGGCGGCAATGGATGCTTGGCAGCAAGCACATGCCGGCGATCAATCTCATGGTCGCACCGGCGGCGATCAACGGCGTTGCGCTCGGGCTGCGGCCACCCGCCATTGACTTCCTGAAATTCAACTTCGACCGGGATCCCGGGCGGATCGCACGGGTTGCCGCGGAGCTGGATGCCGATTCCACGGACTATTCACAGTTGCGGCGGCATCACGGCAAGCTGCTGCTCTATGGGGGCCTCAGTGATCCGGTGTTTTCCGCGAACGATCTGGTGGACTACTATCGCCGGGTCATCTCCGCCAACGGCGGCTTGGCGGCCACGCAGCGCTTGGTGCGATTATTCCTCGTTCCCGGGATGAATCACTGCGGCGGGGGGCGTGCGTTGAACCAATTCGATGCGTTGTCGGCGATGCAATCCTGGGTCGAACACGGCAGGGCGCCGAAACGGCTGCTTGCACGGGGGGCCGCATTTCCCGGAAGGACCGGGCTTTTGTGCCCGTATCCCGCGGTGGCGCGCTACCGGGGAACTGGCGACGTGAACTTGGCGACGAGCTTCGCGTGCCGCTGACCAGGACGCGAGAGGGGGCAATGGTGGCGATCCTGTTCGCGACCTGGGACGTCGTCTTTCTCGACCGTGGGGCACTGCTCTACCTCGCGCCCTACATCGTGCCGGACCTAGGGCTGAACGAGTCGCAAGTCGGCATGCTGGCGGGCGTCGTTGCCATAATCTTGGGCCGTCTCGGCACTCGTGTTCGGCGCAGAGTCCGACCGCGTCGGGCGCAAGGCCGTGCTCGCGCCGATGATCTTCTTGTTCTCCGTGTTGTCGGCGGCATCCGGCTTCGCGCGGGATTTGCACTAGCTTTTGCTGATCCGCGCATTGCTCGGGGTGACTGAAGGCCCCTGCTGGTCGGTAATGATGGCGCTCGTCGAAGAGAACTCGAACGCTGCGCATCGTGGTCGCAACATCGGCATCGTCGTCAGCGCCGGTGCAATCATCGGTATCGCGATTGCGCCGGTGCTGACGACGCAGGTAGCGGCGCATTACGGCTGGCGCGCCGCATTCTTCGTCGTCGGCGCGCCGGGACTGGTGCTGGCGCTACTCGTCGCGCTCTTCGTCGAGGAGGCGCCGAAACCGCGGCGGCCGCAGGCGGCTCGCGCGGCGTTGCGCGCGGACGTGTGGGGTGCGAATTCGCTAATCATTGCGCGAGGCGCCAAATTCGGGCAGCCTTGTGCGGACTGCTGCCGCTGGTAGCATGCCTCCTCGATGCGCGACATGCTTCTACTCGCGGTACAACTGTTCGTCACCCTGGCCAGGCTCGCACGCCCCGGCGGTGTCCGCTCCGTGATCGCCGAGTCTCTGTAGCTGAAGCACGAACTGATCATCAGCGGCCGCTCCCGTCGACGCGCCCCGCCCCTGACCACGATCGATCGATTCGTGCTCGGCTTGATGACGCTGTTCGTGCGTCCCCGACGAGTCGCAAAGCTCGCCGTCATGCTCAAGCCAGCGACGTTATTACGATTCCACAAGGCGCTGGTCGATCGGAAATATCGCCGCCTGTTCCCGTCGGCGGGAACCCGACGTAAGCCCGGTCCGACTGGTCCAACGCAGGAAATCATCTCGGCCATCCTCGAGATGAAGTGTCGTAACCCCAGATTCGGTAATCAACGCATTGCCGAGCAGATCTCGCATGCATTCGGCGTGCAGATCAATAAGGACGTCGTGCGCCGGGTCCTCGCGAAGCACCACGGCAAAAATCATCCCGGCCAGTCTGGTCCCTATTGGCTCACGTTCATCGCTCAAGCCCAGGACAGTCTCTGGAGCGTGGATCTGTTTCGGTGCGAATCGATCCTCCTTCGCAGTCATTGGGTCCTGGTGGTCATCGATGTGTTCACCCGCCGAATCATCGGATTCGGGATCGGCGGCGAAACCATCGACGGTCCGACTGTGTGCCGCATGTTCAATCAGGCCATTGCCGGCCATGCGCCGCCCGGTCGGATCAGTACGGATCACGACCCACTGTTCCGCTTTCACCGATGGATCGCTAATCTGCGGATTCTCGAGGTCGAGGAGATCAAGTCAGTGCCCTATGTTCCGACGTCGCACCCTTTCATTGAGCGACTGATCGGAACGATCCGGCGCGAATATCTCGACCACACGCTCTTCTGGAATTCGATCGACCTTCATCGGAAGCTCGACGCATTCCGAACCTCTTACAACCGCGTTCGCGTTCATCGCGCGCTCGACGGTGCGACGCCCGCAGAACGTGCCGGCCGGCCGTCGCCACCGCGTGCCGACTTCGCCCAACATCAATGGACCAGACACGGTCGAGGTCTGTTCCAGACGCCGATCGCCGCTTGATTTTGGAATTCGCACCCCACAGGATATCGATGGCGGCAAGGCCTGAGGTGCGTGCCATTCGATTCCATGCGATTCAAGCAGCGCGATTAGCCGGGCGTTCTCGGCGTGCAATTTCGCCAAAGATTCCTGATCGTTCGTCTGCGGCGGATTATCGAACCGACCCCATCGCCTTCACCCGCGATGCGACCTCCTGCGCCACCCGGATCATCGCCTTCACCAGCGCGAGGTCAACCTCCAGATGTCCCTCGTACTCCGCGATATTGCGCTTACGATGCGCTTGGTCCAGGATCCGCCATTGTTCGCTTGGGAGTTTCACGGTTTGTTCGAGGCATTGAAATACG
>JAJXYR010000208.1 GCA_021780475.1 Pseudomonadota bacterium
TTGGCGATGGGCCGGTCGATCAGCAATCTCGACCCGGCATTGCAGACCTCGCCCATGTTGCCGTAGATGCCGTTGATCGCGTACGTGACGGCGGCGTCGAGATCCGGCAGGTCGGCGAGAAAAATCTGCGGGGACTTGCCGCCGCACTCGAGGCTGACCCGTTTCATGTTGGACCGGCCCGCGTAGATCAGCATCTGCTTGCCGACCTCGGTGGAGCCGGTGAAGGCGATCTTGGCGACGTCGTTATGCATCGCCAGGGCGGCGCCGGCGGTTTCGCCGTATCCGTTCACCACGTTGAACACGCCCGGGGGCCCGCCCGCCTCGATGAACAGCTCCGCCATCATCAGCCCCGAGAGCGGCGATTGTTCCGCGGGCTTCAGCACGACCGAATTGCCGGCGGCGAGCGCGGGCGCGACTTTCCAGGCGGACATCAGCAGGGGGTAGTTCCAGGGAACGATGCAGCCGACGACGCCGAGCGGTTCGCGCAGGATGTAGTGAAACGCGTCGGCGGCCGTTGCCGTCACGGCGCCCTCGATCTTGTCGGACAGTTCCGCGAAGTACGCGAAATTCGTCGCCGCGGCCGGCACGTCGATCGCCACCATGTCGCGAATCGGCTTGCCCATGCACAGGGTGTCGAGCAGCGCGAAGCGCTCCGCATTCGCTTCGATCAAGCGCCCGAACGCGGCGAGCACGGCCATGCGTTCGCGCGGCGCGAGACCGCGCCAGACTTTGGCCGCGAAGCTGCGCTTGGCGGCGGCCACCGCCAGATCGATCTCGGCGGCACCGCCCGCGCTGACCTCGCACAAGGGGGTCGCGGTCGCCGGATTCACGACCGTCAAGCGTCCTCCGTCGGCGGAATCGACGTAACGCCCGTCGATGAAATGGCGCGTTTCGTAGCGCAGTTTCGCCGCCCGCTCATGCCAGTCGCCCGCCGTCAATGCCAGTGGATTCATCGCGTCTGTCTCCGTGGAACCATCGTGTGCTGGGTCGGATTATATGAATTAACGCCAGTCCGCGGGCGGCTTTCCGAGGGCGAGCGCGTCGATGCGCGTCTTCAGCCAGCGCCGGAACTCGGCGGCGACCGGGGCAGGGGCACCGTGGCGCGAACCCTTGTAACCATAGGCGATGAGACCGCGCTGAAGCGATTCGACGAGGTCGAGCCAGCGGCGGTCGGGCGCCGGCGCCAGGCGCCGCGCCAGGTAGGCGGCGGCCGCCCCACGCCGCGGCGGCTCGAGCGTGGTGTAGTCGAAGCGCAGCAGACGACAGCGTCCCGCCTCGAGCGGGACGACCCGCAGCAGCGTGACGCCGTCGGGCCGGATCTCGGCGAATTGGTTCGGCGGCATGAACACCAGGCGCCGGGGTGGGCCGGCGGGCCCCGGAACCAGCGTGCGGTAACGCGCCGCCGACCACGGCCGACGACCGGCGACCGCCGCTTCGGGTTCGTCGCGCATCGTGTAATCGAGAATCTGTTCGACCACCAGTTTCCAATCGGCGGCGACTTCGGCCGCCGGCGCCGTCTCGAGGGGGGTCAGGACACCGGAACCCAGTTCGGCTGCCCAGGATTCGGCCGGCGCGGCACCCGGCGCCGCGCCGCCGGCGCGGACGAAAACCAAACCCGCGGTCACCGCGGTCTCGAGCGGGTGCAGTCCTTCGGCATTGCCGAGCGCGAACCGCAATCCGTGCAGGCGGCATTCGATCCCCGCGCGGCCGAAGCTGCCGGTGCCCTCGCCCACCAACATGTGCGGCTGCGCGGGACAGCTGTTGCGGAAGGCGCGCAGACCGCCGCGATCGTCGCGCAGCACCAGCGCGCGCTCCGCGCAGGCGTCGAACGCGAGGTACTGGCCGGCGCCGGCGAGCGATGCGCCGTGGCCGGCGAATTGCCACGAACCCCGGTACAGCGCGTCCCGTTCGAGCGCGTGCAGCCGGGTGTTGGCGTAGCTCCACGCCGGCAGATCGGACGAGCCCTCGTCGGCTGCGCCGTCACCGCCCGGCCCGCCGGATTCGGAAGCGGCGGCGCGGCTCAACGCGAATTGTCCGGGAAAAATCGAGCGCAGATAG
This sequence comes from Pseudomonadota bacterium, assembly GCA_021780475.1. Classification (GTDB taxonomy): domain Bacteria; phylum Pseudomonadota; class Gammaproteobacteria; order Steroidobacterales; family Steroidobacteraceae; genus Bog-1198. The sequence goes on from JAJXYR010000208.1 coordinate 2,059, forward strand.
GCCATGCAGCGGTGCCTCGCGGCCGCGCGGTCGATGCTCGCCTCGGTCTGAAACGCGAAGCCCTGCCAAAGCATCTCGAGCACCCCGATGAGGCCGAGCGCGATGCCGTCGGGGTCGAGTTGGGGCTGGCCGGTCTCGACGATCAGGCGCTCGATCAGCACCCGCACGAGCGCGGCGAAGCGCTCGTCCTTCTGGCCGCAAATATCGTAGTATTCCTGGCGTGAACTGGCCTCACCCCAGAACGAATACCAGACCGACACCTTGCGGGCGCTCGCGATCTCCGGGTCCAGATACAGATCGACCATCAATTCCAGCGCCGCGACCGGCGTATTCTGCAGGCGGGCGACGGGAACGAGAACGCGCTCCTCGAACTCGTCCGACAGGAACTGCAGTGACGCGACCAGCATGGCCGCCTTCGAGTCGAAGTAGAAGCGCACGATGCCGGGCGACATGTCGGCGATCGCCACGACCTTCTCCACGGTGGTACGCGAGGGTCCGTGAATATGCAGCGCGGAGATGCACGCGTCGATCAGGTGCTGGCGCTGCCGGCCGTGCGTGGAGCGCGCGCGCCGTGCCGCGGCTGGTGGCTTTTTTCTTTTTCGCATGATCCGCTCTTCCGCTAGTCGATGAACAACGCAGGCGAACACGCGGCGAACCCACCGGCGGCCCGCCTCAGGCTCGGGGGCTTGTTCGCGCGCCACGGCAAATGGCTGATCATCCTGCCGCCCCTGACCTATCTGTTCGTGTTCTTCCTGGTTCCGTTCGTGTTCGCGCTCAAGATCAGCTTCGCGGACCTCGCACTGCGCGTCCCGCCGTTCACGGACATTCTAACCGTGTCGCCGGATCACCACATCAATCTGACGCTCAATCTCGGCAATTTCAGATATCTGTTCACCGACGACCTGTACGGCCTGTCCTATCTGTACTCGCTGCGGACGGCGTTCTTCTCCACGCTGGTCTGCCTGGCGATCGGGTATCCGATGGCCTACGCGATCGCGCGTGCCACCAAGAGCGCGCAGAACATCCTCCTCCTGCTCGTCATATTGCCCTTTTGGACGTCGTTTCTGCTGCGCGTCTACGCCCTGGAGGGGATCATCAGCGACAACGGCCTGCTGAACACCGCCCTGTTGTGGCTCGGCATCATCCACCGGCCGCTTCAGATCATGCAGACGACGGTCGCCGTGTATCTCGGGATCATCTATACCTACCTGCCGTTCATGGTCCTGCCGCTGTTCGCGACGCTGGAGAAGCTCGACCTGTCGCTGCTCGAGGCGGCCGAGGATCTCGGCAGCCCCCCGTGGCGCTCGTTTCTCGACGTCACGCTGCCCCTGTCGATGCCCGGCGTGATCGCCGGCTCCATGTTGGTGTTCATCCCGGCGATCGGCGAGTTCGTGATCCCCTCGCTGCTCGGCGGTCCGGACAACCTGATGATCGGCCGGGTGCTCTGGGACGAGTTCTTCGGCAATCGCGACTGGCCGGTCGCGGCCGCGGTGTCGATCGTGTTCCTCGTGTTCCTCGTCGGCCCGATCGCGCTGTATCAGCATTACAGCGTCAAGCAGATGGAGACCTGAGCGGATGGAGCGGCGCCTCTCCCCGGTGCTTGTCACGATCCTTCTGCTCGGGATCGCGCTGCTGTACATCCCGATGGTCGTGCTGATCGCCTATTCGTTCAACGCGTCGCCCTTGGTCAGCGTCTGGGGCGGCTTTTCCGTGAGTTGGTACGCCCGCCTCGCCCACAACCGCGAAATCCTGGACGCCGCCTGGTTGTCGCTGCGCATCGGTGTGATCGCCTCGACCAGCGCGGTGATTCTCGGCACCCTCGCGGCGATCGCCCTGGTGCGCTTCCGGCGCTTCCGCGGACGTTTCATGCTGACCGCGATGGTCAATGCGCCGCTGGTCATGCCGGAGATCATCACCGGAATCACGCAGCTCCTGCTGTTCATCTCGATGATGCACGTCATCGGCTGGCCGCACCGGGGCGCCCTCACGATCGTGATCGCGCACGTCGCCTTCTGCACCTCCTACGTGACGATCACGGTCCAGTCGCGGCTGCAGTCGGCGGACCGGTCGATCGAGGAGGCGGCGATGGATCTGGGGGCGGGTCCGGTCGGCGCGTTCGTCGACACGACGCTCCCGATCATCGCGCCCGCGCTGGTGTCGAGCTGGCTGCTGTGCCTCACGCTCTCGCTCGACGATTTGGTGATCTCGAGCCTGGTGTCCGGTCCCGGTGCGAGCACGCTGCCGATGGTGATCTATTCAAAGGTCAAGCTCGGGGTCACCCCCGACATCAACGCGCTCGCCAGCCTGATCATCTGCGTGGTCGGCGCCTGCGTGATCGTCGCGGGCGTCTCGATGCGCCGCACGGAACGCAGGCGCACGGCGGAGCGCCAGCTGGCGGAGTCGTGAGCGGAAACGTCGCCGCGACGATCCCTAAGTCCCCGTCTTGATCCGCGTCCAGGTGCGCGTCATCAGCCGCTCCGTCGCGGTGCCGATCTCCGGCGACTGATACAGGCGCGCGGCCGTCTGAGGCGTCGGATAGATCGCCGGATCGGCGCGGATCCGCGGATCGACGTACGGCAGGGACGCCAGGTTGTCGTTGCCGTAGAAGATCCGGTTCGTGACCGTGGCGATCACCCGCGGCCGGAGCATGAAATTCAGGAATTCGTACGCGGCCCGCGGATGCGGCGCACCCACAGGAATCAGCAGCGCCGAATAGTCGAGATTGGCGCCCTCGACCGGCACCGTGAACGCGAGGTCGAGATGGACGCCGACCGAGGCCGCGCGCTGGCGCGACTCGGCGTAGTCGCTGGAATAGGACATCGAAATGCACAGATCGCGGTTCGCCAGCCCGTTCATGTATCCAACCGAATCGAAGCTGCGCACGTAAGGCCTGACCTTCATCAGGAGGCGTGCCGCGGCGGCGAAATCCTCCGGCCGCGTCGTGGCGGGATCGAGATGCAGGTAGCGCAGGGCGAGTTCGATCACGTCCTGGGGCGAATCCAGGAACGTCACGCCGCAGTCGGCGAAATGCGAGATCACCTTGGGATCGAAGAGCATGCGCAGGCTGTCGACCGGCGCGTCCGGCATGCGCGCGCGGATCATGTCCACGTTGTACGCGAAGCCATTGATCGAATGCAGGTACGGCACGGCATGGCGGTTCCCCGGGTCGTAGGCGGCTATAGCCGCGAGCGAATGCGGGTCGAGGTTGCGCCAGCCCGGCAGGTCCGCCTTCGCGAGCGGCTCGTAGACCCCGGCGCGGATCTCGAGGCCGAAATAGGCGGCCGAGGCATTGACGACATCGTAGCCGGAGTCGCCTGCCATCAGGCGCGCGTCCATCGTCTCGTCCGAATCGTAGGTGTCGTACACGACCTTGATGCCGGTCTCGCGCTCGAACTCGGCGATCGTGTCCGGTCCGATGAAATCGGCCCAGTTATAAACGTAAAGCTTGTCCTCGTGCGCCGGAAGCGCGCCGTGGTCCGGTCGGTCGAAACGGCTCCACGCCAGGCCCGCGACCGTGAGCACCGCGACGGCGGTGAGCGCGATCTTTACGCGTTGCCGCACGCACCCGCCTCGTCCAGGCTCGCATCCAGGATCGAAACCGCCTCGTCGACATCGGCCTCGCCGATCAACAACGGCGGCATGAAGCGCACCGTGCTCGCGCCGCAGGACAGCAGCAAAAGCCCGTTGTGGAACGCGCGCGTGATCACCGCCTCGCACAGCGCCTTCGCCGGCTCCTTGGTCAGCCGATCCGACACCAATTCCATGCCGATCATCAGGCCCTTGCCGCGCACCTCGCCGATTACCGCGTGTTTGTCGGCCAGCGCGCGCAGGCGATCCATGAAATACGCCCCGACGCGCGCGGCGTTGTCGCAATATCCACCCTGGACCAACTCCAGGGTCGCTAGCGCCGCCGCGCAACACAAGGGGTTGCCGCCGTAGGTGTTACCGTGGGCCCCACGCGGCCAGCGCTCCATGATCGACTTGCGGGCCGCGACGATGCCGATCGGCAGACCGGAGCCCAGCCCCTTCGCGAGGGTCATGATGTCCGGTTCGACGCCCCAATGCTCGCAGGCGAACATCCGGCCGGTGCGGCCGACGCCGCTCTGGACTTCGTCGAAAATCAACAGAATGCCGTGCCGGTCGCACAGCGCGCGCAAGCCCGCGAGAAAGCCGTCCGGCGGCACGATGTATCCGCCCTCGCCCTGGATCGGTTCGATCAGGATCGCGGCCACCTCGTTCGCCGGCACGTTGCTCGAGAACAGGATTTCCTCGATGTAGCGCAGCGTGGCGCGGCCGGCGTCGGCTTCGGCGAACAAGGGCCGGTAGGAATTCGGATAGGGCACGTGCGTGACGCCCGGCATCGTCGGGAAAAAGCCCTTCTGCTGGGTGTACTTGCTCGCGGTGAAGGCGAGCGAGCCCATCGTGCGGCCGTGAAAACCGCCGAGAAAGCCGATGAACCGGGGCCTTCCGGTCACGTGCCGCGCGAGTTTCAGCGCCGCCTCCACACTCTCGGTCCCGGACTGGGCGAAGAAACTCATGACCGGCCCGCTGATGGGGGCCAATTCGTCGATCCGTTCGGCCAGCCGGATCTGACTTTCATGCCAGAAATCGGAGGAGATGTGCAGGAACCGTTCGGCCGCCTGCGTGACCGCGCGCACGACATCCGGGTGACTGTGCCCCGTGGCGCACACGGCGATGCCGGCGGCGAAATCCAGGAACCGGTTGCCGTCGACATCCCAGACCTCGGCGCCGCGGCCGTGCGCCATCACGAACGGATAGTCGCGCGGATAGGATGGCGACACCACCGCGGCGTCGCGCGCGATCAGTTCCCGGGCCCGCGGGCCGGGCAGCGGCGTCTTGAATCCTGCGCGGTTCAAGTGGACTGGTTCGAGCCGCGTCCGGAAGCCCGCAGCTTGGCCTGTGCGGCGACCGGCGCGGTTTTATCGCGCAACTGGCGCTCGAGCCGCGCGCGCGACGCCAGCCCCCGCACCGCCACGCGTTCGTCGGCCATCCGCTCGACCACCAGCAGATGGCTGAGTCCGTTGTGGCGCAGCACTTCGAGCAGCGTGCCCGCGCGCGCCTTCTGCAGGTCGGCCCAATCGACCGCCACCAGGTCCGACCACGGCGTCATGACGTGGCCGACGCGAATATCGCGATGATGTTCATAATTGGAGTTTTGCAGGAATTGGAGCGGCCGCTCACCCTGAATGTCGTAGGACGTCAGCAGGCCGACGATGCGCCGTTCGCGCAAGACCAGCAGCGCCCTGACGCCGAACCGGATCATGTCCTCGAGCGCTGCATCGATCTGGCGGTCTTCCTCGACCGTGATCGGATGTTCGCGTGTGAAATCGGTGACTGCGAGCACCGCCGGATCGCCGGACTGCAACGCCTGCTCGCCGGTCGCCTCGCGCTGCGGCAACACGCCGACCCCTTCGATCTTCGCCGGCGTCAAGGAAACCGTATCCATCGCGGAGCCTCCCTATTTCTTGGACATTCTCGATCAGTGGACATCGCGCGCCCCGGGTCGTTCCCGCGGGCCGAACCCCGGGAGTGGGAAGGGCTGCGCTTGGCTCCGATCACGTGCTATATTAGTTAGAGTTCTAATGATTAGCCAGCATTAAAATTAACTGAACCTTATGGAAGAACGTTTCGCCGCAGCACTCCACAGCACCGCCCGTGCCTGGCGCCAGGGACTCGACCGCCGCCTCAAGCATCTCGGCATCAGTCAGGCCGGATGGATGACGATCGCCGTCGCCGCCAAAGCCAAGGCGCCGCTGTCGCAATCCGAACTCGCCGACACGCTCGGCGTCGAGGGTGCCACGATGGTCGCCATGATTGACCGTCTCGTCAAGGCCGGACTCGTGATTCGCGAGCCGTCGACGTCTGACCGCCGGGTCAATCGCATCGCCCTCACAGAGGCCGGCAACCGCTTGTACGCGGTCTTGCGCGCCGAAGCCGACGCATTCCGCCGCACGCTCCTCGCCGACGTCGATCCGCGGCAGATCGAAGCGGCGACCGCCCTGCTCGAGCATCTGCAGAGCCTCCTCGAAAGCCGCGAATGAATCGGCCGATCAACCGACGCATGATCACGCTGTCGATCATGGCGGCGACCATCATGCAGACGCTCGACACCACGATCGCGAACGTGGCCCTGCCGCATATGCAGGGCAGCATGTCGGCGTCGCAGGATCAGATCGCATGGGTGCTGACGGCGTACATCGTCGCAGCGGCGATCGCGACACCGCTCACCGGCTGGTTGACCGACCGATTCGGGCAGAAGTCGATTTTTCTCGCCTCGGTCGCCGGCTTCACGATCGCCTCGACGCTGTGCGGATTGTCGCAATCGCTGGGCCAGATCGTCGCCGCGCGGCTGCTCCAGGGAGTGTTCGGCGCCGCCCTCGTGCCGCTTGCCCAGGTGGTGCTGCTCGACATCAATCCGCCGGAGAAGCAGGGTCCGGCGATGGCCATCTGGGGTTTGGGCGTGATGGTCGGTCCCATACTCGGTCCCACGCTCGGAGGATGGCTGACCGACGCCTACGATTGGCGCTGGGTGTTCTTCATCAACATTCCGATCGGAATCATCGCGTATTTCGGCATCTGGAAATACATCCGGCCCGCGGCGGGTCTGCGGCGCATGCGCTTCGACGCGTTCGGGTTCGCGACCTTGAGTCTCGCGATCGGCTCGCTTCAATTGATGCTCGACCGCGGTCAGTTGAACGACTGGTTCTCGTCGACCGAGACGCGGATCGAGGCCGTCGTGATGACGGTCTCGTTCACGTATTTCATCGCCCACACCCTGCTGACTCCGGCGGACAAGTCTTTCGTGGATTTCCGCCTGATGAAGAACGGCAACTACGTGACCGGGCTCGCATTCATCTTCATCGTCGGCCTGGTGCTGTATGCGACACGCGCATTGACTCCGACGATGCTAGAGGACCTTCTCGGCTATCCGGTCGCGACCACGGGCCTTGTGACCGCGCCGGCCGGCCTCGGTACGATGGCCGCCATGGTCATCGTCGGCCGCATGGTCGGCAAGGTCGACCTGCGCCTGCCGCTGTTCTTCGGCTTCTCGGTGACCGCGGTCGCACTGTGGCAGATGTGTGGATACTCGCTCGATCTGCGCGCCTCGGACATCGTCTGGCCCGGAGTGATCCAGGGATTCGGCACCGGCTTCGTGTTCGTGCCGCTGTCCGCGGCGGCGTTTGCAACGCTCGCGCCGCAGATGCGCGCCCAAGGGACCGCGATCTTCAGCCTCGTCCGCAATATCGGCAGCAGCATAGGCATTTCGCTGGTTCAAACCATGCTGGTCCGCAACACGACGGTCGCACACGCGGGCCTCACGCGCGCCATCAACTATGCCAACCCAGCCTGGCATGATCCCGCCGTGGCCGCCGCGTTCGATCCGACCCGCGCACCCAATGCCGCGGCGCTCGACGCGCTGATCACCCGACAGGCGTCGATGGTGGCGTACATCAATGACTTCTATTTGATGCTGATTCTCACCGTGTTGGTCATTCCGTTGATCCTGCTGATCCGTGTGCCGAAGTCCCCGGGCGTGGTGATCGACCGTCACGCCGCACTCGAATGAAGCCCGCCGGCGCCGCGAAATCCTCGGTCCAGTAGATCCCGAAGGGTCCGCCCGGATCGAGCGCGTAGGCGATGCCGGTGTCGGTGAAGCGTGGATCCATGATGTTTTCGCAGTGCCCGGGGCTCGCGAGCCAGCCTCGCACCACGCCGCCCGGCGTCATCGCGCCGGCGGCGATGTTCTCGCCGACGCGGCGGTAGCGCCCGTAGCCCGCCCGCCGCACGCGCAGCGCCGGCGAACTGCCGTGGGCGCCCTCGTGCCGGAAGCGCCGATGCGCCGCCATGTCGCGCGAATGGACGAGCGCCGCCCGCGCCAGCGCCGGCGATTGCGCGAGCGGCGGCGCGGGCGCAAAGCGCAGCCGCCCGCAGCGGGCACCACGCGCACGCGCCTGATTGATCAAGCGCAGGATCCGGCGGTCGATCGCGCCTTCTTGCGCGGGCTGCGGCAGGGAAATCTCGGTCGCGAGCACGATCCACGCCTGATCATCGCGACGGATCGCGCCGATGGAATCGAATCCGCCACGGCCGAGGCTCGCACAGCCGGCGCGGCCGAGTTCGCGCGCGGCGTCCCAGTCGCTGTCGACACCCGACAGGTGCAGCAGCGTCGAACGCGATGCGATGACCCCCGAGTTGCGCAGCGCCAGATCGAGCCGTTCCCCGGCGGCGATCCGCCGCGCCGCCGCGCTCATGCCCGCGTCCTCGCGCAGCGGCGGTCCGATCGCGCCACAATCGTCCGCCCGTGCACGGTTGACGGCGGCGGCGAGATCCGCGCGGGCCGGTGCGCCCTGCAGCAAGGCGAGCGCCGCGATGAGCGCGGTGGCGTGCCTCATCCGGCCGCGCAAGCGGCGCCGGTCACAGCACGTCCCAGCCGTAGCCGCCCTTGTCGAGAACATGATCCGCGAGCCCGCGGACCGCGTCGTCCTCGTTGCGCGTGATTCGCCGGATAGCCGCCGCCATCCGGCGTTTCGCCTGGGCCGCGAAAATATTCGCGATCGAGACCGCCTGCGCGCCCGCCGCCGGTTCGGCGGCAAGCGACGCGGCGCGCGACAGCACGCACAGGCCGACGAACAGGTCGATCGCGATGTCGGCGATGCGCCGCAGGTCGAATTGCCGGTCGGCGATCGCCTTGCCGTGGCGTCGCAGCACGAAGTCGGCGGTCTTCGCGAGTTCCAGCGTGTACTTTTCGTAGACGGCGCTCGCTTCACCGAGCGCCGCCGGAACCAGCGCGGCTATCCGGTCGCGGCCGATGCCGGTCGCCTGCGTGAGCCGCCTCTCCGCGTAATCGCCGAGCACGCCGAATCCCTTGATGGGATGGTTGAAGATGTCGTCGAGCGCGTTCTTCAATTCCGCGAACGAGCGCCCCAGATCCTTCAGTCCCGACAGGGCGATGTAGAGCCGCAGCACCTCGTTGGTGCCCTCGAAAATCGTCAGGATGCGGCTGTCGCGAACCACCTGCTCGTACGGATAGTCGCGCATGAAGCCGCTGCCGCCGGCGATCTGCAGCGCCTCGTAGGCGCTGCGCTGCATCGCCTCGCTCGCGAACACCTTGCTGATCGCCGCCTCGAGCGAGTAATCGTCGAATCCCGCATCGATGTAGTGCGCGACCATCCACACGACGCTCTCCGCGGCGAAACAATCGACGGTCATTTGCGCGATCTTGTCCTTGACCAGATCGTAATCGGCGATCGCGTGTCCGAACTGCCGGCGGCCGCGGGCCTGCGCGGTCGAGAGCGCGAGCAGCGCCTTCATGCCGCCGACGGCGCCGCCGCCCAATCCGGTGCGTCCATTGTTCAAGATGGCCATCGCGACCTTGAAGCCCTTGCCCTCCTCGTCCAGCACGTTTTCGGGCGGGACCCGCACGTCCGCGAAGTTCACCGTCGTCGTCGAGGAGGCGCGAATGCCCATCTTGTCCTCGTGATGGCCGTGGCTCACGCCGGGCCATCCGGCCTCGACGATGAACGCCGTGATCTTGCCCGCGTCCGAGGCGGTGCGCGCGAACACCGTGTAGACGTCGGCGATCCCGCCGTTCGTGATCCAGATCTTCTCGCCGTTCAACGTCCAACTGCCGTCGGCGTTCTTCTCGGCGCGCGTCCGGATCGACGCCGCATCGGAACCCGCGCCGGACTCCGTCAGACAAAATGCGGCGATCGCCTCCCCGCTCGCCAATCCGGGCAGGTATCTGGACTTCTGCTCCGGCGTGCCGAACAGCAGGATCCCCTTCATGCCGATCGAACTGTGCGCACCGATGGTGAGCGACACGGAACTGTCGTGGCGGCTGGTTTGAGCGAGGATGCGGGCATAGCCGGCGTTCGACAGGCCGAGCCCGCCGAATTCCTCCGGAATGATCAGCCCGAACAGGCCGAGGTCGCGCAGCCCCTGGATGAACTCGGCGGGCTGCGCGCCGTCGCGGTCCCAGCGCTTGAAGTCCGCGCTCTTCGGCCGTAGAAATTGATCGATCGCCTCGACGATCATGCCGAGCGAGTCTCGATCCTTGTCCTTGAGCGCCGGATACGGCAGGAGATTCTCGGCGAGTATCCGTCCGGTGAACAGCACCTTGGCCGCGCTCGCCGTTCCTATTTCGCTCATGAAATCCCCTTCGGCTACGGCGCTACGTGATCGATGATCAATTTGGCGACTCCGGCGTGGCCCACTTGATAGGGGACTTCCCCGTACAAATCGCCGCTGGCGGCAATGGGCTGGCCGCTGAAGGACACCCGGGCGGTCAACAGCACGTGCTCGCCCGCGGTAAGCGCCATGCCCGGAACCATCGAATCGGCGCTGGATAGCTCGATGCTCGTGCCGATCGCGGCGGTCGTCAGCCGTTTGACGGCGAGCGGCGGCCCCGAGGCGCCCGGCAATTTGGCGAATACGAACAAGGGCGCTCCGCCGCGAAGGCGCGCGCGCAGTTCGGGCGAAATGCCGATGTGCACCGTGACCGAGGCGGCGGTGGCCGTCGTGGGCGCGGCAACGGCGGCTCCCGCGCCCGCACCCGCACCGGCGCCCGCGCCCGCGCCCGCGTCGGTATTCGCCGGTGCGGGCCCGAGTTCCGCTATCCGTGCGTTCAGCATCTGTACGACCGGCGCAGGCGGGTTCAACGCGATCAGCGCCTCCCACCGGCTACGTGCGAGCGCGTTGTCGCCGCGCACCGCGGCGGCGAAACCACCGTAGAGCAGCGCTTTCGGATTGGCGGGCGCCATCGTCACGGCCTGTTCGAACAATTGCGCCGCCTGCGGCGTGATGCGGCCGCCACTCTGCACCGCCAGCGCCTCGCCGTAGCCGATCGTGGCCTCGAAACTCTTGCCGTCGGAAAGCTTGAGCGCGTGTTCGTAGGCCACCATGGCGTCGTTCAATCGACCGGTCGCCACATAGGAGCGGCCGAGCATCACCCAACCGGACAGATCGTCCGGATGATCCTGCAGGTGCTGTTCGAGCTGCGCGATCATCGCGGCGACCTGCGGGCTCAACGGTGCCGCGCCGGCCTGTTGCACGGTGCTCCAGTCCCAGGTCGACCAGAGCTTGTACAATCCACCGGCGCCGACGACGAGTATCACGGCCGCAAGCGCGGCGATCCCGCGGCTGCGATGGTCGCGCAACAAAGGCAGGGCCACCGCGGCGGCGGCGATCGCGGTCATGGCGGCCGCGATGATCAGGAATGAAATCATTATGTGGATCCGGGGGTCGAGGCTTCATCCAGGGACATTTTCGATCGGGCGCGCACGACCCGGTAAATCACCGCGGCACCGACGAGCAGCAGTGCGAACGGCGCCCCCCAGATGAACACGGTGCGCGCATCGAGCGGCGGATCGTAGAGCACGAACTCGCCATAGCGGGCTTTCATGAAAGCGTAGATGTCGGCGTCGCTCTTGCCTTGAAGGAGCATGTTGCGGACTTCGTCGCGCAGCTCCGCGGCGAGTTCGGCGTCCGAGTCGGCCACGGTCTCGTTCTGGCACACGAGACAGCGCAGCTTGTCGGTGATGTTCTCGTAGCGCGCCTGCAGCGCCGGGTTCGCGAGCAATCCATGCGAGTCCATGCCCGCGCTGCCGGCAGGCGCCGCGGCGCCGATCGCCACGCCGCCGGTTGCGGCGACGGCGGCAGCCAGCACGGCGGCCGCGAGCCGGTGCGAAGTCCGGCCGGTCGGGCCGCTCATGCCCCGCTCCGGCGCGCCGCGGCGATGCGCGGCAGGAACTCCTTGTTCCACACGTCCATCGTCATCGGCGCGATATGTTTGAACACGATGCGTCCCTTGCGGTCGATCAGATAGGTTTCCGGTGCGCCGTAGACGCCCCAATTGATGGCCACGTGGCCGTCCGCGTCGAATCCGACGCCTTGGTACGGATTGCCGAGCTGTTGCAGCCAGAGCTGCGCGCGCGGGCGCTGATCGTTCCAATCGAGACCGATGATCGGCACCACGTGTTGTTGGGCGATCTCGAGCAAGGCTCCCTGTTCGTCCCGGCAGGCGCTGCACCAGGTCGCCCACACGTTGAACAGATAGACATGGCCCTTGAGCGTGCGGTTCGAGACCGTGCGGCCCGGATCGAGCACGTCGCTCAACGCAAACTCCGGCGCCGGCTTGCCGATCAGCGGCGACGGCAGGTAGTGCAGGTCGCGCTTTGGATTCAGCCCGAACGCGAACAGCACGATCAGCGCGAGGAACACACCGGCCGGCAACAGAAACTTCCACATCAGGCGATACCTTGTGCGGGCTTCGGGTTGGGAGGCGGCGGCGCGGCGGCCGCCGTGTCCGCCTCGGTCGCCGGCGCCTTGACGCGGTAGCGGCGGTCGGTCGCGGCGACCACCCCGCCCGCGGCCATCACCAATGCGCCAAGCCAGATGTAGCGGATGAGCGGCTTGTATTGGATGCGCATGCTCCATGCGCCGCCGCCCAGCGGATCGCCCATCGCCACGAACAGATCGCGGGCCCAGTTCACCGCGATCGCCGCGTGGCTGTTGTCGGTCTGCTGAACCGCGAAATGGCGCTTCTGCGGCGTCAGCGTCGCCACCAGCCTGCCGTCGTGGCTCACCGTGATCAGCGCCTGCACCGCGTCGTAATCCGGCCCGATCACGTTGGTGGTCGACAGGAACTTGAAATCATAGCCCGCGATCGAGAACGTCGCGCCCGGCTTCATCGCCGCGTCCTTCTCGATCTTGTAGGTGTTCACGCCGCTCACCCCGATCGCGAACATGCCGACGCCGAGATGGGCGATCGTCATGCCCACCATCGCACGCGGGATCACCTGGCCTCTGCGCAGTCGCTGCAGAGGTTCGTACAGCGACGAAAATATGATCCAGATGCCGACGGCGAACCCGACGAGGCTGACCCAATGGAAGGACCCGTAGGCGTGCTGGATCAGGATCGCGAGCACGGCGGCCACCGCGAGCAGCGACCACAGCCCCGCCGCGGCGACGGTGAGCTTGCCGCGGCGCCAGGTCGAGTGCATGCCGATCGCCATGAATACCAGCATGGGCAGGATCGGCACCATGAACATCAAATTGAACACCGGCGGCCCGACCGAAATCTTGCCGATGCCGAGCAGTTCGTAGAACAGCGGCGCGAGCGTCCCCCAGAGCACGAGTCCCGCGGCTCCGACCAGCAGTACGTTGTTGACCAGCAGGAAAAATTCACGCGAGAACAGCTCGAATCCGCCCGGCACGTACAGCTTCGGCGCGCGCCAGGCATAGAGCGCGAGGGAGCTGCCGATCGTGAACACGAGGCCCGCCAGGATGAACAATCCGCGCTTCGGATCGGTCGCGAAGGAGTGTACGGAGACGAGCACGCCCGAGCGCACGAGGAATGTGCCGATCAGGCTGAGCGAGAACGCGAAGATCGCGAGCAGCAGCGTCCAGCTCTTGAAGATGCCGCGCTTCTCCGTGACGCTCAAGCTGTGGATCAAGGCCGTGCCGACCAGCCAGGGCATGAACGATGCGTTCTCGACGGGGTCCCAGAACCACCAGCCGCCCCAGCCGAGTTCATAGTAGGCCCACCAACTGCCGAGCGTGATGCCGATCGTCTGGAATATCCACGCCCCGATGGTCCACGGCCGCGTCCACTTCGCCCAGGATTGGTCCAGACGGCCCTCGAGCATCGCCGCGCAGGCGAACGCGAAGGCGACGGAGAATCCGACATAGCCGGTGTACAGCATCGGCGGATGGATCGACAGGGCGAAGTCCTGCAGGATCGGATTCAGGCTCGCGCCGTTCGCCGCCGCCGGGATCAGGCGCTTGAAGGGGTTCGACGTCCACAGCGTGAACAGCAGAAAACCCGTGCTCACCATGCCCATGATGCCGAGCACGCGGCTCGCGAACGTCCGCGGCAGCCCGCGGCTGAACGCCGCCACCGCGAGACTCCAGACGCTGAGGATCGTGATCCAAAGCAGCAGCGACCCTTCGTGCGCCCCCCACACAGCCGCGACGCGGTAGAACAACGGCAGCTGCGTGTTCGAATTGTTCGCGACGTAGAGGACGGAGAAGTCGTTGACGACGAACGAGTAAACCAGGCAGCCGAAGGACATCACCACGAACACGAACTGGCCGGCGACGGCCGGACGCGCGACGGCCATCCAGGATGGCCTGTCCAGCCAGGCGCCGAACAGGCCGAAAAACGCCTGCGCCATGCTGAGCAACAGCGCCAGGATCAACGCGAAAATACCGAGCTCGGGAATCATGGGCAAACTCCTGGGGCGGCGGCTTCAGGTGGCCGGCCTGACACCGTGCTTGTATTTGAGTGAAGCGGCCACGTCTGGCGGCATGTATTTCGCGTCGTGTTTCGCGAGCACCTCGTCGGCGACGAACACCCCGTTCGGACCGAGCGCGCCATGCGCGATGATCCCCTGCCCCTCGCGGAACAGGTCCGGCAGGACGCCGGTGTAGGTGACCGGCACCTGGTGCGCGAAATCGGTCAGGACGAAGTGCACGGTCAGATCGCCGGGTTTGCGCCGGACGCTGCCCTTGACGACCATGCCGCCGATGCGGAAGCGTTTCGTCGCCGGCGCCTTGCCGAGCGCGACCTGCGACGGGTCGTAGTAGAAGCTGATGTTCTGCCGGCCCGCGACCACCGCGAGCGCGACCGAGGCCGCAACCCCGCTCAATATTCCGAGCACCACCAGCAATCGCTTGCGTCGCGGCGTCATGATTCCTCGCTCCTCGCCATCGCCAGTGCGCGCCTGGCACGCACGAGAGCCTGCGCGTGATGGCGCCGCGCGGCCCAAACGTTCCAAATCAACACACCCAGCGCGAGGCCTATGCTAGGCCATACGAACCGCGCATACCCGCCCATCGCCCAAAATCCGCTTCTGATCACGGTTTGACGGCCTCCCGCACCCAGGTCGACTGGCGCTCGCGGTTCAAAACCTCCCCGCGCAACCGCATGCACAGCACGGCGCCGAAGAAGCACATGAACCCAAACAGCATCGCGAGCAGGGGCCATAGCATGCTCGTGGCCATCTCCGGCTTCCCGAGGCGCATCACCGTGCCCCCCTGGTGCAGCGAATTCCACCAATAGACCGAGAAATGCACGATCGGCACGTTTATCACGCCGACGATCCCGAGCAGCGCCGCCGCCCGATCGCCGCGCGCCGGGTCCTCGAACGCCTGACGCAGCGAAATCACGCCGAAATACAGGAACAAGAGGATCAATTCCGAGGTCAGCCGCGGGTCCCAGGCCCAGTAGGTCCCCCACATCGGCCGGCCCCACAAGGACCCGGTGACCAGCGCCACCAACGTGAACGACGCGCCGATCGGGGCCGCGGCGGCCGCAACCGCGTAGCCCACTTTGATGCGCCAGATCAACGCGACCGCCCCCGCGAACGCCATCGTGGTGTAGGCGAACAAGGACAGCCAGGCGCTGGGCGCATGGACGTAAATGATGCGAAAGGCGTCGCCCTGTTGATAGTCCGGGGGCGCAAACGCGAGACCATCGATGAGTCCGTAGCCGATCGTCACCGCCGCAACCGCGAAGAACCACGGTGTCAGCGCAGCGGCCGTACGATACACGTGCGGCGGCGAGGCGAGCCTATAAAACCAAGTCCACATGGTTAACGTCAACCGCCTTTCATTCGAGCGTTATCCGCAATGCAGCAGCGGCTGCCACGGGCGCCAAACTGGTCGTAAACACGCACAAGGCCCCGAGAAAATACAAGGCGCCGGCCGGACTTTCGCCGCCGATCGCCCGATCGGTCGCGCTCGCGCCGAAGATCAGCAAGGGCATCGCCAGCGGCAGCACGATCAATGACAACAATACGCTGCCGCGGCGCAATCCGACGGTCAAGCCCGCGCCAATCGCACCGAGCCAGCTCAAGGTCAGTGTACCCAAGGCGAGGCTCGCGAACATGACCGGGAATGCGTCCGTCGGAATCGCGAGCGCCGTGGCCACCAACGGCGACATCGCCACCAACGCGACCCCGCTCACCAGCCAATGCGCCAGCGTCTTCGCGATGACGATGACGCCCAATGACTGACCAGACAGCGCCAACTGCTCCAAGGTTCCGTCTTCCGCATCCGCTTTGAACAGAGTCTCCAGCGACAATAATGACGATAAAAGCGCCGCAACCCAAAGCACACCGGGCGCCATGTCTCGAAGAAGCGACAGTCGCGGGCTCAAGGCCAGCGGGAACAAGGTCGTCACGATCAGGAAGAACACGAGGGGCTGCAACAATTGGTCCGGGCGCCGGAAATAAAGCCGCAGTTCGCGCCGCAGTATCAGCCGCATCGCCGGGAACGCACCGATGCTCATTCGCCGAGCTCCAAGCGCCGGATCGGGCGGGCGAGTGCCAGCGCGTGGTGCGCCACGACGAGCGCGAGCCCGCCGCCGTCCAGATGCGCCTCGAGCATGCGACACATCAGCGCGGTACCCTTGGAATCGAGATTCGTGAATGGCTCATCGAGCAGCCAAAGTGGTGCGCGCATCGCCAGCACCCGCGCCATGGCCACCCGGCGCCGCTGACCGGCCGACAGCACCCGCGCCGGCAGATCCGCACAGGCCGCGACCCCTGTCCGGCCGAGCGTGTCGCGCAGTTCATGATCCCCGACGCGACGCTTCAGGCCGACCGAATAGCGCAGATTCTCCAGCGCGGACAAATCGGATTTCAGTGCCGCCTCATGCGAGGCATAGGCCATCGCCGCTTGGTATTCCGCCCGGATGGCGTCGATGGGCCGCCCGCACCACGAGACCGCACCCTGCTCCGGCCGCAGCAAGCCGCAGACCACGCGCAGCAAGGTCGTCTTGCCGGTGCCGTTCGGGCCCGCGACGTGCAGCAATTCCCCCGCCTTCACCGCGAATCCCGCGCCGCGCAGCACGTGCCGATCGCCACGCCACACGTGGATTTTGTCCGCGCTGAGATCGAGGCTCGAGGCTCGAGGCGCGTCAATCGGATCGGTGGCTTCTTGCATGAGGCGGCGAGCTTAGCGAAATCAATCAGTTGAAGCCACCGTCGCGACCGGTACACTCTGCAGCGCGCCCCGGTGGCGAAATTGGTAGACGCAACGGACTTAAAATCCGTTGGCCGCAAGGCTGTGCCGGTTCGAGTCCGGCCCGGGGCACCAGGGTCTCAGGCCAGCCACGCCCCTCAGGGGGTCGGCGGGCGCAGGCGCCACAGCTCGAGCGAGTCCACGGCCGCGCGGCCGCCCGCCGCGAACACCTGCAGCCGATCGTACATTTTTCGCGGAAATACCTGTTCCGTCAGCACGCGCGCGCCGCCGTTCACGAAGACTTCGATCGAATAGCGGTCCACGAAAATCTGCAGGCGGACGACCGCTCCGACCCCGCGCAGCGGTGCGCTCGCGGGCGCCGCGAACCCGGCGCTCGGGAGCCGCCCGGACCGCGACCGATCGACGAACACCGCGCGGCTGCCGGCGTCATAGCCGATCACGGTTTGTTCGGTGAGGGCGCCCGAGCCCGTGCCGATGATGATGCCGGCGCGGCGCGCGCCGAGCGGACGCAGACGCAGGTCGATCTCGAGCGCCCCCGCGCCCGCGGGAAGCGCGAGCGTGCGCCGCGCGTCGTCCAAGGTCCACGCGGCGACCTGAATGTGCTGCGCCCGGGCCGCACGCAATTCCCGCGCCGGCCGTTGCACGAGCGTGATGCGCTTCGCAATGGATTTCAGTTGGACTTCCCGCGGCAGGCTCATCTGACCGCGCCACGGTGAGGTCGGCGTCGCCGCGGCATAGCGCCAATTGTTCATCCACCCGATCCACAGGTGCCGATCGACGCCGTGCGGCAGGTTCGCCCAGGAAGTCGCGGCGTAGAAGTCCGCTCCGTAGTCGACCCAACGTGGCGGCGAGCCGGCGGGTTCGATCGATGTGAATTGACCGCCGTCGAAATGCCCGAGAAAGTATTGCGCGCCGGATCCGCCCGGCGGCCCGCTGTTCTGCACGTCGACCTTCAGCACCCACAGACGCATCCCGGCGGCGTCGGCAACAGGCAGTTCGAACAAATCCGGGCACTCCCATACGCCGTCCACGGCGCCGGCAGGACCAAAATCACTGCGATGCCGCCAGTGGATCAGGTCGGGCGAATCGAAGATCGCCACCTGGTGCCGGGTCGCGAGCACCGCCGCCAGGATCCAGCGTCCGGTCGCCCGGTCCCGGAATACGTGCGGATCGCGAAAATTCCTCGAGCCAAGGTCGAGCACCGG